>LSKJ01000658.1 GCA_001557035.1 Rhodospirillaceae bacterium CCH5-H10 | reverse complement strand
CGACAGCTACGGCGAGTGGCCGACTCCGACCGCCGATGCCCAGCGCATGCTGTCTAACATCGTCATGATGGGCATGGGCGAGCCGCTCTACAATTTCGACAATGTCGTCACGGCGCTCAAGATCGTGATGGACGACCAGGGCATTGCGCTCAGCCGACGCCGCATCACGCTCTCGACCTCCGGCGTCGTGCCGATGATCCCGAAAGTGGGCGAGGCGCTCGACGTCAACCTCGCGGTGTCGCTGCATGCCGTCAGCGACGAGGTGCGCGACACGCTGGTGCCGATCAACAGGAAGTGGCCGATCGCCGAGCTGCTGAAGGCCTGCGCCGACTATCCCGGCGCGCGCAACAGCCGCCGCATCACCTTCGAATACGCGATGCTGAAGGGCGTCAACGACAGCGACGCCGATGCGCGCGAACTGGTGCGCCTCCTGAAGCCGATCCACGCCAAGGTGAATCTGATCCCGTTCAACCCCTGGCCGGGCGCGCCCTACGAGTGCAGCTCGAACAACCGCATCCATCGCTTCGCCGAGATCGTGAACGATGGCGGCCTCAGCGCCCCCGTTCGCACGCCGCGCGGCCGCGACATCTCCGCCGCCTGCGGCCAGCTCAAGAGCGCCAGCGCACGACAAAAAGGCGAGCGCGTACGCCTTTGACCCTTTCCGGTCTTACCGGTAAGATACGAGGATGGAAACCAGGGTTTCGACAAAGGGACAAGTCGTCCTGCCCAAGGCGATTCGCGACAAGCACGCCTGGAAAGACGGCACGCGGCTGATCGTCGAGGATCGGCCCGACGGGGTCCTGCTCAGGCCGGTCGCGGAGAAGAAGAAGCTCACGATCGACCACTGGGCTGGCATCATCGAATACAAGGGCCCGTCCCGCACGATCGAGGAAATGAACGCCGCGATCGTAAAGGAAGCCCGGCGCGGGCATGCGCGCGGTCGATACTAACCTCATCGTCCGGCTTTTCGCCCAGGACGACGCAGAGCAGGTCGGCGCCGCACGACGGGCGTTGGCGGCCGATACGGTCTTCGTTCCGAAGAGTGTCCTCGTCGAGTTCGAGTGGGTGATGCGCGGCGTCTATGAGGCATCCAGAGCCTCGATCGCGTTGGCGATAGAGACGATTTTGGACACGGCGAATGTAGAGGTCGAGGATGCGGCGGCCGTTGCACGGGCTGTCGACTGGTTCCGCCACGGCATGGATCTCGCCGACTCCGTTCACCTCGCGTCGAGCGTTCATGCCGATTGTTTCGTCACGTTCGACCGGACCTTGCGTCGTCGCGCGACCAAGTTGCAGGCGAAGCCCGTGGTGATAGAGCCCTGACGTGCAAAGCCGGCATTGGAGCGCCACTGGAGCGGCGTGCTCCATTGAAGCTCTCAGCGCGTAAAGGCGGCGATCTTCGACAGGAAGGCGTTCTCGCTCGATACCGGACGAAGCCCGGCCGCGCCGAACCAATCGTCGAGGCTGCCGGTCGTGTACTCCGCGTAATACGGCTCGTGGAAATAGTGGGGGAAGAGGTCGAGCAGACCGTCCCAGTCGGGGCGATCGCCCTTCTGCAGCGAGTCGACGATCACGACCAGGCCCTCGGGCTTCACGACGCGGGCCATCTCGGCGATGACGCTGGCGCGGATCTCCTTCGGCAGCTCGTGCAGCAGGAACGACGAGACGACGAGATCGAGGCTCGCCTCGTCGAACGGCAGCGATTCGGCGGCGGCTTCTTCGAGTTTCACACGCGCCGTGCGGCCGATCAGGCGGCGCGCCTCCTCGAGATAGGGTTTGCTGAGATCGATGCCAGTGAGCCTCATGCCGGGCCACGCGCCGTGCAGGGCGGCGAGCAGGCGGCCGGTGCCGCAGCCGACGTCGAGGCCGCGGACGTCGCGCTGGTTGCGGCCGGCAAGCCAGGTCGCGATCGGCGCCAGCGCGCGGCGGCGCATGACGTCGGCGGCGCCGGTGAACAGGACCTCGACCTGCGTGTCGTACAGGGCGGCCGAATGGTCGGAGAGCCAACCGTCGCTCTGGAAGTGGAAATTCTGCCGGTAGTAGTCGGGCAGGCCGTCGGCCTGGGTGCCGGGCGGCAGTTCGTCGTCGAGCGTGCCGTGCCGGCGTGCGTCGACCTGCGGCAAATCGCGGAAATAGAGCAGGCTGCGACGCAGGAATTCCGCCGGTTCCGGTCCCAGAAGGCGTGGCGCCGGATAAAGGCCGGCGGCCACGTCCCGCCATTCGCGCTGGAACAGTGCCCGCATGTCTGCGGTCAGTTCCGCCCGGCCGGGCGTCGGCCCGACGGCAAAGTCGGGCTTGGGCATGGGCTTCAGCAGCCGCCGGCCGGCCGCGTAGTGGCCGGCATACCAGGCGACCCGGGCCGTCTGCTGGGCGGCGTAGGACAGGCGATCGAGGGGGGAAACCATGGAATCGTACTCCTCACCCCGATTGTAGCGGCTTTGCGGCGCGCTTGCCCCATCGGGGTCGACCGCTATATTCCGCGCGCCTTTACCGAATCGACATGAAAGCGGCCAGCATGAGCGTTTCTTATACCGGGCCCTACAAGAAGGGCGAGATCAAGAAGGTCGTCCTGGCCTATTCCGGCGGTCTCGACACGTCGGTCATCCTGAAGTGGCTGCAGACGGCCTATGGCTGCGAGGTGGTGACCTTCACCGCCGATCTTGGCCAGGGCGAGGAACTGTCGCCGGCCCGCAAGAAGGCGGAGCTGCTGGGCATCAAGCCCGAGAACATCTTCATCGAGGACGTGCGCGAGGAGTTCGTGAAGGACTTCGTGTTCCCGATGTTCCGCGCCAACGCGCTCTACGAGGGCCAGTACCTGCTCGGCACCTCGATCGCCCGGCCGCTGATCTCCAAGCACCAGATCGACCTCGCGCTGAAGACAGGCGCTGACGCGGTCTGTCACGGCGCCACCGGCAAGGGCAACGACCAGGTCCGCTTCGAGCTGTCCTATTATGCGCTGAAGCCCGACATCAAGGTGATCGCGCCGTGGCGCGAGTGGGAGCTGACCTCGCGCACCAAGCTGCTCGAGTTCGCCGAGAAGCACCAGATTCCGATCGCCAAGGACAAGCGCGGCGAGGCGCCTTTCTCGGTCGACGCCAACCTCCTGCACTCCTCCAGCGAGGGCAAGATCCTCGAGGATCCGTGGGAAGAGGCGGATGAGATGGTCTACCAGCGCACCATCTCGCCCGAGGCCGCGCCGGACAAGGCGACCTATATCGAGATCGAGTTCGAGAAGGGCGACGCCGTCGCCATCGATGGCGTCAGGATGTCGCCCGCGACCCTGCTCACGAAGCTCAACGAGCTGGGCAAGGCCAACGGTATCGGTCGCCTCGATCTGGTCGAGAACCGCTTCGTCGGCATGAAGAGCCGCGGCATCTACGAGACGCCGGGCGGCACGATCCTGTACGCCGCCCATCGCGGCATCGAATCGATCACGCTCGACCGCGGCGCCGGCCATCTCAAGGACGAGGTGATGCCGAAGTATGCCGAGCTGATCTACTACGGCTTCTGGTATTCGCCGGAGCGCGAGATGCTGCAGGCGCTGATCGACAAGAGCCAGGAGAACGTCACCGGCACGGTGCGTCTCAAGCTCTACAAGGGCAACACCACGGTCGTCGGCCGCAAGTCGCCCGTGTCGCTCTACTCCATGCAGCACGTGACCTTCGAGGAAGACCAGGGCGCCTACAATCAGCGGGACGCCGAGGGCTTCATCAAGCTCAATGCACTCAGGCTGCGCCTGCGTGCCCTGGGCCAGGGCGGTCCGAAGAGCTGACCTGACGTCACCTGACCCAACGGGACCGGCGCATGCCATTCGACGACGACGAGCGCCGCCTCCCCGGGGGGCGCGGAACGGGCGAGCGGGCGATCAACCTGCCGCCCGCCGTGCTGTGGTTGATCGGCATCAACGTCGCTGTCCATCTGTTGCGCCAGCTTCTGGGCGAACAGGCCGACCAGGAGATCATCCTGCAGTTCGGCCTGGTGCCGGCCGCCTACACGACCGACAGCGGCCGCGACCTCTTCTCCCTGATCGTGGCGCCGATCACCTACCAGTTCCTGCATGGCGGCTGGATGCATCTCGGCATCAACATGCTGACGCTCGCGGCTTTCGGTGCGCCGGTCGAACGCCTGCTGGGCGTGCGCCGATTCGTGCTCTTCTATCTGATGTGCGGCGTCGTCGCCGGCTTCGTCCATATCCTGGTCTATCCCGATTCGATCGACCCGGTGGTCGGCGCCTCCGGCTCGATCAGCGGCGTCTTCGGCGCCGTGCTGATGTTGATGCGCTATGTCGGCAGCCTCACGTCGCTGCTGCCGGTCGCCGGCATCTGGATCGGGCTCAACGTCTTCTTCGGCATCTTCGGCGGCACGCCGGGGGCGGGCGGCGAATCCGTCGCCTGGGTGGCGCACATCGCGGGCTTCGTGTTCGGGCTCGCAAGTATACGGTTCTTCGCGCCGCGGATGAGTTAACCCCGCTATAGTCGGGACATGGCCGACAACGGGATCCCGCTTCGCCGCACCCTGGCCGCCAACGCCGTCGCCCTGGCACCGTCATGGGGCGCGCTGGCGATCCTCTATGGCTTTGGAGAACTGTCGGGCCGCAGCACGCTGATCGCGATGGCGGGTATCGCGCTGGTCACGATCTTCCTGATCCAGCGTTATCTGAACTCCCTGGCGAGCTTCGCCCGTTTCGTGGGCGAACTGTCCGACGAGCGCGAGCCGGTGATGCCGCGCCTCTCCTTCGCGCCCGCGACGGAGGAACTCGCGACCGCCGCTGCCACCCTCTCGACCGGCTGGCGCCGGCAGCGCGCTTCGATCGACAACCTCGCGGCTTCGGCGCAGGCGATCGTCGACGGCCTCCCCGATCCCCTGGTGTCAGTCGACCGGCAGCGCCGCATCGTGCGCACCAATCTGGCGGCAGCCCTCCTGCTGGGCAGTCCCGGCGGCACCGAACGCGACGTCTCCACGGTGCTGCGCCAGCCGCAGCTCCTGGCGGCCATCGACGCGCTGCTCGAGACCGGGCCCGACGGCAATTTCTCCCGACCCGAGCAAAGCGTGGTCGAGCTGGTGCTGGCCGGACCGCCGGAGCTGGACATGATCGCCCACCTGCGCCGCCTGCCGCGCGCGGCGGCGGATGGCTCGCTGGCGCTGATCGTGCTGCACGACACCACGGCGCTGCGTCGCGCCGAGCGGATGCGTGCCGATTTCGTGGCCAATGCCAGTCATGAGCTGAAGACGCCGATCGCCGGTCTGGCCGGCTTCATCGAGACGCTGCGTGGACCGGCGCGCGAGGACGCCGTGGCGCGCGAGCGCTTCCTCGGCATCATGGCCGAGCAGGCCGACCGCATGCGCCGCCTGGTCGACGACCTCCTGATGCTGTCGCGCATCGAGCAGCACGAGCATGCGCGGCCGGCCGCCGCCGTCGACCTCGCGCCGGTGCTTCGATCCGTCCTCGACCTGCTTCAGCTCAAGGCCTCGTCCCGCAGCGTGACCATCGTCCTCGACATCGCACCGGGCCTGCCGCGCGCCGTCGGCGATTCCGACGAACTCACCATCGTGTTCCAGAACCTGATCGACAATGCGGTCAAGTATGCGCGGCCGGCTACGGAGGTGCGCGTGGTCGCGGCGCCGTCCGGCCCCGATCGCGTGGGAATCGCCGTCAGCGACAAGGGTGACGGAATTCCGGCCTCGCACCTGCCGCGCCTCACCGAGCGCTTCTACCGCGTCGATGCCGCCCGTTCCCGCCAGCTCGGCGGCACCGGGCTGGGCCTCGCCATCGTCAAGCACGTGGTGAACCGTCATCGCGGCCGGCTCGACATCCAGAGCGTGCCCGGCGAGGGCTCGACGTTCACGGTGACGCTGCCGGCCGCGGGGAAACCGTGATGCAGCCGGTGCGCAACGTTTCGAAAGCGGGGTGTAAGTTTCAGCCGACATAGTCGCTGCGAACAACGCGTGAGTGTGTGCGCATGACATCGAAGGCGAACGAACCGTGCGAGATCGTCGTGACTCCCCGGATGATCCGGGCGGGCCTCGACGTGGTGAAATCCTGGCCCTCCCTCGCCGACGGCGAGGCGCTGGCCACCGCCTATCGGGCGATGGCGGCGGCGGCGCCTCCCGAGAGTCTCGCGCTCGGCATGCCGACGCCGACGATGCTGCAGGCGCTTCGCCTGCTCGGCCACAAATAGCGGCAAGTCGTTCGCGCAGAACTCTGGCGGCGGAACGACCTGCCCAGCCTGTGCGTTTCAGGGACGATGAGCATCATCGAAGCCCTGGGCTGGGCGATGGCCACGCAGTTTCAGCCCCATCGCACGGGTTATGTCTACCGGCAGGATCGCACCGGCCGGCCGATCCTCGTGACGGCAGACGAGCGCGGCGGCTTTGTACGAGTCTTTGGCTGGAAGTTCCTCGCGCATGTCGCGGGGTTCATGGCGGCCGTGATCGCCGCCGCCATGGTGACCGCGCATTTCTATCCCAGGGGGAACGAGCCCGGTGGCTTCGTGGTGATGGGTGGCTTGCTGCTCGTGATCGGCTTCGGTCTCTACGCATCGGTGAAGTGGGCAATGCACGCGCCCAGCCGCGTGCTGTCCGATCGCCCGACACTGCCTAACGGCGCAGGGTCCTGACCGCGATCATGGCCGTCGGAATGCCAACCACGAGTCCAGCCACGACTGCGTAGAACAGAAAGAAGACCATCGAGAAGATCACCATGCCCACGGTCCCGCGCTCGGGCACGCTGGATGCGTCGGCGAGGGTCACCAGCACCGCGACCACGAACAGCACGACTGACAGCAGCGGCACGCTGAGCGCGGAGAAAGTGACCTGCCACTGCTGCGTCCGGTTCGGCCAGCGCAACGTCGCGAACCACGCCGCGGCAAAGGTGATGGCCACGATCGCCAAGACCGAGCTCACGATATAAATCACGCTTTCCGTCCTTCCCGTCCCATCGGCGGTCAACGCCGCGGGCGGCTCCAGGTTCAGCCTCCGCGAATTTCTCCCCATCTGTCTTCGGTCTGTAACCCAAGCGTAGCGTGGCCGAAGCCTGCGGCCGGTACCGAATCCCAATAGGGTTTGGAGGCCGGATGCTTCGACTGGAAGGCGTTACCAAGAGCTTCGGCGGCAAGCCTGCCGTCGACGGTGTCTCGCTTGTCGTGCCGGCCGGCCAGATGGTCGGCGTGATCGGCCGTTCCGGCGCCGGCAAGTCGACCCTCTTGCGGATGATCAACCGGCTGGGCGACCCGGCCTCGGGCCGCATCCTGTTCGGCGACACCGACGTCACGGCGCTGCGCGGCCGCCCGCTGCGCGCCTGGCGCGCCCGCTGCGCCATGATCTTCCAGCAGTTCAATCTCGCCGGCCGCCTCGACGTGCTGACCAACGTCATGATGGGCCGCGCGTTTCACCTGCCGGCGACCCGCGCGCTCCTGAAGATGTGGAGCGACGACGAGAAGGCGCAGGCCCTGTCGGCGCTCGAAAGTCTCGACATGGCCCGGATGGCCGGCCAGCGCGCCGAGACCCTGTCCGGCGGCCAGCAGCAGCGCGTCGCCATTGCCCGCGCCCTGATCCAGCAGCCCGACATCGTGCTTGCCGACGAACCCATCGCCTCGCTCGACCCGCGCAACACTCAGGTGGTGATGGACGCGCTGCAGCACATCAATCGCCATCTCAGTATCACCGTGATCTGCAACCTCCACAGTCTCGACCTGGCACGCGGCTATTGCGACCGGCTGGTCGGCATGTCCGGCGGCCGCGTCGTGTTCGACGACGTTCCGGCCGCCCTCACCGAAGAGACCGCGCGCGACCTCTACGGGCTCGAGGCCGGCGACGTCCTGGGTCATGCCGCGCCGGCGCCCGTCGCCCTGCCGGCCGGGGCGCAGCCGGGGTTTGCGCTCGCCGGCTCCTGATCTTCCGACAATCGATCTTCATCCAAGGAGAACAAGCATGCTCACCCGTCGTCACGCCCTGGGCGCCGCCCTGGCCGCCTCGTCGTTCGCTCTCGCCGGCACCGCCCACGCCCAGTCGTGGAAGAGCGCCTATCCCGAGCTCGTCTTCGCCGTGATCCCGGCCGAGAACGCGTCCGGCGTCACCGAGCGTTACGGTCCGTTCATGGAGTATCTCGCCCAGCAGCTCGGCACCAAGGTGACCCTGCGCGTCGCCAACGACTATGCCGCGGTCATCGAAGGCCAGCGCAACGGCAGCATCCACGTTGCGGGCTACGGCCCGGCTTCCTACGCCCGCGCCATCGTCACGGGCGTCAAGGTCGAACCATTCGCCACCACCGTGAACAATGACGGCACCATCGGCTACTACTCTGTCTTCTACGTGCGCGCCGACAGCCCCTACAAGACGATCGACGATCTCAAGGGCAAGAATCTGGGCCTCGTCGACCCGAACTCGACCTCGGGCAACAACGTGCCGCGCTTCGCGCTGAACAAGCTGAAGCTCAATCCCGAGACCTTCTTCGCCCGCGTGACCTACACCGGCAGCCACGAGAACGCGGTCATCGCCCTGCAGCAGAGGCAGGTCGACGTCGCCGCCAACTGGTGGAACGCCGAGAACGATTCGAACCTGACGCGCATGGTGTCCAAGGGCCTGGCCAAGCAGGAAGACTTCCGCATCATCTACAAGTCGGACCTGATCCCGAACTCGCCCTTCGCCTATCTCGCCAGCCTGCCGCCGGACCTCAAGGCCGCCCTCTGGAAAGCCTTCGACGAGGCGCCGACCAAGGCCAAGGCCGCGTTCGACAAGCTCTCCGACGGTAAGGATCGCGGCTTCACCAAGGTCGATGCCGCGTCCTACGAGCCGGTCGTCGAGCTGATCAGGTTCATCGACGCTCTGCGCAAGCAGAAGAGCTGATCGGCGCCTGACGGCTTGCGGAGCCCGACTCGCTCGTGAGTTCGACGATCGTCCGGCTGCCCGAGGCGCAGTTGAGGCCGCTGATGACGGCCTACGACGCCTCGGTCCGCAGCCGTCGCGGGTACACGCTGCTCTTCGTGGCGTGTGTCGTGATCGCAATTCTGCTGGCCTCGGTCTCGGCCGAGGTCTCTCCCGTCAGGTTCATCGAGAACATCCACCGCTTCCCGAGCTATATCGTCCGCCTGTTCCATCTCGAGAACGGCCAGCCGGTCTGGACGGACTTCGGGGAATGGTTCTGGGGCTTTCCGCGCTGGCTGCGGCTGCTCGGCGAGACGCTGTTGATGGCCTATGTCGGCACGGTCCTGGGCGCGCTGTCGGCGGCCTGCCTCGCCTTCCTGGCCGCCGCCAACGTCGCGCCGCGCCGCTGGCTGCGCCTCACCGTGCGCCGCTTCTGCGAACTGTGCCGGACCGTGCCGGAACTGGTCTTCGCCCTGCTGTTCGTGATCGCGTTCGGCCTCGGGCCGATGGCCGGCGTGCTGGCGGTCGTCATCCATACGCTGGGCGCGCTCGGCAAGCTGTTCGCCGAGGTCGTCGAGAACATCGACATGAAGCCGGTCGAGGGCGTGTCGTCGACCGGAGCGCCGTGGCATGTGGCGATGCGCTTCGGCGCGTTGCCGCAGGTCCTGTCGAACTTCGCCAGCTACACGCTGCTGCGCTTCGAGATCAACGTGCGCGGCGCGGCCGTCATGGGGTTCGTCGGCGCCGGCGGCATCGGGCAGGACCTGATCGAGGCCATCCGCAAGTTCTACTATTCGGACGTTTCCGCGATCCTGGTGCTGATCCTGCTCACCGTGGCGGTCATCGACTCGTTGACCTCGATCCTGCGCCACCGGCTGATCGGCCTCGAAGGAAAGAACTGATGGACGCCGTTCGCGCGCGCTACCCCGAGCATTTCACGCGATGGAGCCGGCAGCGCCTCTCGACGATCGGGATTGCCGCCGCTCTGTTCGCGCTCCTCCTGTTCGGCATGGGCGAGCTGGGCTTCTTCGGCGGTACGCTGCTGACCGGCATGGGCCGCCTGTTCGAGATCGCCGCCCTGATGGTGCCGCCTGACCCGGGGTCATGGGCGCACGCCCGAGCCTACGGCATGGCGCTGATCGAGACGGTGGCCATCGCGCTGCTGGGCACCCTGGCGGCGGCGGTCCTCGCGCTGCCGATCGGCTTGCTGGCGGCCCGCAACGTCACCGCCCAGCGCATCGTGCGCTTCTTCGCTCGGCGCTCGCTCGACACGATCCGCAGCGTCGACATCCTCATCTGGGCGCTGATCTGGATCAACGTCGTAGGGCTCGGCCCCTTTGCCGGTGCGCTGGCCATCATGACGTCGGATATCGGCAGCTTCGGCAAGCTCTTCTCGGAAGCGATCGAGGCGGCCGACCGCAAGCCGGGCGAAGGCATTGCCTCGACCGGCGGCAGCCATCTCATGGGCATCCGCTTCGGCATCCTGCCCGAGGTCTTTCCCGTGCTGGCGAGCCAGGTCCTGTACTACTTCGAATCCAACACCCGGTCGGCCACCATCATCGGCATCGTCGGCGCCGGCGGCATCGGTCTGCACCTGGCCGAGGCGATCCGCACGTTGGAGCTGCAGCAGACCTCGTTCATCATTCTGATGATCCTGGTCACAGTGGCCGCCATCGACATGGTATCGAGCCAGCTTCGCTTCGCCATGATCGGCCGCCGCGCGGGAATAGGGAAATGAACGAGGCGTCCATCGAGCGGCCCCGTTATGCGCTCTACTACGCGCCACGCGCAGAAGAGGCGCTGGCGGTCATCGCGAGTCGCTGGCTCGGTCGAAATCCGGATTCAGGCGAGACGCGGGACATCGTTCCAGTCGGCAGCATTTCCCGGGAGCGGCTGTCAGGGCTGCTCGCAGATCCCAGGCTCTATGGTTTCCACGGTACGCTGAAGCCGCCGATGGCCCTGGCCGACGGCGCCACCGAACGCGATCTGCTCGACGCGGTCGGTTCGTTTGTCGCGACGGAACGGCAGGTCGATATTCCCTCTCTCGCGCTGGTGGAACTGAGTGACTTTCTTGCCCTGGTCCCTTCGGAACGATGCGCCGCCCTTCAGGATCTCGCCGACCGCTGCGTCACGGAGTTCGATGCCTTCCGCCGGCCCGCCGGAGAGGTCGAGCTGGCACGGCGGCGAGCCGCAGGCCTGAGCACGCAACAGGACGAGCTGCTGCTGCGCTGGGGCTATCCCTATGTGATGGACCAGGGGCGCTTCCACCTGACGCTCACGAGCCGGGTGAAGGACCAGACCGAACGCGCGATCCTCCGGGACGAGCTGCGCGATCGGTTCACGGCCTTCATCGGCCAGCCGCTGGCGGTGCGCGATCTCTGCGTCTTCCGGCAGCCGGCGCCGGGCCGGCCGTTCACTGTGCTGGCGCGGTTCAGGCTCGGCGGAGGACGGCGCCTGACCACTCAAGTGTGGCGAGCAGCCTGACGAAGGCTTCGGCCGCCTTGTCGAGCGCGCCGTCGTTGACGATCGTCACCAGACGCGGATCGGCGATCTCGTAGGCTTCGGCGCGTTCCAGTCGCTTCGCCGTGTCGGCGGCGTTCTCGCGGCCCCGCCCGACCAGGCGCTGCTTCAGGCGATCGGCCGGCGCCGTGATCAGGACGGGACGGGCCTGCGAATCGAGACCGCCGGTCCGCTGGAAATGATCGCGCGAACCGCTCACCACCACGGTCAGGCCGGCGGCCCGCCAGTCATGGATCTCGCGGCCGACGCCATAGTCGTTGCCGTGGGCGTCCCAGTGATAGGCGAACAGGCCATGGGCCCGGCGCATGGCGAATTCCGCGCGCGTCACCGCGACATGGTTCTCGCCTCCGGTATCGGCCGGCCGGGTGATGTAGCGGTGCGCGAACACGACGGGCGCGTCGGGCGGGAGCAACGCGCGGGCGCGGCCGAGGACGGAGTCCTTGCCGGCGCCGGACGGGCCCATGACGTAGACCAGAGAGCCTTCCATCGCGACCTCCCGGCTCAGACGACGCGATCGCCCTCGCGCCACACGGCGCGCACGACGGCGGCGCCGTCGACGGTCCGCACGCGCACCAGGTCGGCGCGGCGCTCGGGCGCGATCTCGCCGCGGTCGCCGAGACCGACGGCGAGCGCCGGATTGAGCGACGCGAGGCGCACCGCCTGCGGCAGCGAGATCCCGATGCCGGAGGAGGGCAGCTTGAACACGCTCTCCATCAGGCTGGCCGGCACATAGTCCGAAGACAGGATGTCGACATGACCGGCGCGCAGCAGGTCGATCGCCGCGATATTGCCGGAGTGGGAGCCGCCCAGCACGAAGTTGGGGGCGCCCATCAGGACGGCCATCCCGGCTTCGCGCGAGGCCTGGGCTGCTTCGAGTGTGGTCGGGAATTCGGCAATGGTCATGCCGTTCGCGACGGCTTCCTGCACATGGCCGTGCGTTGCGTCGTCATGGCTGGCGATTGGCAGCGCACGCACCTGCGCGCGGCCGACGATCTCGCTGCGATGCCGGACGGCATTGCGATGGTGCAGCTCGGTGACGCGGGCCGAGAATTCCTCGAACTGCGCGTCGGTCATCGCGTACTTGCCCTTGTAGTATTGCTTCAGCTTCTCCGGATCGAGAAACTGGCGCTGGCCGGGCGTGTGGTCGTTGATCGACACGAGGCCGACCAGCGGCAGGTCGATCCACTTGTCGACGGCCTCGACCGCGTCGTCCGCCGTGATCTCGCAGCGCAGATGGATGCGATGCTCGGCGCGCGTCATGCGCCGGTCGGTGGCGGCACAGACCGCCTCGATCATCCGTTCGCGGTTCTGGACCCGGTCCGACTTGCCGTGCACGTCGCCCAGCGCCAGCGAATCGAACACCGTGGTGATGCCGGCGGCGCTGATCTGCGTGTCGTGCGCCATGACGGCCGAGACGCTCGGCCACTTCACGCCGGGGCGCGGCGCAAAGTGCTTTTCCATGTTGTCGGTGTGCAGCTCGACCAGGCCGGGCACGAGATAGTCGCCCTCGAGGTCGATCGCGCCGGCCGCGCAGGAGTGATCCTGGGCGATCTCCACGATGCGGCCGTCGCGCACGATTACGGTGCCGTCGAACTCGGCATCGGCGGTGACGACGCGGGCATTGGTCAGGATGGTTTCGAGGCTCATGGGGAAACTCCGGCCGGTTGGGCAGGGGGGAGGACTTCATGGACACGGGTCGCCACGGCGTCGCGCACGTCGGTGTCGTGGAAGATGCCGACGACGGCGGCACCGGCATCGCGGCGCTGGCGGATGAGCTCGACCACACCGTCGCGGTTGGCGGCGTCGAGCGAGGCCGTCGGCTCGTCGAGCAGCAGGATCGGGTAGTCGACGATCAGCGAGCGCGCGATGTTGACGCGCTGCTGCTCGCCGCCGGAGAAGGTCGCCGGCGGCAGCGACCACAGCCGTGCGGGAATGCCGAGCATGCCCAGCAGGAACTCCGCGCGTCGCCGCGCCTCGGCAGGCTCGGTGCCGCGCCGCAGCAGCGGCTCCGCCACGACATCGACGGCAGACACGCGCGGGATCACGCGCAGGAACTGGCTGACGAAGCCCATCGTGCGGTGACGCACGTCGAGGACGGTGCGCGGCTCGGCGCCGACCAGCTCGGTCCAGGCCTCGTCCTGGCGCACGCGGATCGAGCCGCCGTCGGCGCGATAGTTGCCGTAGAGCGAGCGAAGCAGGGTGCTCTTGCCGGCGCCGGACGGGCCGACCAGCGCGAGACATTCGCCGGGCGAGACGGACAGCGCCACGTCCCGCAGCACGGGGAGCGAGAGACCGCCCTGAGCGTGTACGATGAACGACTTGGTGAGGCCGCAGACACGGAGGGCGGGCTGGGAGGAGGTCATGCGCTCACACCGGCAGGATCGAGGCGACGAGCATTTGCGTGTAGGCGTGCTGCGGATCGTCGAGCACCTGGTCGGTCAGACCCTGTTCGACGACCGTGCCTCCCTGCATCACCATCAGCCGGTGCGTCAGCAGCCGCGCGACACCGAGATCGTGGGTCACCAGCACGGCCGACAAATGAAGACCTCCGACGAGCCCACGCAACAGGTCGAGGATGCGGGCCTGCACCGAGACGTCGAGGCCGCCGGTCGGCTCGTCCATGAAGACCAGCCGCGGCTTGCTCACGAGGTTGCGGGCGATCTGCAGGCGCTGGCGCATGCCGCCGGAGTAGGTCGTCGGGCGATCGTCGAGGCGGTCGGCATCGATCTCGACCCTCGCCATCCAGTCGACAGCCTCGCGGCGGATCTCGCCGTAGTGGCGCGCCCCAACGGCCATCAGCCGCTCGCCGATGTTGGCGCCGGCGCTGACGCCCATGCGCAGCCCGTCGCGGGCATCCTGGTTCACGAAGCCCCATTCGGTGCGCGCCAGCAGGCGCCGCCGCGCCTCGGAGAGGTGATGCACGTCGACGGTGCCGGCGGACTGCGTCTCGTAGGCAACGGAGCCACCGTCGGGCATGAGCCGGCCGGCCAGGCAATTGAGCAGTGTGGTCTTGCCCGAACCCGATTCGCCCACGATGCCCAGCACCTCGCCCGGCCACAGGTCGAAGCTCACGTCGCGGCAGGCGGTGCGGCCGCCGAAGCGCTTGGTGACGCCGCGGGCGGAGAGGAGCGGCGCCTCGTTCATCGCCTTCCCTCGCAATAGTCGGTGTCGGAGCAGACGAACAGGCGCTTGCCGGCATCGTCGACGATCATCTCGTCGAGGAAGCTCTCCTTCGAGCCGCAAAGTGCGCAGCACTCCGTCCAGGTCTCGATCTCGAAGGGGTGATCGTCGAAATCGAGGCTCTTCACCGGCGTGTGCGGCGGCACGGCATAGATGCGCTTCTCGCGGCCGGCGCCGTAGAGCTGCAGCGCGGGGCTGCGGTCGAGCTTGGGATTGTCGAACTTCGGGATCGGCGAGGGGCTCATGATGTAGCGCCCGTTCACCATCACCGGATAGTTGTAGGTCTTGGCGATGCGGCCGTGGCGGGCGATGCTTTCGTAGAGGCTCACCTGCATGACGCCGTACTCGGACAGCGCATGCAGCGTCCGCGTCTCGGTCTCGCGCGGCTCGAGCATGCGCAGCGGCTCGGGGATCGGCACCTGGAAGACCAGGATCTGGCCGTCCGTCAGGGGCGTCTCGGGCACGCGATGGCGCGTCTGGATGACGGTCGCCTCTTGCGTGTGCGTGGTCGTGGCGACTTCGGCCACCTTGGCGAAGAAGCGGCGGATCGAGACGGCGTTGGTCGTGTCGTCGGCGCCCTGGTCGATCACCTTCAGCGTGTCGTCGCGGCCGATGATCGCGGCCGTCACCTGGATGCCACCGGTGCCCCAGCCATAGGGCAGGGGCATCTCGCGGCCGCCGAACGGCACCTGATAGCCCGGCACCGCCACGGCCTTCAGGATGGCGCGGCGGATCATCCGTTTGGTCTGCTCGTCGAGATAGGCGTAGTTGTAGGCGGCATCCTGGATGTTGGTGTCAGGCATGGATCACTCCGCGGCCTGGCTGAGAGCGATCTGCTCGCGGCGCTTCTCGACTTCGGCGCGCAGGGCCCGCACCACCACCAGCTCGGACTGGAAATCGACGTAGTGCGGCAGCTTGAGATGCTGCACGAAGCCCGATCCTTCGACATTGTCGCTGTGGGCCAGCACGAACTCCTCGTCCTGGGCGGGCGAGGTCGCCGCTTCGCCGAGTTCGTCGGCGCGTAGCGCCCGGTCAACCAGGGCCATGGCCATCGCCTTGCGTTCCGCATGGCCGAAGGCGAGGCCGTAGCCGCGCGTGAACTGCGGCGGCACGTCGTGCGAACCGGCGAACTGGTTGACCATGTCGCACTCGGTCACCTCGACTTCGCCGATCTCGATGGCGAAGCCCAGCTCCTCCGGCACGAAGGATACCGGCACGTGGCCGTAGCGGATCTCGCCAACGAAGGGGTGGTTGTTGCCGTAGCCACGCTGCGTCGAATAGCCGAGGGCCAGCAGAAAGCCTTCGTCGCCGCGCGCCAGGTTCTGCAAGCGCAGCGGCCGGTCGGCGGGCAGCACCAGCGGCTGGCGCGTCAGGTCCTGCGCCTCGCTTTCGACCGGAGCGGGCGGCGGTTCGAGCAGGCCGTCGCGCTGCAGGATGTCGCCCACGCGCGGCAGGCTGTCGGTGGTGTCGGCCGGTGCGGTCGCAGCAGCGGGACGTTCGCCCGCGGCGGCCAGGGAGAAGTCGAGCAGGCGATGCGTATAGTCGTAGGTCGGGCCCAGCACCTGGCCCCCCGGCACGTCCTTGAAGGTCGAGGAGATGCGGCGCTCCGCGACCATACGGCTGGTGTCGAGCGGCTCTGATGCGCCGAAACGCGGCAACGTGGTGCGATAGGCGCGCAGCAGGAAGATCGCTTCGATGAGATCGCCGCGCGCCTGCTTGATCGCCAGCGCCGCGAGGCCGCGGTCGTAGCAGGAGCCCTCGGTCATCACGCGATCGACGGCGAGGCCCAGCTGCTGGTCGATCTGCTCCAGCGAAAGCTCTGATACGTCGCGATCGCCGCGGCGCTTGTCGGCCACGAGGTCCAGCGAATGGGCGATGGCGGTTTCGCCGCCCTTGACCGCTACATACATGGTCAGGCCTCCACGGCGACGCTGCGCGGCAGCGAGACAAGTTGGGAACCCGAGGTGAAGACGAGGTCGACACCGCAGGGGAAAAGCGCTTGGTTGGCGGCCCAGGCCGGCCAGAAGTTGGTTCCGAGCCCGTCGATCGCGACGCGCGCCTCGCCGTCGATGCCAGGGCCGCGCCAGGTGCAGGCGGGACCGCCCTCGAGCGAAGGCACTTCGATCACCAGCGTGGCGGCGCGGTCGGGATAGGTGTCGGTGCCGATCGCGAAGCCGGCGAAGGGATTGCCACCGCCGGCGATGATCACGGCGAAGGTCGCGGCCTCGCGCGCATAGACGATGGGCGCGCCGGCATGGAAGCGCAGGAAGTCGCGGACTTCCTGCTTGTCGAGGCCGGCCTCCAGCCAGAGCGGCGTCTCGCGGTCGGCGAGGGTCAGCAGGAAGGCTGCCGCAGCGGGGCTGAGTGTGCCGGGCCCGGCGGGCGCGTCGCGCAGCTCGACGATGCGGCCGGGATGGGAGAAGGCATCGAGCACGCTACGGAACAAGCGCTGTGCGTCGTGCGGCGGATCGGCGAGGCCCGGTGCAAGCAGGCTGGTCATGCGCCGGCCTCGCGGGCGACGGTGAAGAAGTCGACCCTGGTGGCGGCGGCGCGCGCGGCGATCAGGCGATGCCGCGCTTCGGCCTCAAGGGCGAGCGGCGTCACGAATTCGGCTTCGAGTCGTTCCGTCCAGTCCGCCCGCTGACCCAGCGCGTCGATCGCGGCGACGGTCTCGGCGTGGCGGGTATCGCGGCCGCCGACATAGCCGAAGCCCATCTCGCCGCTGTCGAGACGCACGGCGGCGCGGGTGACCGTCATCTCACCGGCGCAGAAAGGCGCGCCGGTGCCGGAGATGCGGCCTTGCACCATGACCAGCCCGATCTCGGGGCGGCGAATGACGACATAGGAAGGAGTGGCGCCCAGTGCCTGCCACAGGGCCTGCAGCCTTGTGCCTCGTGCTTTCGCGAGGACGGAAAGCCATCGGCGGCGACGCTCGATCGACGGGCTGGGAGACATGGGGGCGCTCTTGAAAGAGGCGCACCATCCATTCGCTGCGTTACGGTTCCGAGGGGTCGGGATTAAGTTCGTGTGACAGCGGCGGGTCCTGTCTCCCGGATCTTAACCCATTGAATAACGATGATTATTATCGGCGCGTCCGGTGTCGTCCCCTGCGGCAGGTCGTCTGTGTAACCGGATTGTCATATATCCGTCATAGGAGAGAGACGGTCGGCTCCTAGATGACGGGCGCTTCGAAATTTCACCGAAGGAGAAACCCCGTGAACCTTACCAAGATCGTCCTCGCGACAGCCTTCGCGCTGTCCCCGGCCGCAGCCTACGCCATCGACATTTCCGGCGCCGGCGCGACCTTCCCCTATCCGATCTACGCCAAGTGGGCCGACGCCTACAAGAAGGAGACCGGCAACGGTCTCAACTACCAGTCGATCGGCTCGGGCGGCGGCATCAAGCAGATCAAGGCCAAGACCGTGACCTTCGGCGCCACCGATGCGCCGCTCACGGGCAAGGATCTCGAGGACTCGGGCCTCGTGCAGTTTCCGATGGTCATGGGTTCCGTGACGCCGGTCGTCAATCTCGAAGGCATCAAGCCCGGTGATCTGGTGCTCGACGGGCCGACGCTGGCAAGCATCTATCTCGGCCAGATCAAGAGCTGGGACGACGCGGCGATCGCCAAGCTCAATCCCAACATCAAGCTGCCGAAGCAGGCCATCGTGCCGGTGCGGCGCTCGGATGGATCGGGCACGACCTATAACTTCGCCTACTACCTGGCCGAGGTGAGCCCGGACTGGAAGTCGAAGGTCGGCGTCAGCACCGCGCTGCAGTGGCCGGTGGGCATCGGCGCCAAGGGCAACGAAGGTGTTGCCGGCAACGTGGCGCAGACCAAGGGCTCGATCGGCTACGTCGAGTACGCCTACGCCAAGGAAAACAAGATGATCTTCACCAAGATGATCAACAAGTCGGGCAAGGCCGTTGCGCCGGGCTCGGATACGGTGCAGGCCGCCGCGGCGAGCGCCGACTGGAGCTCCAAGCCGGGCTTCGGCGTGATCCTGGCGAACCAGCCGGGCGACCAGTCCTGGCCGATGGCCGCCGCCACCTGGATCCTCATGTACAAGAAGCCGGAGAAGCCGGCTGAGTCGGCCGAGGCGTTGAAGTTCTTCGCCTGGGCCTACGCCAAGGGCGACGCGATGGCCGACTCGCTCGATTACGTGCCGATGCCCCAGAACGTCGTCAACGACATCCAGAAGATGTGGCAGGCCGAGATCAAGGGCGCGGACGGCAAGCCGCTGTACTCGCCGACGAACTGAACGGTGACGGGG
>LSKJ01000066.1 GCA_001557035.1 Rhodospirillaceae bacterium CCH5-H10 | reverse complement strand
GTGTCGGGCGGGGATGCCTCGCTGTCGGACCGGGCGGCGTAACGGCGAAGATCGTTTTCCATGCAGACGGCGATCACCACGCGGTCCGCCCTGGCGCCCAGCGAGCGGGCGTAGGCGAGCAACTCGGCGTAGCCCTCGATGTCGGTGGGCGTCGACAGGTTGAAGGTACGGCGGCCTGTCAGGATCTGGAGACGATCGGAGAACCGGTCCCTGGCCTCCACGCCCCAGCCCCAGGTGAAGGAATCGCCAACCACCAGAACGTCGTCGGGAGTTGCCGTGGAGACGTCATTATCGTCGCGCAGTCCGTGCATATTGATGCGGACAGGGACGTCGTAGTCACCGGTGTTCTTGGCCTGCCGGGCGACGGTGCCGGGTTTGCCGAGCATCTGGGAGCCGACCGGAAAGTCGAATTCGAACCGGCCGGAGGGATCGAAGGCCGGCAGGAACAGGCGGGTGAGGCCCTCGCAGAGGCCGACCCCCACGATCACGGCCACGATCAGCAGCACCGCAACGCGGGCGCCGCGGCGTTTCGGACCTGTTTCGGATCGTGGCATCTGGGGACTGGTCTGGACGCTCATGTTCAAGCAAGACTGCGATCGAGATTACCAGCCAGGAAAGAGCCTTCCCATGCCGGATACCACCCTTGCGAGGCACGCGGCCGCCAAGACCGAGCATTTCGACGTCCTGATCGTCGGCGCCGGCATTTCCGGCATCGGTGGCGCCTATCACCTCACCACGCAGATGCCGGACCGCAGCTTCGTCATCCTGGAGACGCAGGAGAGCTTCGGCGGCACCTGGCTGACCCACAAGTATCCGGGCATCCGCTCCGACAGCGATCTCCATACGTTCGGCTATCGCTTCAAGCCGTGGAAGGGCAAGCCGATCGCCACCGCGCACGAGATCAAGACCTACATGGGCGAGGTCATCGAGGAAAACGACCTCGCGCGGCACATCCGCTATCGCCACCGCATCGAGTCCGCTTCCTGGTCGAGCCAGGACAATCTCTGGACGATCGACGCGGTCCGGACCGACACGGGCGAGGCGCTCCGCTTCACAGCCAACTTCCTGTGGATGTGCCAGGGCTACTACCGCCACTCCGTCGGCTACACGCCGGAATGGAAGGACATCGAGAGCTTCAAGGGCCGGATCGTCCATCCGCAGACCTGGCCGGAGGACCTCGACTACACCGGCAAGAAGATCGTCGTGATCGGCTCGGGTGCGACGGCGGCGACCGTCATTCCGGCGATGGCCGACAAGGCCGGCCACGTCACGATGCTGCAGCGGACGCCGACCTATTTCATCCCGGGCCGCAACGCCATCGAGCTGGCCGAGACGCTGCGGCAGCTCGAGGTCGACGAGGAATGGATCCACGAGATCGTGCGCCGCAAGATCCTGCACGACCAGTCCGTCTTCACCCGGCGCGCCTTCGAGGAATCCGACAAGGTGCGAGCCGAGCTGCTGGCGGGCGTCCGCGCCCATGTCGGTCCCGACTTTCCGCTGGAGCCGCATTTCACGCCGAGCTACCGGCCGTGGCAGCAGCGCATCGCCTTCGTTCCCGACGGCGACCTCTTCAAGGCGATCCGCGCCGGCAAGGCTTCCGTCGAGACCGACGAAATCGACCGGTTCGTGCCGGAGGGCATCCTCCTCAAGTCCGGCAAGATGCTGGAAGCAGACATCATCGTGACGGCAACCGGCTTCGACCTGTCGGTAATGGGCGACATCGCCTTCACGGTGGACGGCAAGCCGGTCGACTTCGCCGACACCGTGACCTATCGCGGCATGATGTTCACCGGCGTGCCCAACATGATCTGGGTGTTCGGGTACTTCCGTGCGAGCTGGACGCTGCGTGCCGACCTGGTGGGCGACTTCGTCTGCCGCCTGCTCGATCACATGGACAAGCACCAGGCCCGCAAGGTCGAGGTTGCCCTGCGGCCCGAGGACAAGGGCATGGAGCTGCTGCCCTGGATCGATCCGGAGAACTTCAATCCGGGCTACCTGATGCGCGGCATGCACCTGTTGCCCAAGCGCGGCGACAAGCCGGAGTGGCAGCACACCCAGGATTACTGGAACGAGAAGAACGTCTTCCCGGCCATCGATCTGGAGGATGGAGCGTTCGTCTACGGTTGATCATCGGCCAAAAGCGAAAGGTCCCTCGCTACGCTCGGGATGACACCTTTGATTTAATTGGCGCAGGTGCGCCGATGACAAAAGTGATGTCATCCCGAACGAAGTGAGGGACCCTTAGTCCATGGGCTCGGGGGAGCGGGGGATGGCGAAAGGCAACACGCGCCGGGTCATTGCGGCCGGCGCCATCGGCAACGTGCTGGAATGGTACGATTTCGCGGTTTACGGCTACTTCGCCGCCGCGATCGGGCGAGCCTTCTTCCCCAGCGAGGATCCCGTGGCCCAGGTGCTGGCGGCCTTCGGCATCTTTGCCGTCGGTTTCCTGATGCGCCCCGTGGGTGGGGCGGTGATCGGCGCGATCGGCGACCGGCTTGGCCGGCGCGCCGCGCTCACGTTCTCCGTCGCGGCCATGGCCATTCCGACTTTCCTCGTCGGGATCCTGCCCGACTACCAGACGCTGGGAATCGCCGCGCCGATCCTGCTCACGCTTCTCCGGATGGTGCAGGGCCTGTCGGTCGGCGGCGAATACACGACCTCGATCATCTTCATCATCGAGCAGTCGCCGCCCAACCGGCGCGCTCTGGTGGGGGCGCTGGGGTGCTGCGGCGCCATTGGCGGCATCCTGCTCGGGTCGGCGACGGGGGCGCTGCTGGCCTCGGTGATGTCGGAACAGGCGCTGGAAAGCTGGGGTTGGCGCCTGCCGTTCCTGCTGGGTCTCGTGGTCGGCCTTGCCGGCGTCGTGCTGCGCCGCCACGTCCACGAGGCGCCGCGCGGTACGCCCAAGGCGCGGTCGCCGCTTCTCGACACCGTGCGCAATCACGGCCCGCTGCTCGGCAAGCTCGCCGCCCTCTCGGTGTTCAACTCGGTCGGCTTCTACCTGATGTTCGTCTACATCGTGAGCTGGCTGCAGACGGCGGACGGAGTCGAACCGGCGACCGCGCTGGCCATCAATTCCGTCAGCATGATCGCGATGCTGCCGGTCATGGTCCTGATGGGCTGGCTCTCGGACCGCTACGGACGGCGGCCCGTGATGCTGAGCGCGGCGGCGCTTGGCTTCGTCGGCGCGCTACCGTTCTTCTGGCTGATGCATCAGGGCCATCCGTCCCTGATCCTGCTGGGGCAACTGGGCTTCGTCCTGTCGGTCGGCGCCTTCATCGGCGGCCAGCCGGCGTTGATGGTTGAGGCGGTGCCGGCGGAGATCCGCTGCACGGCGATCGCGCTGGGCTACAACGTGACCCTGGGCATCCTGGGCGGCTTCAGCCCGCTGGTGGCCACCTGGCTCGTCCACCGGACGGAGAACGATTTCAGCCCGGCCTTCATGATCATGGTCGCTGCCGCGGTCTCGTTTGCGGCAATCCTGAAATTCGACGAGACCTACCGGCTGAAGCTGCAGGCCGCGTAGTGTCTTTCCTCCCCCGTCATACGGGGGAGGTGGCCCGAAGGGCCGGAGGGGGAAGGCCACAGGTCCGGCCCTCTCCTGCAGATCAAATTCTTCGCGTTGCCATCCCCCTCCCAGCCTCCCCCGTGAGACGGGGGAGGTGGAAGATATTGAGCGGCGAACCTCTACTGCAGCTTGATGCCGGCGTCGGCGATCAGCTTGCCCAGCAGTTCGCGCTGGCCGGCAATCCAGGTCTTGAAGGCGGCCGGTGTGTTGGCGACCAGGTCCGCGCCGGTCGGATCGAGGCGTTCCTTAACCTTGGGGTCCTTGATGGCCTCGGCCACCACGGCCTGCATGCGGTCGACCAGGGCGGGCGGCGTGCCGGTGGCGGCGAACAGGCCGTTCCAGTCGTTCAGGTCGAAACCCGGATAGCCGCTTTCCGCGAGGGTCGGGACCTCGGGGAAGGCGACCGAGCGCTTGAGGCTGGTGACCGCCAGGACGCGGGCGCGGCCGGCCGCGACCGGCGGGCGAATCGAGTTGGTGGTGATGATCACCGAATCGACGGCGCCCGCACCGATGTCGCGCGCCGCATCCGCGCCGCCGCGATAGGGAACGTGGATCAGCTTGATGCCGGCGCGGCGCTGCAGCTCCTCGCCGGCCATATGGGCCATGCCGGCGGCCGGCGGCGTGCCGTAGCTGATCGTGCCGGGCTTGGC
>LSKJ01000657.1 GCA_001557035.1 Rhodospirillaceae bacterium CCH5-H10 | reverse complement strand
GACCCAGACGAGCCGGTCGGTGCGGCCGATGGCGATGCCCATCTCAAGGATCCGCTGCCGGTCTCGCTCGGCGCGCCGACCTGCGTCTTTCGTCCCGTCGCGGTCGAGGCGCTGGGCAAGGCGCGGCGCGACTGGCGCGCGGTCTGCGAGGTGAGCCGGCTGGAGCCGGTCTATGCCGTGCTGGAAGCCGGGCTGGCCGTGGCGCCGCTGCTGCGCTCCTCCGTCCCCGAGCGGTTCGTCATCCTGGGCCGCGAGGCGAAGCTGCCGACGCTGCCGGAGTTCCGCATCAATCTCTACGCGCCGCCCGGCCTGGGACCGGCGGCCCGCGACCTGGCCGATCACGTGCGGGCGAGCTTTTCCGGGCGGTCACGAAACCACAACAATTGATACCAAGCGCCCCCTGTGCCGATGCCGCGTCCGCCCGTATCTTCGCGGGCATGGAATGACGCGGTTCGAGAGATCGCCGCGGCGCCAGCGAGTTTAGAGGGGGCGTCTGGGGGCCTGGAGAGTGCAAACTCTCCGGGCCCTCTTTTTGTGCCGACATGAAACGGTCATGGAGACGTGTTTGATCCGGGCGTCTCGGAGGAGGATCGGGTGATGGCAGCAGCGAGCGAGTCCCTGCTCGAAAAGCCGCAGGGCGGCCTCGTGGTCCGTCCGTCCACGGAGAACGACGTGGCGGCCATGATCGCGATCTACACGCATCACATCACGCGTGGCCTGGGCGACGTCGACATCGAGCCGACCCAGGCCGACGACATCAAGCGCCGGCGCAAGAACATGCTGCGGCGCCGGCTGCCGCATCTCGCCGCCGAACGCGACGGGGTGATCGTGGGCTACGCCTATGCGGTGCCGTTCCGCAAGCGCCCGGCCTACCGCTACGCGGTAAAGCATTCGATCTACGTCCACCCCGCGCACGTCGGCACCGGGATCGGTCGCAAGCTCCTGCCGGCGCTGATCGAGGCCTGCGCGAGCGCCGGCTACCGCCAGATGTTTGCCTATATCGACGCCGACAATGTCGCGTCGCTCAGCCTCCACGAGGCCCACGGTTTCCGCCGCGCCGGCCTGCTGCAGGGCGTCGGCTTCAAGTACGGCAAGTGGGCCGACAGCGTCCTGATGCAGCGCGCCATCGGCGCGGGCACCACGACGCCGCCGGTCGAGATCGCCTACTCGCGCACCACGTAGGTGTAGAAGCGCACGACGCCGTTCTTGTCGATCTCGCGATAGATGCCCTGGATCTCGACGTCGAAGCCGGGGAACAGGTTCGCGCTCTTTTCGAACATGCGCAGATAGTCGAGCATCGGCTTGGCTCGCTCGTCGAGCCGTTCGCCCGGCACGATGCTGGCGATGCCCGGCGGATAGACAACGAACATGGTCGTGGCGATGCGCCCGGCCGCCTGGTCGATCGGCACGTAGTCAACATTGTTGCGCACGAGCTGGCGCACCGCTTCGTGCGGCGGCATCGCCGGATCGGGCAGGTGCTGCGGCGCGAACTGCGCGCGCTGCAGGAAGCTCACGTTGGCCTCGCGGAAGAAGGCATGCATCTCCGCGCAGAGGTCGCGCAGGCGCAGGCCGCCGTAGCGGGCGGGCCGGCGTCGCACGAACTCGCTGATCACGTCCTCCAGTCGCGCATTCTCATCGTGCAGGCGCTTGAAGATCACCATCGCGCTCAGCAGCGTGCCGGCCTTGCTCGACTCCACGCCGGGCGTCATCAAGAACAGCAGCGAATTGAGGTCGTTCTTTTCCGGCACGATCTGGTTCTCGCGCAGATACTGCGCTACGACGGGGGCCGGAATGCCGTGGCCGGCATAGCGTCCCGTCTCGCGGTCGAAGCCCGGCGTCAGCACGATCAGCTTGTTGGGATCGGTGATCGCGTAGCCCGGCGCCACATGCGTGAAGCCGTGCCAGCGCGCCTCGGGTGAAAGTTCCCAGTAGCGGGAATCGATGGCGAGGTCGTCGGTCGGTACCTCCTCCCAGGCCTGCTCGCGACCGCCGACGGTCACGCGGTTGGGCACGAAGGGCTCGAAGAACCAGCGGCGCGCGACGTCGCGCTCCTTGTCCTCGAACTCGCGGCGAATCGCGCGCATCTTCTTGCGGATCTCGATGCCCAGGCGAATCGTGTCGTCCCACAGCACTTCGCCCGAACGCCCCTTCATCATCTGCGCGCCGACGTCGAGCGAGGCGAAGATCGGATAGAAGGGCGAGGTCGAGGCGTGCAGCATGAAGAATTCGTTGAAGCGGCGATGTTCGATGCGCCGCTGCTGGCCCTTGATGTGGCGATCGCGGACGTGGATCTGCGAGGCCTGGCTGAAGCTCGCGAGCTGCTTGTGCGCCGACTGCGTGGCGATGATGCCGGGACTGTCGGGGCCGAGGTCCGTCAGGCCCATGGCGAAGCGGCCGGCATAGAGCGGATGGAACTTCATGAAGCCCGCCCAGGCCTCGTCGAACAGGATGTAGTCGCAGAGATGGCCGATCTTCTCGACGATCAGGCGGGCGTCGTTGATCGTGCCGTCATAGGTGCACTGCTCGATGACGGCGACGCGGAACGGCCGCTCGCGCTTCCACGCGTCCTTGTCCTTGACCAGCGGGTTGGTGCGGATCTTCTCGCGGATGGCGGTCTCGTCGAGCGCCTCGTGGAAGATCGGGCCGATCAGCCCGTGCGCGTTACGGTCGGTCTCGAGATAGATCGGGATGCCGTTGCCCAGGAACAGCGCGCCGTGATGGGCGGCCTTGTGGTTGTTGCGGTCGAACAACACGAGATCGCCCTCGGCGATCAGCGCCTGCAGCACGATCTTGTTGGACGACGAGGTGCCGTTCAGGACGAAGTAGGTCTTCTCCGCACCGAAGATGGCAGCGGCTTCCTTCTGCGCCTTCAGCGCCGGGCCCTCGTGGACCAGCAGGTCGCCGAGATCGAGCACGGAGTTGTCGAGGTCGTCGCGGAACACCGCCTCGCCCAGATGCTCGACGAAAATCCGGCCGATCGGACTCCTGTTGTAGAAGATACCGCCATTGTGGCCGGGGCAGGTCCAGAGCTGGTTGCCTTCCTCGGCATAGTCGACCAGCTCGCCGAAGAACGGCGTCTTCAGCGTCTCGGCATACTGCTTGAGGCGGCTCACGAGGTTCTTGGCGATGAACTCCGGCGTCTCCTCGGAGAGGAAGATGTAGCCGTCGATATAGTCCATCACCTCAACGGGGATGTCCTGCAGGCGCTTGCGGCGTACCAGGATGACGATCGGCATCTCCAGTCCGCGCCGCCGCATCATGTTGATCATCGCGGCGGCCTTGCCGTCGAGGCCCTTCTTGCCCCAGTCCACGACCATGCAGCCGACCGCGGCATCGGTCTGGACCACCATCTCGGCATCCTCGATGCGGCGGGCGCGCACGACCTGGAAGCCCATCTTCTCGATCGAGACGGTAATCTCGCCGAGCCTGTGGCCTTCGAGATCGTCGGCGTCGAACGCCGGAGCGCAGACGAGGAAAGTGAAGCGCCTGAAGAAATCCATCAGTAGACCGCCGGGACATAGAGTTCGGGAGCGACCGGCGTCCTCGCGTAGTCGGGCTTGTGCTCGCGTGGCGGCAGGACGACCGGTTGCTGTTCAACGTCCTTATACGGCACTTGTTGCAAAAGGTGGTGGATGCAGTTGAGGCGGGCGCGGCGCTTGTTGTTGCCCTCGACCACCCACCAGCGCGCCTCCGGGATATGGGTCCGCGCCAGCATTTCCTCCTTGGCTTTGGTGTACTCCTCCCAGCGCCGGCGGGACTCGAGGTCCATCGGCGAGAGCTTCCACTGCTTCATGGGATCGTGGATGCGCATGAGGAAGCGCAGGTTCTGCTCCTCGTCGGAGATCGAGAACCAGTATTTGAGCAGGACGATGCCCGAGCGGACCAGCATGCGCTCGAACTCGGGCACCGTCTCGAAGAAGTCCTGGACGTCGCTCTCGCTGCAGAATCCCATGACCCGCTCGACGCCGGCCCGATTGTACCAGCTCCGGTCGAACAGAACGATTTCGCCGGCCGCCGGCAGGTGGGCGGCGTAGCGCTGGAAATACCACTGGGTGCGCTCGCGCTCGGAGGGCGCGGAGAGCGCCACCGTCCGGCAGATGCGCGGGTTGAGCCGCTGCGCGACGCGCTTGATCACCCCGCCCTTGCCGGCCGCGTCCCGGCCCTCGAACAGGACCACGAGCTTGAGTTTCTGGTCGACCACCCAGGCCTGGAGCTTGATCAGCTCGCGCTGCAGCCGCAGCAACTCGGTGAAATAGAGCTTACGGTCGATCCCGTCCTGCGGTGACGGTTTCCGGCCCGGCTCGCTCATCCGCGCCAGCATCTCGTCGCCGAGTTCGAGCTCGAGCTCCTCGTCGATGCCGTCCGCGAGCTCGCGACGGATTCGCTCCTCCAGCGTCTCGCGGTCCAGATCGCTTTCCATTCAGCCCTCCACGCCGTTCCAATGGCCGGGGAAGGTGAGGGGGCCGTATGACAATTTGACGACAGCCGCCTTGCGAGCGGCCGTTGCCGTTCACGGGCGCGGCAGGAGCCCTTTCGCCTGCATCGCGGCAAAGCATTTCCGGAACATTGCCTCGGTATCCATCACCTCGGTGAAACCGGCCTGCATCAGCTTGATGGTCGAGACGATGGCCGGCGGCCCCGGCTCGGTGCGGCCGAAGCCCATCGTGTAGTCGGCATATTCGAACGACAGGCCGACGAAATCCCGGAGCGTGCCGGACGCGAGCCCGTGGGCGCTGCGAATCTCCGCCCATTCGGCCTCGCGGGGCCGGATCTCGCGGTCGAGCGCCAGCGGCACGTGGCTGCCGGCCTCGAAGCCCAGCGCATCGGCAATGGCGGGCCAGACGTTGGGCCAGACGAAGACGTCGCCGTTGGTGACGTTGAAGATCTCGTTGCGTGCGGTCGCCGCCTCGCCCGACCAGGCGATGGCGCGCGCCAGCAGGTCGGCGTCGACGGCCTGCGCCACGCGGCCAACCCCGCCCGGATAGTCGAGTGCTTTCTTGCCCGCCTTGCGCATGAAGGCGGCATAGACGCCGAGGGCCGGAATGACGTTCATCGCACTGCCGACCGAATCGCCCACGATCAGGACCGGCCGCAGGATCGACCAGCTCCACGCTTTGCCGGCCTGGCCCTCGCGCAGGAAGCGTTCCTGGTTCCAGTAGAAGTTCGGCTGCTCGTGCATCTCCGAGCGGTTCTCGCGCGCCGGGACGGCGAGCGGGCGGACATGCACGCCATAGGCCTTGGTGCCCTGCAGCAGGGCGACGTGGCGCAATCCGGGGGCGGCGCGTTCGAGCGGCGCCATCAGGTTGCGCAGCATCAGGTCGTTGGTGCGAATCTGCTCCTCTTCCTGCCATCCCGCGACCAGCCCGGGCCGTTCGTAGAGCGCGGCATAGGCGAGGTGCGTCACGCCCGCGAGGTCGGGCGCCAGCCCCTCGCAGGCGGCCCGGTCGGTGAGATCGAGCGGCAGCCAGCGCGCGCCGTAGGTTTCATCCGGGCGGCGC
The DNA here is from genome assembly GCA_001557035.1 of Rhodospirillaceae bacterium CCH5-H10. Classification (GTDB taxonomy): domain Bacteria; phylum Pseudomonadota; class Alphaproteobacteria; order Reyranellales; family Reyranellaceae; genus Reyranella. Next base: position 4,919 of record LSKJ01000657.1, on the reverse strand, counting down.
CGCGACACGGCGATCACCTCGCAGCCTTCGGTGGCCGCGAAGTGCTTCATGACGGCATAGCCGACGAGGCCGGTGGCCCCGGCGACCAGGACTTTCTTCTTCATGTTTGATGAGCGTAACGCACGAGATCGTATGAGCAAACGTACTCGCTCGAATCTCGTTCGTTGCTTTCCCCCTCTCTGCCTCCCCCGTCAAACGGGGGAGGTGCCCGAAGGGCGGAGGGGGAAAGCTACGGTGACGGTGCCCTGACGCTACTCCACCTTCGCGCCGGATGCCTTGATCACCGGTGCGAGTTTCTTCTCCTCGGCGGCCCGGAAAGCCATCGTATCGCTCGGTGACCTCCAGGTCTGGGCGGCGCCCTGCTGGTCGAAGGCCGCCTTGACGCTGGGCTTCTGCAGCGCCTGCTTGGTGAGGGCGGAGAGCTTCTCGACCATTGCCGGCGGCACGCCGGCCGGCGCGCAGATGCCGCCCCACGAGGTGATCTCGAAGCCCGGCAGGAACTCCCCGAAGGTCGGCTTGTCCGGCACTGCCGGATGGCGCTCCTTCGAGGTGACCGCGAAGCCCTTCACCTTGCCGCCCTTCATCAGGCCGAGCGGGCCGGGGATGTTGTCGAACATCATGTCGACCTGTCCCGCCAGGATGTCCTGATGCGCGGGCGCGCTGCCCTTGTAGGGGACGTGCAGCAGGTTGACGCCGGCCATCTGCTTGAACATCTCGCCGGTGAGATGCGGGCTGGTGCCGGCACCCGACGAGGCGAAGGAATATTTGCCCGGATTGGCCTTCGCCAGCGCGATCAACTCGGGGATCGTGTTCGCCGGGAAGTCGAGCCGGGTCATCAGCATGTTGGGCACCGCCCACAGCGTCGCGATACCCGTGAAGTCCTTGCCCGCGTCGAATGGCAGCTTGGCGTAGAGCGTCGGCGCGATGGCGTGCGCGGCGATCGTGTAGAGGCCGATCGTGTAGCCGTCGGGCGGAGACTTGGCGATGAAGTCGGCGCCGATGTTTCCGCCGGAGCCCGCGCGGTTCTCGATGATGAACTGCTGGCCCGTCAGTTCGGAGAGTTCCTGGCAGACGATGCGGGAAAGGGTGTCGGTCGGGCCACCGGCCGGAAACACCACCACGTACTTCACCGGCCTGTTGGGCCAGTCGTTCTGGGCGCGGGCGATGCCCGACGCGATCATGGGAGCGGCAAGCGCGCCGCCGGAGAGTATCAGCGCACGTCGGCGCGGAATCGCAACCTTTGACATCTTGAACGTAGCCTCCTGTGCTTTCTTTATTGGGAGGCAGTCTAACGGACTCGTTCCGCCGTTCAAATACGAAGCCCTCGGCTCCGGCGTCAGTAGGTGACGATGACCGTATAGCTGATGGGGACTCCTTCGGGGACGACGATGTCGACCTGCATGCCCTGCGCCGAGGGCTTTGCGCGATGGCTCTGGGGCTTGGCCGTTTTGGTTGCGACGGGGATCAGGGCGATGCCCCAGGAGCCGCTGCGCTTGATGAGCGCCATCGGGAGTTTGCTGCCGGCCTCGATGCTGTAGGAGCCGGGTCGCATCTCCTTGATGACGATGGCTCCGCGGTGGTCGGTGATGGTCTGGACGATGATCCTGCCGTCCGACTTGCTGCGAATGAGGATGTCCACGCCGGTGACAGGTTCGCTGGCCAGGGCCGCGGCGGCGAAAAAGAGGTGCAGGAGTACCGGCGCCACGAGCGCCCAAACTGTCCGCACCTTGCCAACTCTCCCTGTTCGCCCCTTCGGGGCAGCTTTTCGCCATGATGTAGGGGAACGCATGCGTTCTCCATGAAAATTTCGTCACTCCATCGTGAGCCGGAGAACGGAACTTGTTCCGGACACCGCGACGCCCGGCTTGATTTGAGGAACCGCGACCGCCACCGTGGCCCGCTGTTCATGCTAGGGCGCCGTCGTGTGTCGCGCCGGAGGGAGAGGAAGCGATGAAGCTGGATTTCACGGGCAAGAAGGCGATCGTATGCGGCGGCAGCCGGGGCATCGGCCGGGCCATCGCGATGGGCTTCGCGGCCTGTGGCGGCGACGTGTCGATCTGCGCGCGCGACGCCAGGACGCTCGAGGAGACTCGCGCCGAGCTTGCCAAGCACGGCCACAAGACCCACGCGGCCAGCGCCGATCTGGCGAAGGGCGACGCCGTGCGAGGCTACGTGCGAGAGGCGATCGGTGCGCTGGGCGGCGTCGACTTCCTGGTGAACAACGCCTCCGCCTTCGGCTCGTCCGACGACGACAAGGGTTGGACCGCCAACCTCGCGGTCGACATGCTCTCGATCGTGCACGCCACGCAGGAGGCGCTGCCGGAACTGAAGAAGTCGCAAGGCAACGTCGTCAACATCTCGTCGATCTCCGCGCATCATCCGGCGGCACGGCAGCCGCCCTACGGCGCCATCAAGGCGGCGGTGATCCACTACACGGTCACGCAGGCGGCGATGTATGCCAAGGACCGCATCCGCGTGAACTGCATCGCGCCGGGTTCGATCGAGTTTCCCGGCGGCGTCTGGGACAAGCGCAAGACCGACAATCCCGCGCTCTACAACGGCACCCTGGCCTCGATCCCGTTCGGACGCATGGGACACGCCGAGGAGGTCGCGAACGTGGCGCTGTTCCTCGCCTCGCCGTTTGCCTCCTGGGTGACCGGGCAGACCATCGCGGTGGCCGGCGGGCAGGGGCTCTAGGAGCGATGTCCCAAACGAACCGCGCCCACCTCCTGCTCTGGACGGATTCTTCCGCAGCCTATCTCGATGCGATCCAGGCAGCGGGCCTCGCCGATCGCGTCGCGGTCGACACGCTGCCGCGCAAGGAGAAGCCTTCGCCGGAGCAACTCGCCCGCACCGAGGCGCTGATGGCGGGCGCGGTGCCGGCCGGCCTGCTGCCTTCCATGCCGAGGCTGCGCTGGGCGCAGGCGATGAGCGCCGGTGTCGACAACTGGCTGGCGCTGCCCGACCTGCCGCCGGGCCTCACGCTCACCTGCGCGCGTGGGACGCACACCGAGTCGATGCCGGAGAACATCATCGGCGCGCTGTTCCATGTTGCGAAGCCCTATGCGCAGGTCGCCGAGTACCAGAAGCAGGGCAAGTGGGTCCATACGGTGGCCCAGCCGCTGACCGGCAAGACGCTCGGCATCCTGGGCCTCGGTGTCATCGGGCAGGAGGTGGCGCGCATCGCCGTCGCTCTCGGCATGCACGTCATCGGCACCAAGCGGCGTCCGACGCGCATTCCCAACGTGGCGGAAGTGCTGCCGCCCTCGCAGACCGACGAAGTGCTCGCGCAGTCGGATTTCGTGCTGCTTCTGCTGCCGGCCACGCCGGACACCGAGAACTTCATCGACGCGAAGCGGCTGGCACGGATGAAGCCATCGGCCTGGCTCCTGAACTTCGGTCGAGGTCAGATCGTCAACGATGCCGATCTCATGGCCGCCACGAAGGAGAAGAAGATCGCCGGCGCGTTGCTCGACGTGTTCCGGCAGGAGCCGCTCCCATCGGAACATCCCTTCTGGACGGCTCCGGGCATCGTCGTGCTGCCGCACATCGGCGGCCCGCACCCGCAACGCGACCGCTTCGTCGCGCGGCTGTTCGTCGAGAACCTGAAGCGGTTCCTGGATGGCGAGCCGTTGAGGGAAGTGGTCGACCGGACGGCTGGCTACTGAGGCAATCCTACTTGATGCCGTAGATCGCGAACTGATCGGCGACCTCGGGGTCGAGAGTGACTGCGGCCGCCTTGTCGCCCTCGCCTTCGCGCGTCTCGCCGCTCATGATGCGCGCGATGCCGCGGCCATAGAGCGCGAGGGGGCGGTTGGGGTCGACGTCGAGCGCCGCATCGTAAGCCCGGATGGCCAGAGCCGGATCGTGGAGCTTCAGGTAGATGAAGCCGCGCGTGATCCGGACGTCCAGGTTCAGCGGCATCAATTTCTGCGCGGTGTCGCAGTCCTGCAGGCCGGCGACCAGGTCCTTGCCGGTGATGGCACGGATCAGGCAGCGGTTGTTGTAGGCCACGCCCATCGTCGGATCGAGCTTGATGGCGCTGTCGTAGTCGGCCAGCGCCTTGTCGTATTCGCGCTTGGCGAAATAGACAAAGCCGCGATTGTAGTAGGCGACGGGATTGTCGGAATCGGCCGCGATGGATTGGTCGAGATCGGCCAGCGCCTGGTTGTAGTTGCCCTCGGCCGAAAGCAGCGCGGCCCGGTTGGCGAGCGCCTGCGGATAACGCGGCGCCTTCTGGAGGGCGATGTTGTAGTCCTGCATCGCAAGCTGCGGCAGACCGCGGCGATTGTTGGCGAGACCTCGGATGACATAGGCCTGCGGATCGTCAGGAGCCAATATGATGGCGCGGTCGAGGTCGGCCAGCGCCCGGCCGTTGTCGCCGAGCTGGCTGTAGGCGTTCCCGCGGGCAATCAGCGCGTCGACATTGTCCGGCTCCAGCACGAGCACCTTGTCGAAGTCCTCGATGGCGCGATTGAACGCGCGCTTGCGGGTGGCCAGCAGGACTCCGCGGCCGAGATAGCCCAGCGAGTTGTTGGGATCGACGCGGATGGCGTCGCTGTAGTCGCTGAGGGCACGATCGGTTTCGCCGACCGCATGGAGCGAGGTCGCCCGCCGGTAGAGGTTGAGGGCGTCCGGGTTCCTCGGATCGATCACGCCGTCATAGTGCTTCAACGCTTCCGAATAGTCCTCGGCCGCCAGCACCTTGTCGCCAAGCATCGTCCTCGCAACGCCGCGGGTGAGGCGGGCCAGTGCGATCTCCGGCGGCTTCAGCTGACGGGTCTGCAGGGCCTTGGAGCAGGCGACGTTGCGAGCCTCCGCATCCTTGATGGTGGGCCAGGCGCCACGCACGCAATCGTCGAAGAGCTGGGCCACCGAGGGGCCTGCCGGGGCCGCGGGCGCAGCCGGGGGGACGGGGG
>LSKJ01000656.1 GCA_001557035.1 Rhodospirillaceae bacterium CCH5-H10 | reverse complement strand
GACCTGCGCCGCCGAGAAGCGCCGCCGCCGCAAGCGCGGCACCTTCCCCGATCCCGATCGCCGCGTGTTCATCAACGACGCGGTCTGCGAGGGCTGCGGCGATTGCTCGGAGAAGAGCAACTGCGTGTCGGTGAAGCCGCTTGAGACCGAACTGGGCCGCAAGCGCCAGATCGACCAGAGCAATTGCAACAAGGACTTCTCCTGCGTGAACGGCTTCTGCCCGAGCTTCGTGTCGGTGCGCGGCGGCGTTCCCGCCAAGGCCCGCCCGCGCAAGCTCGAGGTGGTGAAGGACGATCCCTTCGCGTCGCTGCCGATGCCGACGCTGCGTCCGCTCGACGAGGCCTATGGCATCCTGGTGACCGGCATCGGCGGCACCGGCGTCATCACCGTCGGCGCGCTGATCGGCATGGCCGCCCATCTCGAAGGCAAGGGCTGCACCGTTCTCGACTTCACCGGCCTCGCCCAGAAGAACGGCGCGGTGATGAGCCATGTGCGCCTCGCGCCCAAGCCGGAAGACCTCCATGCCGTGCGCATCGCCGCCGGCGGCGCCAACCTGGTGCTGGGCTGCGACATGGTCGTGGCCGCCTCGCCCGCCGCGCTGTCGCGCATCGAGCAGGGCATCACCAAGGCCGTCATCAACGGTCACGTCCAGCCGGTCGCAGCTTTCGTCATGAACGGCGACATGGATCTCGGCGCCGAATCCATGATGAAGGCGATCCGCGACGCCGCCGGCGACGAGGCCACCTCGTTCATCGACGGCACCGGCCTCGCCACGGCGATCCTGGGCGATTCGATCGCCACCAACCTCTTCATGCTGGGCCATGCCTGGCAGAAGGGCCTGGTGCCGCTGTCGTTCGAGGCGCTGATGCGCGCCATCGAGCTGAACGGCGTCGCCGTCGAGAGCAGCAAGCGGACCTTCAACTGGGGCCGCCTCGCCGCGCACAACATCGCCGTCGTGCAGGCCGCCGCCAAGCCCGCGCTGAGGATCGAGAAGCCGGTCGCGCGCACGCTGGCCGAGATCGTCTCGAAGCGCGTCGAGCTGCTGACCGCCTATCAGGACAAGGAATATGCCGAGCGCTATCGCGCGCTGGTCGACAAGGTGGCCAAGGCCGAGAAGGACAAGGCGCCCGGTCGCCGCGGCCTGGCCGAAGCGGTCGCCAAGTCGCTCTACAAGCTGATGGCCTACAAGGACGAGTACGAGGTCGCCCGCCTCTACAGCGACGGCGAGTTTCACCGGAAGCTGCGCCAGCAGTTCGACGGCGACTACAAGATCAGCTTCCATCTCGCGCCGCCGCTGTTCTCCGACCGCGACCCGGTGACCGGTGAGCTGAAGAAGAGCGAGTTCGGCTCGTGGATGATGCCGGCCTTCCGCATCCTCGCGTCGCTGAAGCGCCTGCGCGGCGGCACGTTCGACATCTTCGGCTACAGCGAGGAGCGTCGCATGGAGCGCCGCCTGATCGGCGAGTACGAAGCGACCGTCGACACGCTGCTGGCGACGCTCAGCCAGGACAATCACGCGCTCGCGGTGCAGATCGCGTCGGTGCCGGAAACGATGCGCGGCTTCGGCCACGTGAAGGAGAAGAACGTGAAGGCCGCGAAGGAGCGCGAAGCCTCGCTGCTCGCCGCCTACAAGAGCCCTGCCACCCAGTCGATCGCCGCGGAGTAGGGTTCCGATGGAAATGCCGACGATATCGTCGGACCCTGTCCACGTGAGGCGTCCGTCTCGTGTCGCCTCACAACGGTATCATTTCATCCCGAGAGTCCGGCCGGGAATGAACTGAGTCAATTCAACCGCTTGCTCGAGCAGGATGGCGCCGACGAGACGGGTAATGGCTGCTCCGTTGGGGCGGATGCCCACAACTTCGATGCTGCGGTCTCCTGGTACCGGCGCAGCCCGCTCCACAATCCGCCCGAGGTCACCGCCGGCACGGTCGAGACGGCGGTCGATCAGCGGTTCGAGTAGCGCCCTCTGGCACGGGCTCTTCCGGCGGCGCGGCCGGATGCCCTCCTCAGGAATTGAATGCAATTATCGGTTGCTTGCCAAGCTACTCTTTCATCAACACTCTTCGGTACGACTATCACGAAAGAATAGCCGATAATCGACGAGCCCAATGAAACTGCCATGAGCCGATAAATCTTCGAGTTTGGGTCTCGCTTCTTCAATCGACTGCGTCCAAGTGTAGAGGTTAGACGTGACCCGCAAGACAATTGGCACTGTTGTCCGCAAAGCGATTTTGGCTCTCGTTTGCCTTTTAGCCCGAGGTTTCGTCTCGCTCCTGGCAACCTGGTACATCTACTCGGCAGCAATCCTCCTCTACAGGTGTTCCCGTCACTGGAATGATCTTTGTTTCGCCTTTCCGTTCTTTGCTTTCTTGCTGCTTCCTCGGATTACCAATGAAGAAGGCTACGACCCCAGTCTTGCCGAAGGCTTCGATGCTCGTCTTCTTGAAGCAGGCTACGATCCTCGCCTTTTTGCAATTCTGTCGCTGGCATTGATCGTCACTGTCCTCTGGACAGTCCTCGCACTGGTACGACGAAGAGAGTCGTGACGTTGGCTGGGAATAGATGCTGCCGGGCCATAGACGCCGCTGCTGCCGATTTTATAGCCTTCTTCGATATAGTCTCTCGTTTGCCTGGAAAGCCCGCACTCCGAGCGGCCTATCGGCCCCAAACTCGTTGCGCGGCCGTGACTCCGCCGCCGGTGCTGCCGAGGGCAGCCCTTCTGTCTCGATGCTTGCCGTGTTCGTATCCAAACCAGGTCGTTTGAGGCTAACTGCTCAATCAAGATGCGAAGGTTTGGTCAGCCTCCACCATTTATGATAGTTTTCTTTATGCCTACACATCTATCGATTGCAACGCTCTACGGGTTGTGCTTGGTCGCGCGCTTCGCCGCTCTTCTGGTCGCCCTATCGATTATGTTCGATTTGATGGGACAGATCAGTGTCGACTATCTCGAACTGGAAGGTCCTTTCGAGCCGGACAAGCAGGCTTTCTTCTCCGCCGCTTTTCTTGGAATACAGAACGAAGACTGGGGCGCGGGCAGTCTCGCCGGCCTCCTGTGGCACTATACGCCGGCGATCGTCCTGTCCTTGTCGATCGCTATCGCCTGGACTCTGATCGATATCGCCTGGGCTCCGAAAGATTTTCGGCAAGAGGTCCATTTGAACAGGATGTCCTTGCCGCGCTTGCCACGCCTGGCCCTGCGCTTCGTCATTCTTCTGGTCGTCCTGTCCGTTATGCTCGACCTGATCGGGCGGACCTGTTTCGACACCCTCAAACTCGAAGTGCCTTTCGTAGCGCAAAGAATGACCGTTTGCTCCATTTTTACCATCGGAATGCTGACCGACGCCCTGGCCGAAGCCAGCCTTGTCGGACGCCTGTGGCATTATCTGCCGGCGATCGTCGTGTCCTTGTCGATCGCCATCGCTTGGAGCCTGGTCGATCGCCGTCGCCTGGCCCCCGAAAGGTTTTTGGCGAATGGCCGCATGAACAGGGGCCCCTTGCTGCTGGTGGCACGCCTGGCCCTGCGCTTCGCAGTCCTATTGTTCGTCCTGGCCGCTCTCTACGATTTGTCCAACCCGTTGAGTCGGTGCTTCAATCCGCGCTCGCCGATTCTCCCGGAAACCCTCCCTATCTGCTTTCGCACCTTCTTCGAGAACTGGATCCTGATGACGCGCAAGGGTGGCCTTCCCGAGCTTGCGTGGCATTATCTGCCTGCTGCCGTGGTTGCGACCATCATCATGATCGATTGGGCCTGGACGCATTGTCGGGAACGGCGCGAGTGAAGACGCGGCTTTCTCTCCCTGCACAATAGCGTTCGATCCACCGCTTTATTCGCGGATCCAGGCCGTGGGACTCGCTGACATAAGGTTGTGAGTACACGCCAATCAATCTGCCGTCCTCGGCGGTGCTTTGTTCTTTTTTAATAGAAACGGCAGATTGAAGGCGCCACTTTCTCCCGCTTCATAGCCGCGTTCGATCCACCGTTTGACTCGCGGATCCAGGCCATAGGGTTCGCCGGGCATGTAGTTGCTCGAATGCTCCCTTGCATACTCCCCTGCAATCTCCAAAACAGAGCCAAGGGGAAAGAGACCGACCCGCTGCGTATACAATCCCACATTGAAATTCGAGACATCGCGAAATTGGCGCAGCTGCAAGTAGCCCGGAGCATCGTCGTCCGGACTCCAAAGCCTCTGGTAGTCGAAACGTCCGCCTTGGCCGAGGTCCTTGCGGACCAACTCACGGCCGTATGCCTTTGCTTTCAAGGGATCCGTGAACGCTTTCCCCACGGCCTTCCTGCCCGCTTCCCAGCCGGCCACAGCAACCTCGCTGAGGTCCTCGACCGGCGACATGAGAAACTCCGTCTTCTGGTCTTCAGCGCTCGGCACGTTCTTGCCATTCGGCAAGACCACGCGCTTTCCCGGGTCCGTGGCCGCCTTCGCCGCGGCTTGCAACTTAGTACTGCCGAGAGCCGACTTCGTTGACGGTGCAGTATCTTGGCCGGCTGTGGCTGGCTGTTGCCGCTGTGCGATTTGCATATTGCCGTCCGGTTCGACCGGCTCGCCGCCTGAGACCCGTACGATATTCGGATCGCCATTTGCACGCGGCAGCACGTCGCCGACCAAGCCGCGAATGTCGGCCATCGTCGGTGGCCTGCCCTCGACGGACTCGAAGGCGCCGAGCAGTTTGTCGAGCTGTTGCCGCGTGGTCCGAGCCCCCGTTCCGTTGGGATCGACGTTGGCAGCGCGCAGGCCCTCTTCGAGGAACATACGGCCGAGACGGTGGCGCTCGAAGGTGGGATCGGATTTGCCTTCGGCGAGGGCCTTCTGGAGTTTGGTCAGGCGGTCGTAGTCGCTGTCGCCGAGCGACAGCCGGTATTGCGTGAGGTCGAGGCCGACGAAGCCTTCCGGCTCGCGCACGGACTGATCGTCGAGCCTGTCGTACAGATCGCGATCCGTCACGACACGGCCGCCGTTGGTGGCCGTCCGGTCGAGCGCCTCTGCCTGCTCCGGGCTCAACCCGTCGCGCAGCTCCGCAGGCATCGCCATCAGCGGCGCAGCGGGATTGGCGCCGAGCCAGTCGAGCGCGCCCACGGCCGCACGGCCCCGCGCCGCCTGCCACGCCCGGTCGGCCCGCGCGTGCTCGATCCCCGCCATCCGCGTCACCTGTGCCTGCACCTCGGGCGAGGCGCCCGACGGCGTCAGCTGGGCGGCCCGCGCCTGGTAGTCGTCGTGATCCGGGCGGCGCGTCGGATCGTCGGGCGTGTCGACCAGGCCGCCGACGATCTCGGTCACGCGACGTTCTTCGCGCGCCCGGTCGATCTTGTGTTCGACCGCAGCCTGCCGCTCCGGCTGGATCACGTCGCGCGCGTGGGCGTAGAGCGTCGCGGCACGCTCGGGATCCTGGCCGAGCGCTGCCTCGACCGCGCCGGCATAGAGGTCGCTGAGCCCAGTGCGCACCGCCGTGTCGGTCCGGCCCGCGTCCCAGCCTTTTCGTTTGCCCTGGTAGCGCACCTCATCCACCGCAGTGCGACCCAGCAGGCGCAGATGGGCCGGGTCCTGCCACGACAGCGACGCGTCCCGCTGCAAGTCGGCCAAACGTTCGGCCACGCTGCGGTCGTCGAGCACCGACGTCGCCCGCTCCACGATCCGCCCGAGGTCACCGCCGGCACGGTCGAGACGGCGGTCGATCAGCGGCTCGAGCAGCGCCTTCTGGCGCAGACCCTTCGCCTGCGCCAGATAGCGGTCCTTCAGCGCACCCAGAAGCGGGATGGTCTCGGCGATCCCGGCCAGCGCGTCCTCGGGGTCCCGGCCCGCGAGGCCCGTCGCCGGATCGTGCACCAGGCTGCGGACCTCAGTAGCAAACCCTGTATCGAGCTGGCGCGCCAACGTCTCATCGGCCTGCAGGCTGAGCGGGTTGTCCTCGCCGAGGCCGTCGAGCGGCGACGGCATCGGAGGAGAAGCGGCATCACCGCCATTGCCACCAAACAGTCCCAAAGGCGTCTCTCCTGTAAGAAGCGAGCCTCTGAGCTACTGGCGAAACGGACTTTGAAATTGCAAGCGGGTCGTTTGAAAGGCCTTGAGCCTTCGGCCCTGAGCGGCTTCACAGACTCACGTCGCCCGCCGAGGACGGGACGCCCGCATTCCCATTGGGGTTGGGGAAGGAACGCGGACGCCCCGGGTACGCGCGTCGTCCGCGAAGGGAGGCAGGCGGGCGACGTACCTGCCGCTATAGGCCCGCTGGCCTGGGGAAGTTAACTACAATCCAGACGCGAAGACGCACACCTGATGCACCGCAATGCATACGGGTGTTCGCGGCCGGAAGGTCAGGCCCGTCCGGACTGGGGAGAGAAGGACGCGAGGTCGAACCGGGCGCCGGGACCGCCACGACCGAGGCGGTCGAGCGCGCGCTGCCACTTGGCGCTCAGATCCGCGTCGAACACGAGTTCGGGATCGCCATCGACGACCAGCCACGCATTGTCCTGCATCTCGCGGTCGAGCTGGCCGGGCGCCCAGCCGGAATGGCCGAGGGCGAGCCAGGCATTCTTCGGCCCGCTGCCGCCGGCCATGTCCTTCAGGATCTCGAGCGAGGCCGTGAGCGCCATGCCGCCGTCGATCAGCAGGGTTTCGTCGCGCTTGTAGTCGGCGGAATGCAGCACGAGCCCGCGCGACGTCTCGACCGGTCCGCCGAACAGCACCGGCCAGTCGGCAACGGTCTTCGGCACGGCAATGCCGAGCTGCTTGTAGACCTGTCCTAGTGGCAGATCGTCGACCTTGTTGTTCACGATGATGCCGAGCGCACCGTCGCCGTCGTGCTTGCAGATGAAAACGACGCTCTTCTGGAAGCGCTCGTCGGGCATCGACGGCGCGGCAACCAGGAAGCGGCCAACCAGCGTGGCGGCGGGAGAGCTAGACCCGGGCATGACAAATCATCTCCTGAATCCATGGGGATTGTCCGGTCAAAACTCAAGGCCCCCCTAGGGAACTCGAACGGCCGGACACGCCTCGCATGGACAAAAACCCCACCCCGGCATAGGGTCCGCCGGTCTGAAAAGCCGCGGTTGGGCGGCGTATTGAAGGAGCTAATAATGGCGAAAGTCGGCGACAAGGTCCCCAGCGCCACGCTGCGCACCATGGGTCCCGAAGGCCCCAAGGCCGTCACCACCGAAGAGCTTTTCGCACCTGGCAAGAAGGTCGTCGCCTTCGCGCTGCCTGGCGCGTTCACCCCCACTTGTTCAGCAAAGCACGTGCCCGGGTTCGTGGCCGAAGCAGCTGCTCTGAAGGCGAAGGGTGTCGACACCATCGCCTGCATTTCCGTGAACGACGCGTTCGTGATGGGCGCCTGGGGCAAGGACCAGAAGGCCGGCGACTCGGTGATGATGCTGGGTGACGGCAATGCCGAGTTCACGCAGGCGATGGGCCTGACGATGGACGGTTCCAAGTTCGGCCTCGGCACGCGCAGCCAGCGCTATGCCATGGTCGTCGAGGACGGCGTCATCAAGCACCTGTTCGTCGAGAAGCCCGGCGCCTTCGAGGTCTCCGCGGCCGACTACGTGCTGAAGAACCTCTAGCGCCGCACCGCTCACGGGGCCAAGATCGACGGCGGAGCGCAGGCTCCGCCGTTTTCTTTCGAGGGTCCCATGAACCCGGCCGAACCCCAGCTCTTCAACGGCCTGTTCCAGGTCAACGGCGCCACGCGCCTCTACGGCACGATCGGCGATCCCATCCGCCAGCTCCGCATGACCGGCGTGATGCCGCAGGTCTTTGCCGCCACCGGCGCCAACGCGGTGTGGTTGCCGTTCGAGGGCGGCGCGGACCTGCTGCCGCTGATGCTCGATGCGCTCGGCAAGATGCGCAATCTCGGCGGCTTCACCGTCACCATCCCACACAAGACCGCGATCATCGACCTGCTGGGCCGCGCCACACCGCGCGCCCGCGCCGCCGGCAGCGTCAATCTCGTGCGCCGCGATCCCGACGGCGTGCTGGCCGGCGACAATGTCGACGGCGTGGGCTTCGTGCGCGGGCTCGAGGCGCAGGGCCATCGCGTGAAGGGCGCCAGCGTCTGGCTGGTCGGCCTGGGCGGCGCCGGCGGCGGCATCGCGGCCGCGCTCTGCGAGGCCGGCGTCGGTCGCCTGCTCGTCACCGAGATCAGCGAAGCGCGTGCCAACACGGCGATCGACCGCCTGCTGACCCACTATCCCGACGTGCCCGTGGCCGAGGTCCGGACGCCGCCCAAGGGCGTCCACATCGCCGTCAACGCGACGCCGCTCGGCCTGCGCCCCGACGATCCGCAGCCCTTCGATCCGATGATCCTCGCCCCCGACACAGTCGTTGCCGATGTGATCATGAGCCCGGTCGAGACGCCTCTGCTCAAGCGCGCCCGCACGCACGGACGCCGCATCCATCACGGCCGGCACATGCTCGACCACCAGGTGCCGCTCTACCTCGACTGGTTCGGCATCGATGCCAGGGGCATCGACATCATCCGTTTGGTCCGCTCGATCGGGTAAGTCTTTCCTCCCCATTCAAATCTATCGGATTCACACATCTCGGAGTCCGAGGGATGCGCCGTATTTGATGGCGCGG
>LSKJ01000655.1 GCA_001557035.1 Rhodospirillaceae bacterium CCH5-H10 | reverse complement strand
ATCCGACGCATACGCGGCTCAGCGCGATTCCCGGCCGGCCGCCCGATCTGGCGCGCCGCAGCGGCGGCTGCGCCTTCGCGCCACGCTGCCGCTACCGGACCGATCATTGCGACGAGGAGCAGCCGATGCAGACCTGGGAAGGCGCGCGCGGCTATGCCTGCTTCCATCCGCGTGGCGTGGATGTGGGCAAGGGCGGGGGAGGGGCCGAGTGAGCGATCTTCTCGTCATCCAGAACCTCACGGTCGAGTATCCGGTGGGCGGCGGGCGTCACGTCCATGCGGTGAGCGACGTGACCCTGTCGGTGAAGCAGGGCGAGACCCTGGGCCTCGTCGGTGAATCGGGCTCGGGCAAATCCTCGCTGGCGCGCGCTCTGCTGCAACTGCCGCCACCCAAGGGCGGCGCCGTCCTGTTCGACGGCCAGGATCTCACGAAGATGGGCGGCAAGGTCCTGCGCGCGGTGCGACCGCGGTTGCAGATGATCTTCCAGGACCCGATTGCGTCTCTCAATCCGCGCCGCAAGGTGGCCGAGATCATCGCCGAGCCGCTGATCGTGTCGGGCGTGTCGGATGCCGCCGAGCGGACCCGCCGCGTGCGCAGCGTGATGGAGGCGGTGGGCCTCGATCCCGATCTCGTCTGGAACCGCCGGCCGCACGAATTCTCCGGCGGCCAGTGCCAGCGCATCGCCATCGCGCGTGCCCTCGTGCTCGAGCCCAGCCTGATCGTGTGCGACGAGCCGGTCTCGGCGCTCGACGTCTCGATCCGGGCGCAGATCATCAATCTGCTGGAGGACATGAAGGCCCGTTTTGGCCTGACGCTCCTGTTCATCGCCCACGATCTCGCGGTGGTGAAGTCGGTCTCCGACCGGGTCGCCGTGATGTATCTCGGCCGGCTCTGCGAGGTGGCCGATTCGGAATCGCTGTTCGCCACGCCGGCGCATCCCTACACGGCGGCGCTGATGGCGGCGATCCCCGAGCCGGACCCCGACGTCCCCCTGGGTGACACGAAACTGAAGCCCGGAGACCCACCGTCTCCGCTCGATCCGCCCTCGGGCTGCCGCTTCCGTACCCGCTGCCCGCATGCCCAGCCGCGTTGTGCGGACGAGGTGCCCGCCCTGCGCGAGATCGCGGCGGGCCGCGAGGTCGCCTGCCATTTCCCGCTGATCGGCTGAGACCGACTACAGCGTGCGGGCGGTCGTGCCCTTGTAGAGGATCGGACCGGTCGGGCGACCCGTGGGCGATCCGCCGGCCGGTTCCAGCGTGATCTCGAAAAGCTGGTCGTTCGTCGTGGTCGGCAGACGCTGCAGATCGAGGGGAGTCGCGCGAGCCCTTTCGAGCAAGCCGACCGATCGCGGCCCGACTTCGCGGTTCCAGAGCGTCCAGACCTGCAAGGCGCGCCCGTCGGGCACGCTCATGTCGACGAGCGGGATCATCTCGACCCGCCCGTCGGCGAATGCGTTGACGATGGCGCCGGCCTGCCGCGTGGCATCGTCGACCAGGATGGCGACATAGACCGGTTTGCGGGCCGCGACTTCCTGTGCGTGTCGGACCGTCACCACGGAGACGGCTGCAAAGGCCAGGGCGGCCACCGTGCCCGAGAGGGCGGCGATTCGCAGTGCGCCCAGACTGTTCCAGAGCCGGCGCAGCAGGCCGGGCGGCGCGACCTGTGCGGCGGGAGCCGCGGCCGCCATGCCCGTCTCGATCCTGCGCCACAAGTCGCCCGCGGGTGCGAGCGGTTCGGCGGTGTCGTCGAAGGCGGCAAAACGGGTGCGCCACGCGGCGACGTCGCGCGCGAAGTCGGCATCCGTCAGGAGGCGGCGCTCGGCGGCGGCCTGCGCCTCGGCTTCGAGCAGTCCCAGGACGAATTCGGCAGCGATGGGGCGGTCGTCGCGGTCGGGCGTCATCCCATGCACTCCTGCAGGGAAGCGAGGCCGCGGCGGATCCAGCTCTTGATGGTGCCGAGCGGCATCCCGAGCCGGCCCGCCAACTCGCCGTGGCTGAAGCCATGGACGTAGGCGAGGACGATGGCGTTGCGCCGGCCGGTCTCGAGTTGCTGCAGGCACTGACGCAGCGCGCTGGATTCCGGCAGGCGCTGCAGTGCCTCGTCGGGCTGCGGCAATTCACTGTCCGCCGGCTCCTCGGGGTCGAAGCGCCGCTCGTCGCGGAGAATCGTCAGCGCCTGGTTCCGTACGATCGTATACAGCCACGCGCGCGCGGAACCGCGCGAGGAATCGTAGCTGCGGGCGCTTCGCCAGATGCGCATGAAGGCGTCGTGCGTCGCTTCCTCGGCGAGGTCCCGGCGGCGCAGGATGCGGATCGCCACGCCGACCATGCGGGCCGCTTCGAGATCGTAGATCAGGCGCAAGGCCGACTTGTCGCCCGCCGCGCAGCGCACGATCGCGGCGGAAACCTCCGCCTCGAGCGCGAGAGGGCTGGAAGAAAACTCTGCCGTCACTGTCGCTCGCCTTCCCCCGACCGGTTTGCACGCTCTCCCTAACAGTACCCCGGAAACCCGGCAAATGGATGCACGGCCCGGCCCTCTTCATTTTCTTTTTCGTCCCTGCATCCAATCGGCCTCTCTGGCCGGTAACCACTTCAGGACCTGCTCATGGGTCTGCAACGAACTGGAGCGACGCAAATGACAGTGAAGGCATTTCTGGCCGCAACGACGGCCCTGGTGACGCTGGCGGGCACGGCGCAGGCCGCCGAGGTCGCGGCCCTGATCGGCAACGACACCATCGCCATCGTGGACACGACCGCCAAGAAGGCGACGAAGAGCATGAAGGTCACCGGGGTCGACGGCGCCCTGGTGGGCATCGACGTGCGGCCGGCCGACGGCATGCTCTACGCCCTGGCCGCCGACGGCACGCTCTACACCATCGCCATGGACGGCAAGGCCACGAAGAAGTCGAAGCTCGAGACGATGCTGCCGGCCGGCGCCTCTGCGACGGTGGACTTCAACCCGGTTGCCGACCGGCTGCGGGTCATCGGCAGCGACGGCACCAGCCTGCGCGTCAATGTCGACGACGGCAAGGTCATCAAGGACGGCAGCCTGAAGTATGCGGACGGCGATGCCAACAAGGGCAAGGCGCCGAAGGTGATGGCGGGCGCCTATACCAACTCGGTCAAGGGGACGAAGGAAACCACGCTCCTGAACATCGACGGAACGACGGGCGCCCTGGTCAAGCAGGCGCCGCCGAACGACGGCATCCTCAACACCATGGGCACGCTCGGGCCCAAGGTCGATGTCGTCGCCTTCGACATCTGGTCGGACGGCACCAAGAACGAAGGCTGGGCCATGGCCGGCGACCAGCTCTGGTCGATCGACCTCGCGACCGGCAAGGCGACGCCGGTGGGCAAGATCGAGGGCCTTGGCGGCGTCGTGAAGGACATCGCGATCCTGCCGAAGATGTAACCGCCGGCGAAACGGACACGCGGCTTCGCCTCGGCTGGCATCCGTCAGCCGAGGCGAAGCACCGGTATGTGCCCAAACCGCGCCTTCCAGATCAATGAGTCGAGGCGCGCCATGTCGTTGATTCGCTCGAAGGCCCGATAGGTGGCTCCGAGCACCTTCAGGTCCGCCACTCGCGAAGTGAAGTCTCCCTCGCGAGTGTTCAGGTTTATGCCCGGGAGAGGGTTGAAACGAGAGCGCAGCGTTCCCCATAGCCCGATCCCGCTGCGGCCGAACGAAGCGATGATATCCTGCTGGAGGTAAACCAGATCGTCGGTCGAATAGAGGCCGTCGAGCAGATCGAGGTTGCGTTGCGCGGTGGCCACGATCCTGGATTCGGGAATGTTTTTCTTCTGAAGCCGGCGCCTCGCGTTGAAGGCGCGGCCGGCGAAGTAGAACGTGTAGAAATTGTCGAACAGGTCGTCGATGTGCGTTCGCACTTCGGGAGAACCGCCGTCGCAAAAGAAAGCGTCCGGGGGCAGGGTGAATGCCGCGTGGATTCCCTGCATGCGAGGGTCTGACAGTTTGGCCGGATCCGATCTGGCCGCGACCGCCCGCAGGAAAAAGTAGAACGAGACGATCCGCGCGACGGGCTGCCGGAGGACGCTGAAGGTGAAGCTGGGACCTTCGATCTGGTCCAGGGCGTGCCAGTGGAAATGTCCCGAGAACATGCGGAAGGATCGCAGGCGTTCCGGCGATATGTCCCGGAACT
This sequence comes from Rhodospirillaceae bacterium CCH5-H10, assembly GCA_001557035.1. GTDB lineage: Bacteria > Pseudomonadota > Alphaproteobacteria > Reyranellales > Reyranellaceae > Reyranella. The sequence goes on along the minus strand of LSKJ01000655.1, from coordinate 1,675 downwards.
GTCTCTGATCGACTGCCGGGCAGATGTGCCGCGCCGCGAAGAACCGGGAGAGGAAGGAACGGACACTCGTTCCCGCGGTCTTCGGAATGTGGAGGAACTTGACGTTCATCGCTTGGGGTCTCGGCAACGGCAAAGCCAGCGAACCATTTACTTCCATAAGAAAACGGCGGACCCGAAGGTCCGCCGTTTGTCTCGTCGATTGGTCGGAGCGAGAGGATTCGAACCTCCGGCCCCTAGCTCCCGAAGCTAGTGCTCTACCAGGCTGAGCTACGCTCCGTCAGGTGTACGGACTCCGGCCCGCGACGAGGCCGGGGTTATAGCCGCGAGCCCCTGCGGTCGCAAGGGCCGCGGCTGCCGGCTATAGTCGGCGGAGAATTCCGGCTCCTGGGGGACAAATGGCGAAGCAAAAGCGGCTGAAAATCGCACTGATCGGCTACGGGGCCATCAGCCAGATGCTGTTCGACGTGTTCCGCGAGAAGAAGCCGCCCATCGACATCGTGGGCGTGCTGGTGCGGAAAGGCCGCGTCGCGGAGACGCAGAAGAAGGTCGGCAAGAAAGTTGCAGTGGTCGACACGCTCAAGGCGCTGCTGAAGCTCGACCCCGATGTCGTCGTCGAGGCCGCCAGCCAGCAGGCGGTGCGCGAATGGGGCGAGACGATCCTGAAGAAGGGCTTCGACTTCATGGTGATCGCGACCGGCGCCTATGGCGATCCGGCCCTGTGGAAGAAGCACCTGAAGGCGGCGGAAAAGGGCGGGTCGCGCCTGCGCCTGCCTTCCGGCGCCATCGCCGGCCTCGACGGGCTGCTCGCCATGCGGCTCGGCAAGCTGGAAAAGGTGAAATACATCTCGATCAAGCCGCCGCATGCCTGGACCGGAACGCCGGCCGAGACCGAGTTCGACCTGCCGTCGATCAAGGAGCCGACGGTGATCTTCCGCGGCAAACCGGCCGATGCGGGCCGTCTCTATCCGAAGAACGCCAATCTGGCGGTGACGGTCGCGCTCTGCGGCGCGGGGCTCGACCATACCGAGATCGAGCTGGTCGCCGATCCGACGCTGCCGCCGGGCACCAATGCCAGCAAGCTCGAGGTCGTTGCCGATTCGGGCGAACTAAAGCTCGAGCGGCTGGGCCGGGCGATGCCCGACAATCCCAAGACCGGCGTGCTCACCGCGCTCACCATGGCGGACGACCTGTTGAAGATCGTCCGCCGCAGCGACTGGTAGGCTTTCGTCAGCGCGGTCCGTGCCGGCCCATGGCGTGGGCCATGTGGCCGGGACCCAGGCGCGGCCGGTCGAGGATGGCCTTCTGGTCGCCCGTCAGGACGGCGACGAGGGCGGTCAGCGACGGCTTGACCGCCTCGATGGTGGCGATGCGGGCCTTCATCATGTCCTCTTCCATCGTCAGGCGCTCGACGTAGCCGGGGCGCTCCTTCATCTCGGCCGGCAGCGTCTGGCAGCGTGCCATCAACTTGGCGCTGGCCTCGTCGGCGGCCTTCTCGAAGGCGTTCCAGGCGGTCATCTGCTCGGGTTTCAGTTCGAGCCTGGCCTTGACGTAGGCGCGGTCGCCGATGCGGCGCGCGACCATGTCGATGCAGGCTGCCTTGGGGGAAAAGCTCCGCTCGGCGCGTTCGGCCCCCTTGGCGCGCTCGCCGCGCGGTCCGGGAGGCGGGGGCGGGGCG
>LSKJ01000654.1 GCA_001557035.1 Rhodospirillaceae bacterium CCH5-H10 | reverse complement strand
AGGCATTACCGTCCGCACGACGATCGACCTGTTGATCGGAGCGTGGTGCATCGAGAACCGCACGGCCCTCCTGCACAACGACAACGACTTTCGTCCGATGGCCCGCCACCTCGGTCTGATCGAAGTGCCGATAGCCGCCTAGAGGCGCTAACCTATCTCCCCTTGAACTTTGCCTTCCGCTTTTCGAGGAAGGCGCTCAGGCCCTCGAAATGGTCCTCGGTCGCGGCGCAGGCAGCGAGCCCTTCGGCCTCGCGATGCGAGTGTTCGTCCCAGCTGTTGTCGAACGAGTTGCGGATCAGTTTCTTGGCGACGCCCAGCGCGTAGGTCGGACCGTCCGCCAGCTTGCGCGCCATCTTCTCGGTCTCGGCGACGAGCTGATCCTTCGGCACCACCCAGTTCAGGATGTTGTTGGCCTTGGCCTCCTCGGCGGTGAAGCGTTCGCCGAGCAGCGCGATCTCCAGCGCCTTCCGCTCGCCCACGACCCGCGGCAGGAAATAGGTCGCGCCGCCGTCGGCACTGAGGCCGATGTGGCGATAGGCGAGCGTGAAGAACGAGTCGTCCGACGCGATGGCGAGATCGCAGTTCAGGATCAGCGACAGGCCAAATCCGGCGGCGGCGCCCTGCACCGAGGCCAGCACCGGCTTGTTCATGCGGCGGATCTGGTAGATCGCCTGGTGCGCCTTGACGACGCGCATCTCGAAGCCCGCGAGATGGGCCTCCTTGTCCTCGGTCAGCGACTTGTGGAAGCCGCGGATGTCGCCGCCCGCCATGAAGTGCGTGCCGGCGCCACGGATCACCACGCAGCGCACGGCCGGATCCTTCTCGAACTTCGCGCTGTGCTCGACCAGCAGGTCGCGCATCTCCATCGACAGCGCGTTCAGCGAATCGGGACGGTTGAGCGTCAGCCAGCCGATACCGTCTTTGACTTCGGCGAGAACGTGCGGAGCGGACATGGGGCGATTTCCTCGGGCGTTTATTGAACAACGCCCCGAGGTTACCCCGTCGCGCGATGCGGTGCGAAAAGAATGATGCCGGCACCGACCAGGCAGACGATCGCACCGGTGATGTCCCAGCGGTCGGGCCGCGTGCCTTCCACGGCCCACAGCCAGACGAGCGTCGCGGCGATGTAGACGCCGCCATAGGCGGCATAGGCGCGGCCCGCGGCATCGGAGTCGATGAACGTGAGCAACCACGCGAACAGGCCGAGCGCCACGATGCCCGGCGCCAGCCACCATACGGAGGCGCCGAGCCGCAGCCAGGCCCAGAAGGCGAAGCAGCCGGCGATCTCGAGGAACGCCGCTGCTCCATAGGCGAGGACCGACTTCAGAACGCGTCGGCCGGCAGGGCCATCAGGGTCGAGGCACCGGCCTTGATCTGATGGTTGAGCGACACGGTCTGCGGCAGCACACGCGCCATGAAGAAGCGCGCGGTCGCGACCTTGGCCTCGTAGAAGGCGTTGTCGTTGCCGGCCGCCAGTCCCTTGTGCGCGGCGACCACGATGCGGTTCCACATGTAGGCCATCGCGGTCAGCGCCATCAGGCGCAGCAGGTCGGTGGCGGCGCCGCCGGCCTCGTCGGGGTTCTTCATTGCGTTCTGCATCAGGAAGAGCGCCGAGTCCTGCACGCGGCCCATCGCCTTCTCGAGCGGCTCGACGAACTCCTTCATCTTCTCGTCGGCCTTGTGCTGGGCGATGAAGCCGCCGATCTCGCCGAGCAGGCGCTGGGCGGCGCGACCGCCCTTCATCGGCAGCTTGCGGCCGACCAGGTCGAGCGCCTGGATGCCGTTGGTGCCCTCGTAGAGCTGGGTGATGCGCGCATCGCGGACGAACTGCTCGACGCCGTTCTCGCGGATGAAGCCGTGGCCGCCATAGGTCTGCACCGCGAGGTTGGCGCACTCGCTGCCCATGTCGGTGAAGTAGGCCTTGATGATCGGCGTCAGCATCTGGATGAGATCGTCGGCCGCCTCGCGCGTCGCCGCGTCGGGATGCGAGTGCGCCTCGTCGATCAGCATGCCGACCCACAGCGCGAGCGCGCGGGCGCCCTCGGTGAAGGACTTCTGGATCATCAGCATGCGACGCACGTCGGGGTGCACGATGATCGGATCGGCCGGGCCGTTGGCATTCTTCGGACCGGTGAGCGAGCGGCCCTGCAGGCGGTCGCGCGCATAGGCGACGGCGCTCTGGTAGGAGGTCTCGGCAATGCCGAGGCCCTGCATGCCGACGCCGAGGCGCGCGGCGTTCATCATGACGAACATCGCCGTCATACCCTTGTTGGCCTCGCCGACCAGCCAGCCGGTGGCGCCGTCGAGGTTCATCACGCAGGTCGCGTTGGCCTTGATGCCCATCTTGTGTTCGAGGGCGCCGCAGCGGATGCCGTTGCGCTCACCGACGGAACCGTCGGCCTTCGGCAGGAACTTCGGCACGAGGAAGAGCGAGATGCCCTTGGTGCCGCCCGGCGCGTCCGGCAGGCGCGCCAGCACGAGATGGAGGATATTCTCGGTCAGATCGTGCTCGCCCGCGGAAATGAAGATCTTGGTGCCGGTGATGCTGTAGCTGCCGTCGGCCTGCGGCTCGGCCTTGGTGCGCAGCATGCCGAGGTCGGTGCCGCAATGGGGCTCGGTGAGGCACATCGTGCCCGACCAGGTACCGTCGGTGAGCTTGGGCAGGAACTTCTTCTTGAGCTCGTCCGAGCCGTGCCGCGACAGCGCCTCGTAGGCGCCGTGGCTCAGGCCGGGATACATCGCGAAGGCCTGGTTCGACGCGGTGAACATCTCCTGCAGCGCGAAGCCGACCGTCGCCGGCAGCCCCTGCCCGCCGAACTCCGGATCGCAGGTCACGGCCGTCCAGCCCGCCTCGGCGAACTGCTTGTAGGCTTCCTTGAAGCCCTTCGGCGTGCGCACGACACCGTTCTCGTAGTGGCAGCCTTCCTCGTCGCCGGTGCGGTTCAGCGGGAACAGCACGTTCTCGCAAAGCTTGGCGGCTTCCTCGACGATGGCGTGGATCGTGTCGGGCGTCGCATCCTCGTAGCCCGGCAGTTTGGCCAGCTTCGACACGTCGATGACTTCGTTGAGAACGAACTGGATGTCCTTGATCGGCGCCTTGTAGACGGCCATGCCTTCCTCCTCGGTCGAACTTTTCTAGTCGCTTTCGGGATCGACGCCGCGCTGCTTCAGCTCGGCGCTCACTTGTGCCTCGACGTCCCTGAACTCGCCGATGTGCTGGTCGAGGTCGGCACGCTTGCGCTCGAGGTCGGCGATGTGGAGCTGGCTGCGGCGCAGCAGCTCGCGCAGTTGCTGAATGCCCGTGCGGTCGACCTGGTAGAGATCGAGCAGCTCACGGATCTCGGCGAGCGAGAAGCCCAGCCGCTTGCCCCGCAGGATCCAGCTCAGCCGCGTGCGGTCGCCGGCCGTATAGAGACGCATCGTGCCCTGGCGGCGCGGCTTGATGAGCCCCTCGTCCTCATAGAAGCGGATCGTGCGCGGCGTGATCGCGAACTCGCGCGACAATTCGGCGATGCTGTAGATGCGCTGCGGGTCGCGCGGCGCACCGCTGTTGGCCGGGGATGTTGCGGCGACGGACATGATGGTGACGATGTAGTTGACGTTTACGTAAACGTCAAATGCCTTTACGTGTCGTCGAGTTACGTAAAGTCCCGGCTTCCCAACTACTCGATCGATACGGTCCGGCGGATTTCCTCGTTCTTGAAGCCGATCATCATCGGCCGCGCGAGGCCCGGAAGAGAGACGACGTCGTAGAGTTCGTTCACGACGCCCTCGAAGCGCAGCCAGTGCGCCACGTCGCCGGTCCTCGTGTCGATCACGAACACGCCACAGCGCGGGCTCACCTTGGCGGCGGTCAGGCGGTCCTGCAGCGGCAGGCCGGCGAAGGTGCGGTTCTCGCGCGGCTCGGAAAGGCCCACGAGGGCGTAGGGTCCCACGAAGTCGAGCCCGCGCAGATAGCCCGGGCAGAAGGCCAGCGGCTCGAAGCGGCCCGTCGCCAGGTCGACCGTGCCAAGTTCACCTGCTCCCGAATTCAGCACCCAGAGCCTGCCCTCGTGCAGGCGCGGCGAATGCGGCATCGAGAGGCCGCGGCACACGACCTCGCCCGAAGCGACGTCGATCACCACACCGCCGCCGCTGCGATGCTCGCGCCAGCCGTCGGCCACGTCGGTCTCCGCGACCGCGGTGACATAGGCCGGCTTGCCGTCGCGCATCGCCATGCCGTTGAGATGGCAGCGATCCTCCGGCGCGAGGCGCGAAACGAACGACGGCTTCCACAGCGGCTTGAAGCTGTGCGTCTCGCTGGTCGTCGCCAGGCAGGAAAACAGAGTGTTCACGAAGACGAGTTCGCCATCGGCGCCGTAGGCCACGTCGTGGGCGTCGAGATCGGCGGTGTAGCTGGCGGTCTGCGGTACGAACAGCG
>LSKJ01000653.1 GCA_001557035.1 Rhodospirillaceae bacterium CCH5-H10 | reverse complement strand
GTCTTCGTGCAGGGTGCAAATGGCCAGGTCGAGGCTTCGGGCGAACGCTCGCTCGACGTCGGCGTCTCCGCCGCGATCAACCCGAACAGCGATCTTGCGCTCTACAACGGCTCCGGCCGCGGGAGCGGTGCAAACGCCAACTCCAATTCCACCGTCTTCACCACCTTCCAGGCTGCGATCTGGGCTCCTGCCACCAACTATGCCAACACCGAAACGGTGGGACCGGCGCCGGTCGTCTCCAGCTCGGATACCGACGTGCAGGGCCTGTCGCCCTTGTCGCCCTTCTACCAGGCCTACATGCAGCTCTTCGTCGATGCCGCGCTGATGAACCAGACGGTGCTGGTCGCGAACGGCGATGGCGGGTCGGGCGCCAAGATCGGCAACGGACTGGCGAACGTCGTCAACAACGTCACCAGCCCCTACAACATCCTGGTCGGCGGCACGTCGCTGTCGACAGTCAACCAGGCCTCGGTCGATCCGACGCTGAACGGCACCAACACGAACTTCTCCCCGATCTACACGCTGGCGATGGCGGGCGATCGCGGCACGATCTGGAACCTGGTGGCCGGCGGGCTGAGCCAGATGCCGGGCACGGCCGCCGCCAGCGACTGGTTCATCGAGACGGTCTGGAACCAGTACGCGACCGAGGCCGGCAACACGTTCGAGGGCGGTAACGGCCCGGACGGCCACTCCTATACCGTCAACAATTCCGGCTCCGGCGGCGTCGACCAATCGCAAGGCACGCCCGATTACCAGATCGCCTTCGGCCTCGCTTCATCCGCCTACAGCGACCTCAACCTGACCGGGCGTGCCCTGCCCGACGTCTCCGCGAATGCCGGCGGCAACCTCTACTACCTCGTGCCCCAGGCTGACATGGCCGGCACGCACGGCGAAGGCGGCACCAGCGCGGCGACGCCCTTCTGGGCGGGCCTGATCACGCAGATCAACTACATCCTCCACGACCAGGGACTGGGCAACAACCTGGGCTACATGACCGATCTTCTTTACATGGCGGCGGTCATCGCCCCGGCCTCGTTCAACGACGTGCAGGTCGGCAACAACACGTCGAGCTTCAGCTATCGGGGCACAGACTACGGCGGCATGAACCCGACCGGCTTCGGCTACGAAGCGGGCGCGGGCTTCGATCTCGCGTCAGGCCTCGGATCGCCCGACGGGCTGTTCCTGGCCCGGGCGATCAGCACGATCGCGCATTCGCAGACATTCTACAGTGCCGACGTTCCGGGCGTCAGTACGCTGGTGCCGGACGTAATCGACTCCAACGGCGCCGGCGGCTGGACCAGCGGCACCGCGCAGACCCTGCTGCTGCAGACCACCGCAACGGGAGCCGCCACGGTCAGCGTCCAGACCGGAGCGGAGCTCACGGACGCGAGCAGCGCCGCGCACGCCGCCTATGCCTGGACAAGCCAGCTTGCGCAGCAGTCGCTGCAGAGCAACACCGACTTCGACCCGGCCCTGCTGGCCCTGTTCGATGGCCAGACCCAGGGCACGCTGACGCAAGCGATCGTCGCGGAGGGCGCCAGCGTGTCGGTGGACTTCAACGGCAACAGCGCGGTCGCCGCGCAGGCCGGCATGAGCGCCTCGTTCGGCTTCGCCGATTTCTATTCCGACAGCGGCAACTCGGTGCGGATCGCGCAATCGGTCGCCGTCGCCGAGACCGCCAATCACGCCGACGACGCCAACGCCGTGGTGCGCATGCGCCAGGTCGCCGGCGCCGAACACTCGCTGATGCTCTACAAGGTCGACGACTATAACGGCACGATCGGCGGCGTGGCGCCCGGCCAGGCGGGCTACGCCACCCTCGCCGCGGGAAATGCCTACGCCGTCCAGGGCGGCGGCTTCGCGATCGCCGGTCCGGGCAACGGCAACTACAGCCAGGTCGAGATCACCGGCGTCGATGCCGGCGACCTGATCGCCATGCAGCTCACCAACGTCACCAACGGCGACA
>LSKJ01000652.1 GCA_001557035.1 Rhodospirillaceae bacterium CCH5-H10 | reverse complement strand
GGCGCTCGAAGACAAGCCGCTGGCCCGGCCGGATGCCGACAAGATGCAGGCCGCGATGCTGGACGGGGTGCGCCAGTTGGGGCTCGGCGCCTTGCCGTGGAGCGACGACCTGAGGCGCTGGCGCGAACGCATCGGCTTCCTGCGCCGCCACGCCGGCGAGGACTGGCCCGACCTGTCCGATCCCGCCCTCCTCGCTTCGCTCGCGGAGTGGCTGGGTCCATATCTCGACGGCGTGTCGCGGAAGGATCATCTGTCGCGCATCGACCTCGGCGCCGCGCTGAAGGCTCTCGTCCCGTGGGAGAAACAGCGCGAGGTCGACCGCCTCGTGCCCACGCATGTCGAGGTGCCGAGCGGATCGAGGGTCGCCATCGACTACACCAATCCGGACGAGCCGACCCTCTCGGTACGCCTGCAGGAAATGTTCGGCCTCACCGAGACGCCGCGCATCGCCGGCGGAAAGGTCCCGCTCACCATCCATCTTCTGTCGCCGGCCCGTCGCCCGGTGCAGGTGACGCGCGATCTCGCGAGCTTCTGGGCAACCGGCTACAAGGCCGTGAAGTCGGAACTGAAGGGCCGCTACCCGCGCCACTACTGGCCGGACGATCCGCTGGTCGCCGAGCCCACCGCCCGCGCCCGGCCGCGTCCGCGTTGAGCCCCGCGATGCGCAGGCTTTCGATCTTCTTGCTGACGCTGCTGTTCTCCCTGCCGGCCGCGGCGCAAGCGCTCGAAGACTGCCCTCGCTACGTGCCGGCAACTTTGGAAACCTGGATCGCATCCTCCGACCTCAAGCTCGCGGCCTACGGCTACACCTGCCGCATGATCAATATAGACGCGACGCTCAGCCAGGCGATGCGTGAAGGCGTGCAGGCCGGCGACAGCCTGACCTGGCTCGATACCTACCGCCGGACGCTCGAACGGGTGCGTGAGGCCAGCGCCGTCAACCGCCGCTGG
>LSKJ01000651.1 GCA_001557035.1 Rhodospirillaceae bacterium CCH5-H10 | reverse complement strand
GGTCCTCAAGACGCCGGGCGACGACCTGCGGCAGCGCGCGGTGGTCGCCAACATCCAGCACAACGTCCGACGCCTGCAGACCGAGAAGCCGATCCTGGGCGACATGGTGGCGGCCGGTAAACTCAAGGTCGTCGGCGCCCACTACGACCTGCCCACCGGCAAGGTGATCATGGTCTAGCGGCTCGATTCGCGTCGACTATTCGAGTTCTTTTAACCTCGGCGATAGCCTATCATTCCCGGACAGGGCGTTCGGCGCCCGTCATCCGGGAGATTTCGATGGATCTGGCCGCGCTCTCCGGCGCGATGCCATCTGAAAAGGCCTTCCGGCGCATCCATGACGATGGCTGCGCGCCATGACTCTCGGCCTTCGCCTGCGTCAGCCCGTCTACCTTGCGGCCGGTCTCGTCGTGGTCGTCTGCTTCATGATGCTGTTCTTCAGTTCGATCCGCGAGATGGGACTGCGTCGCGATGTGCTGAAGGCCGCCGAGATCGACGTTACCAATCTTGCCCAGTCGCTGGTCCAGCACGCCGAGGATTCCTTCGAGATGGCGGACGGCCTGGTGATGGGCCTCGTCCATCGGTTGGAAGCGGAAGGAACCGGCCCCGTTGCCCTCGCAAGAGTCCAGAGCGACATCAATTTCCGCAAAGGGGCCATGGGGCGTGTCCGCGGACTGTTCGTCTACGACCACGAGGGCCGCTGGCTGGCGACATCCGAGAACGTCGACCTGAACGCCTTCAACAACAGCGATCGGGACTACTTCAAATATCACAAGGGCTCGAAGGACCCGGGGCTGCTGATCGGCAATCCCGTCAAGAGCCGGTCGGGCGGACAATGGATCATTCCGGCCTCGCGGCGCTTCAACAATCCGGACGGTTCATTCGCGGGCGTGGTGCTGGCCACCATCGATGCCAGCTACTTCGCCGATTTCTACAAGCGCTTCGATCTTGGCGCCTCGGGCGTCATCACGATGCTCGCAAAGAACGGCGTCGTGCTGGCCCGGAGCCTCGACAACGAAACGTCGGTCGGCCGCGACCTTTCCAATTCTCCCCTCATCAAGGACATGCACGGCCGGCCCTCCGCCAGCGTCTATTATTTCCAGTCGACGTTCGACGGGTCATGGCGGCTCGCCTTCTACAAGATGAGCGACCGGTTCCCGATCATCATCGTGGCCACCGAGGCGAAGAACGAGGTGTTGGCGCCGTGGCGCGAGGAGGCCCTGTTCCGCATGGCGCTGGTGCTGCTCCTCATTTCACTCGTCGGCGGCACGGGATTCTACCTCGTGCGCCAGCTGCTGGAACGACAGAGGATCGGCGCGGTGCTCGCGGCCAAGGAGGCGGACTTCCGCCTGCTGGCCGAGGAGTCGAGCGACATGGTGATGCGCATCGGTTTCGACGAGCGCATCCTCTACGTATCGCCCGCCTGTCTCAAGATCGTCGGCTGGAGCGCCGAGCAGCTCACCGGGACGCCCGCACTGGCGGGGGTGAACCCGGAGGACCTGCCGCATGTGCGAGACACGGTCCACCAACTCAAGCAGGGGGAGCTCGAGGAAACCAAGCTCATCTATCGTACCCGCCACAGCGGCGGCGGCGAGATCTGGCTCGAGTCCGCCCTGCGCGCGACCCGCGACGCCCTCACCGGCCGGATCAGCGGCGTCGTCGCGATTTCGCGGGACATGACCGAGCACAAGGATCTGGAGGCGAAACTCTCGACCCTCGCCAGCCAGGACGGGCTGACGGGCCTCGCCAACCGCCGGCACTTCGACGAACTGCTGCAAACCGAATGGCGCCGCGCCGCGGGAGACGAAACTCCGCTGTCGCTGCTCATGGTGGACATCGACAATTTCAAGAAGTTCAACGACCAGTACGGCCATCAGGCCGGCGATGCGTGCCTCAAGGCCGTGGCCAGGGTGTTGTCGGCCGAAGCCCGGCGCCCGGGGGATCTCGCGGCACGCTATGGCGGCGAGGAATTCATTCTGCTGTTGCCGAATACAGATGAGGTGGGCTGTGCCAGCGTGGCGGCGCGCCTGCGGGAATCCCTGGCCGCCCTGAACATTCCCCATGCCCTCAACCTGCCGACTCAGCGGGTGACCCTGAGCGCCGGCGGCGCCACGGGCTGGCCAGGCGCAGATGCCGCGAACAACCATCCTTCACTGGTCGCGGCCGCCGACCGGGCACTGTATGCAGCCAAGCATTCCGGGCGCGACCGCTTCGTGATGTCGGGCCAGGTGGTCGCCTGGCGAGGGGTCGAAAGCGCCTAGAATTCGCCTCCGCGATCGAGAAAATCGGCCCGTCGCGACCACGTTCGGACTAAACTCCGCCGGCACCGCAGCGACCAGTCAGGCGAATCCAGTCGATGTCCATCGACGTCCTCACGATCTATCTTCTGAACTTCGTGATCGCCTTCGCGATGGCCGGCCTGTGCTTTTTCTCGTGGCTCCATAGCCGCGACATCCTCGGTCTGCGCGGCTGGGCCACCAGCCTCCTGCTGGGGGCGATGGGGTCCCTCGAGCTCAGCCTGCGCACGAACAGTTCGCCGCTCTCCATGGTCATCATGGCCAATTCGCTGATCGTCGCCGGCTACGCCACCGTCTGGATGAGCGTGCGGCGGTTCAACAGCGGCGAGCGCGGGATCAAGTTTGCCGTCATTCCCACGACGCTGTTCGTCGTCGTCTTCTCCGCCGTCCTTCTGGCCGGCATCGACGTGCACATGCGCGTCGCGCTCTGTTCCCTGGTGATCGCCATCCTGTCCACGCTGGCCGCCTGGGAGGTCCTCCGGGCCAGGATCACGGAGCCCCTGAGCAGCCGCCTGCCGACGGCGCTCGCCCTGCTGCTGATGGCCTTCTCCATGATCGTGCGCGTGGTCTTCTCGCTGCTGAGCGATGCGCCCGAGGGCGAGACGACGCCGTTCTACGACCCGACCCAGGGCATCACGCTGTTCATCAACACGATCTGCGTCGTGGCGATGACGCTGGGCTTCCTGCTGATGGCCAACGAGCGCCTGAGGCATCACTACGAGAAGCTCGCCTCGACCGACCAGCTCACTCACCTGCCAAACCGGCGGTTCTTCCTCGAGGAGGCCGAACGCCTGGCCAGCCAGGGCGCACACGGCATGTCGCGGGCCTTCGTGTTGATGATCGATCTCGACCATTTCACCAACGTGAACAGGACCTTCGGCCATGCCGGCGGCGACCAGGCGCTCGTGGCCTTCGCCGGTCTCGCGCGCCAGCAGCTTCGTCCCGACGATCTGATCGCGCGCTATGGCGGCGAGGAATTCTGCGCCCTGTTGCGGGATGTCGACCAGCCCGGCGCCCTGCAGGTCGCGGAGCGACTGCGAGCGGCCATCGCCGCCCTGTCGATCGATGTCGATGGTCGCACGCTGCGCATCACGACCAGCATCGGCGTGGCGAAGCTACAGGGTGACCTGCAGGCCGCGATGCGCGAGGCCGACGTCGCGCTCTACCGGGCCAAGGAACGGGGCCGCAACCGGGTCGAGAGCGCGGAAGAGTTGCCGGCCGCCGCCGCTTAGCACCCGGTCAGGACGCGCCACCTTCCGACGGCCGGTACAGTCCGGCGTTTGCCATGCGGGAAATCCACCCGGTGACCCGTTCGCCGGGCATCGGCCGGGCGATCAGGAAGCCCTGGCCGTAGTTGCAGCCGAGCGCGTCGAGCGCTTCCCACTGCTCCCGCGTCTCGATCCCTTCGCCCGTCAGGCTCACCTTTTCGCGCCGGGCAAGCGACACCAGCATCGAGACGATGTCCCGGCCCTCGTGGTCGCCGGGCAGGCGGGCCACCAGCCCGCGGTCCATCTTCAGTTCGCTGAACGGATAGTAGTGGAGACGGCCGAGGTCGGAGTAACCGACGCCGTAGTCGTCCATCGAGATCCTGACACCGGCCGCGCGCAACCGCTCCAGCAGGGCGCGCGCAACGCCCGGGTCGGGTGCCCGCTCGGTTTCCGTGATCTCCAGGATGAGGGTGTTCGGGTCGACCTGCCTGGCCTTCAGCAGGCCGAGAATCTCGTCCGCCGCCGCGACCGACCGGAGAAAGAGCGCGGATATGTTCACTGCAATCGACAGGGGCAGCCCTTCCCTGTTCCAGGCGGCCTGCTGTTCGATCGTCCGGGTCAGAACATCCCACGTGAGCTGGATGATGGCGCCGGAGCGCTCGGCAAGACCGATGAACCCCTCCGGTCCGATCAGTCCGTATTCCGGGTGCCGCCAGCGCACCAGCGCCTCGGCGCGCGAGAACACACGCTCCCGAATGGAGACGATGGGCTGATAGTGAACCTCGAGCTCCTCGCTGGGAATGCGGGCGAGATCGCGCGCGGCGAGGTCCGCGTTCGTGTTGTCCTTCTCGCGCGCTTCCAGCGCCGCCAGCCGTGCCGAAAGGGCTGCGAAGGAAAGAGGCTTCGAGAGAGCGCCAACCACGTCCAGGCCGGCACGAATTGCGCTCTGTCTTATGTCATGGAGCGCGTCAGCGTCGATGCTCCCGACCAGGACGGTCCGCGGCTGCCAGCCGGTACCGAGCGTTTCGATGATCTGCAGGCACTGCGTGCGTCCGAGTTCGACGTCGAGGAACAGCCAGTCGAAATGGCGCCCCTGCAGGAAGTCGGGCAAGTCCCCCACCGAGCGAATGGCGCGCACGGAGAAATTGAGCGTGATGGCCCTTTCGACCAACTCCGCCCGAAAATCATCGTCGCCACTGGCCACGAGCGAGCGGAACCTGCGTGGTGCCGGCAGGGCCTGATCAGGGTTGGCCAAACGATATCCTCGAAGCCACGAAACTCACCGTCCCGGGACTACCATGACTGGTGCAAAACTCCGCCGGGCGCAACCCGCTACCCGCGTTTCGCACGCGGGGCTTCCTGGCCGGCGATGTTTGCAAGCAGCTTGAGGCTGGCGGAATAGTAATCGTCCTCGTCGCCTACGGTTGCGACCGGCGCGGCCCCCTTGTTGCCGTCGGCGACGTATTGCGTGACCGACGAAACCGCGACGTAGCCGCCGCTCGACGGATACGGCGCTACGCCGCCGGTGTCGAGATCGATCCAGGCCGGCGGCCGTCCGGCAAAGCGCGGCGTCCGCCACGCCGTAAGGAAACGGCCGAGGCGCGAGGCCTGGTTGTGCCACGCGAGATAGAGCGGGATACGAATGGCATCGAAACCGAAATAGGGCTTCCAGTCGTCGGCGACCCGCAGGACCTGGTTTCCGAACAGGAGCCAGTCGGGCGGCAGCCGGTAATCGCCGAAAGCCGCATTGTCGACCAGCCACAGCCCGTCCGCTTCCAGGCGCCGCCACCGGGTCTGGTCGCCGGGTTGCGCGGCAAAATCGTGAAAGGCCGGCCAGACATAGTAGGACAGGTTGACCACGTGCCGGCTGCCGCGGACGAATCCCTGCAGCCCCGGCAGGAGGATGAGCTTTCCGTTCGATTCGATTACCAGCCGGTCGAGCACGGCGGACTGGATGCGCTTGGCCGGCGCCAGCCAGCGCGGCTCGTTCCACTTGGCGGCGGCCCGGATGAGCGCCCAGGCGATCAGGATGTCGCCGTCGGCGGCGTTGTTCTTGTCGGGAACGGGATCGGTGGTATTGGGCGACCAACGCCACGAGAAGAGACCGTCGCCGCGCTGCAGGGACTTCGACGTCCAGTCCCAGATCTTCGCGAACGTCTCCTTGTCGTCGTAGCTCTGCGCAAACAGAAGCCCCCACCCCTGGCTCTCGGAGTGACTGACGTTGTTGTTGCCGCTGTCGATCACCCGCCGGTCGTCGACGATGAAGCGGCGCCTGTAGGTCTGCCAGTTCTGGTCGGCGCGGGCGAGGGCCGGCCAGAGCGACAGTGCCGCGAGACCGACACCGCCCGCCAGAAGGCGCCGGCGCGAACCGTCTGGCGACCGACGCTGGCCCATGGCTAGGCGCCGGACCGTTCGTAGCGAAAGACGAGGGGCGGATAAGGCCCGCTGCCGCGCTCGACGAGACGCATCGAGAGGCCGGATCGTGCCGCCTGCTGGGCGAGCCAGCCTTCCATCAGCGCTTCGAGAATGGCGGCGAACGCCGTCTGCGCCTCGACGCCCTCGAAGCACGGATAGCCTACGACGACGAATTCGAGCGCCTTCTCGGCCTCGTAGATGTCGACCTGCCCCCAGTCCAGGGTCTGCAGGCCGCCATTCATCGCGGCCTTGAGGTCGGCCAGGGAATTGCAGACCGGCACGGGCTGTTCGCGGGCGATGGTCGCCCCGACAGCGGCCAGGACGCGAAGTGCCTGTTCGTCGCCCGCGACCTGCGACAGCGCCGTGCCCAGCGCCTCCATGAAGATCCGCCAGTGCGCCGGGCTGGAGCGCCGGGCCGCGGCAGCCAGGGTCATCGCGTCGAATGAATTGTTTGCAGGGCGGACAGCCATCGAACGACCGTTGTAAAGCGACCTAGTTGAACGAGCTTTTCAGGAATAGCAGAATTGTGCCCTGATCGTACTGGTATGCGTTGTCGAAATTGGCCTTGGCGCCGATCGACGTCCGGTCCGTGGCGGCATATTCGAAGCCCAGTCGCAGGCCGAAGGCGATGCCGGTGTTGCTCTGCGACGGGAAGATCGGGGCGATCGCAATGGCGCCGCTCGACGCGAGAATGTTCGCCGCGTTCTGCAGGTAGTAATTGTTCGGGAAGAAGAGCGCAGAACTCTGCTGGATGCTCTGAACGCCCAGCGTTGCGCCCGCACTGTAGGTGAACCGGCCCGACGTCTCCGTCCAGTCGACGGGGAAAGTCAGGCTGTAGAAGCTCTGCGGGCTGAAGTAGCCGCCCTGGCCGAACGTGAAGTAGCTGAGGTTCTGGTTGTAGCTGAGGTAGGTGGCCGAGATTCCGACCTTGAGTTCCTGGTTCTCGTCCTTGACGGGGCGGAAATAGGCGCCCGAGGTGAACTCGTAGGACTGGTTGGTCGGGACGTTGTTGCCCGTGTAGTAGCCGTAGGCGAACTTCGTGTAGATGCCGAGCGTCTGGTCGTCGTAGCTCACGATCGCCTCGCCGCCGTTGCGGATCACGCCGCCCCAGGTCGTGCCGGTGATGGGATCGGTCACACCGGCATAGGAAAGGACCGAATCCGTGACCGCCCGGCGCGACGCCTCGAGCTTCATGTTCATCGTGTTGCCCAGCGGCTGGTTCCACGCCAGGCCACCGACGATATTGGTGATCGGGAAGCCGAGCGGCGTACTGCCGACATCCGCGGTGAGGCGGCCCCAATCGATGCCCATGCCGAAAGCGATGCCGGTCGCCCGCGCGTTGTTGGGCTGAATGACGCCGGCCAGTCCGACGATCGAATTCGCACCGTAGCGTGCCAGGGTCGACGGGTCGGCCGCGATCGTTCCGGCGTCGAGCGTGACCGGCATGACCGTCGGCACGAGGGCTGCGTTGCCGACGGGGATGCGGGCCTTGACCGGCACGTTGAGTTCGTTGACCCGGCCGAGGCCCGATTCGCCTGACCGGCCGCGGAAGCCCAGTCCGCCGTCGACGATGATCGCCGTCTGCTTCTTCAGCGAGTTGAGTTCGCGGTCGATCTCGCGGCTGAGCGGATCGGTGTCGCCCATCGAGCCGGACGGCGCGCCCGGAGTGCCCGGCAAGGGAGGCGGCGTCATGGCGGTCACCGAAGAGCTCGCGCTGCTCTCCCCGCCCGGCCGGCGCAGGGGCACCAGCGGATTGCCCTGCGCGACCTGGATGGGCTCTGCGCGCACCGGACCCGCCTGTGCCGTCAGCACGGCCGGCGTCGCCAGCGACGGACGGTCGAGCGACATGACATCGGAGCGGCTGGGCGCGCTGTCGGTGCCAGTCGATTTCTTTCCAGCGACTCGCCGTTCGAATTCGGCCATCAGCGCGGCGTCGTCGTTCTTTCCGACGGGTCTGAGCGCCGCCACGTCCGCCCCGCGCTCGGGCACGGTCGCGCCGGAATTGGGAACGGTGCTGCGGGACGGCTCTACCGCCGCGCGCTGGACGGGCGCGCCGCCGCGCGAGGGCGGCGCGGGGACCGGAACGAGTTCGCTCTGACCCAGGCCGCGATTGAGCTGCTGGGCCGTATCGAGGGCGCGCTTGGCGCCCGTCGTATCGCCGCGCGCGCGCAGCAGGCGGGCCTGGACCATGTAGAGGCGCGGGTTCTGCGGCTGCAGGCGCATCGCCTCGGCCAGCCAGACGTCCGCCCGCTCGTAGCGCTTGAGATCGACCGCGATGTTCACGGCCTGCTGCAGCGTGTCGGGATCCGCCGGCGACGACACCATGATGCCATCGAGCACCTGGATCGCCTGCTCGCTGAATCCCGAATCCTTGTAGACCCGCGCCAGCGCCAATCGCGCCCCGACGCTGGGCGACGGACCGGACACGTAGGGCAGCAAGACGTCGTAGGCCGCCGTCAGGTTCTTCTGCTGGCGCAGCCGGTCGGACTGCTGGATCGCCAGCGATTCCTGCAGGCCCGCCACGTCCCGGCCGCCGGTGTTCCTGGAGATGCGCGCCAGCAGCGCGTTGGCCTCGCCGTCCTGACCAGCTTCCGACGCGGCATAAAACATCGTGCGCAGCGTGTCGGCGCTGAGATCGTTGCGGACCTGCAGCCGGCGCACGACCGCCATGGCCTGCGCGCGTTCGCCGATCTTCGCCAGCGCCAGCGCCGCATTGGCCTGCTGCGCGGGTGTCGCATTCGCGGCATTGGCCCGCGCCGCCAGCGTGGCGCGCGCGCCCGCGTCGCCCGCTTTCGCCGCGGCGATGAGCTGGTCGATGTCGCCGGCATTGCGCAGGTCATTGCGCAGCGTGTTCATCCGCGCCGAGCGCTGGTTGACCGGGATCCGGTCGAGCAAGGCGACGGCTTCGCCGGTGCGCTGCTGTTCGGAATAGAAGACGGCGGCCGCGTAGAGGCTCTCCGGCCGACCGCTGGCGACCAGCTCGTCGATCAGCGCCTGCGCTTCGGCGGCCCGCCCGCGCTTCACCAGGAACTTCGCAAAATCGTAGCGGGTCCATGGGCTGGACGAATCCAGGCGCATGGCTTCGCGGAAAAGCTGTTCGGCGCGCTCGGGCTGCGAACGCTCGAGGCCGACGGCCTGGGTACGCAGGCGTTGCGCGGCCTCCTGGCTGCCATCGGACTGGATGCGGTTGCGCACCGAGGGATCGAGGTTGGCGAGCAGCGGCTCGGTGCGGGTGTCCCGGCCCTGCGCGGTCATGACCTGGTAGAGCCCGGCCTGCGCTTCCTTGTTGCCCGGATCGCGGTTCAGTGCGTCGCGATAGTAGCTTTCGGCCTCGCGCGCCTTGCCCTGGCGACGCAGCAGGTCGCCCATCAGGGCCTGCGCCATGCCGCGTTCCTTGGCCGTGCCGGTATGGTCGGCCAGCGGCCGCACGATCTTCTCCGCCTGGGCGAAGTCGCCCCGGTCGCGCATCGCGACGGCATCGCGGTAGGACAGCCAGAAGTTGGCCGACTCGAGCGCCGGCGCCCATTCGGCGGCCCGGCTCGGCGCCATCCTGATGGCCTTGTCGAGCTGGTCCTTGGCGTCGGCAAACCGTTCCTGGCGCAGGCGCACGATGCCGATGCCGGCCACTGCGTCGGCGTTGCCGGGATCGGACTGGAGGATGCCCTCGAAACGGGCGGCCGCCTGGTCGTTCAAACCCTGGTCGGCGAGACGGTAGGCCTCGTTGAGCGCCGCGCCGATCGGGTCCTGCCGCACCGGCCGCTGCGAATCGATGAGCCGGTCGCGCACCATCGTGTCGCCGGGGAAGCGCTTCAGATAGGACTCGAAGAAGGGCTTGTCCTGCGGCCCGACCGTGAGCCAGAGCATGGCCTGGCGCATCGCCTCGAACGAGGCCTGACCGACGGCAGGATCGCTTGCCAGTTCAGCCAGCAGGACGATGCCTTCGCGCCTTGTCTGCTCGTTGTAGGTCAGGACGCGGGCATAGGCGAACTTGGTGCGGGACGTCGCATAGCTTCGCTCGGCCAGCGCCTTGAGGCGGATGCGCGCCTCTTCCCAGCCGGTGCCCGTCCCGGCCAGCGTCTCGTAATACTCGACTGCCAGGTCGAAGGGCGGCGGGCCGCCGCGAAAGGCGCGTTGATAGGCGGCGATCGCGCGATCGTAGGCGCCCGCCGCGGCCAGACGGCGGGCCTCGGCCAGCGCCACCTCGTCGGTCTGGCCGATCGCCATCGCGCGCTCCAGTTCGGCCGCCCGGGCATCGCCGGGATCGATCTGGCGCAGCCGCTGGATCGTGGCCCGCACCTGCTCGAAGCGCTGGCTCTGCAACTCGATGGAGCCGAGCTGGAACAACGCCTCGGTATTGTCGGGCTGGCTCTCGAGGATCTTGCGCAGCGACTGCGCGGCGAGGTCGGGGCGATTGCGCTCGCGCCACATCGTCGCCTGCTCGAAGAGCAGACCGTACACCGACGAAGAGGTCGAGGGATCGGCCGACGCAGGCGGCGCGGCCGATACTTCGGATGCGGCCAGAACGACGACCGCGCTGGCGAGAACGCTCTTCAGGGCGCTTCTTCGCTCGGATCGGTCAGTCCTCGTCATAAGCCCCCGGACTCAAACGGTTTCCGTTGGTGGATTGGGTAGCCCCCGCACGAGTATTCGGCTCGCCCGGTGTGCAGAGAAGCGTTCGATCGTCACTGCAAAAATCAATATAACACAAATCACGCAAATGAATGCAGCGAGCTCGAAAGATCCCGCAAGCCATTGAATTCGCCACCAAATTGGCAATCCACCCACGAACTTCCTGATACCGGACGTATAGAACTCGCCCTTACCGCCTGACAGATAATAGAAATCGCCCTGCACGTTGGCTACCTGCTCGGGATCGCCGAGCTGGTTGCTCATTTCGACGAGGTTGGCCGGCTGGGTGCTGCCGACCATGACGACCAGCCGGTCGGCGTTCAGGGGAGACCAGAAGCTCGTGAGATAGGCGTAGGGCTTGCCGAGATTGGCCTTGGCCAGTTCGGGTGCCGCCCCACGATAGTAGGGCGCGCGGGGATCGACCGGCTGGAGCTGGCGCTGCCAGAAGGTCAAGCCGGGTCCCGGGGCGACGCTGGTGCTCGTGATCTGCACCGAATTGTTGGCTGCCCAGTCCTTCAGCAGCGGCTGCGACGACTGGAGCCCGATGACGATGAGGTCGCGGTCGGCGACCTGGTCGACGCGGGCGGCATCGGCCACCTTGAAGCGGGTCGGCGTCACCCCCGTGGAATCGGCCATCATGCCCAGCAGATTGAGCATCGCCTGGACTTCCTCCGGCGCGGAAGTCTCCGGCATCACGAAAGCGGTGGTGGAGAGATCGGCGTAGCGGGTGAAGGGAAAGCCCGCATTCGCAAACAACGCGAGGTTCGGGAAGGCGGCGAAGTGGGCGACGCGGCTGAGGTCGATGGTCGAATTCGGATCGATGCCGGTGCGATCGCTCCAATCCAGCATCTCGCAGTCCGCATCCGCCTTGGCGCGCAACTCGAACATGAACTCGAGGTGGTTCTGGCTCACGAGCTGGAAGCCCGGCAGCAACACCTGGCTCACGCGATCCTCGGCCTTGCCGGGAAACAGCCATTCCTTCAGCCGCGACAGCACCTTGAGTTTCGGCTCCAGCGGGATCTCGCCGACGACCTTCCGGTTCAGGTCGACGAAGACGCGCGAATTGCCGGCATCGATCCAGCTGTCGTCGGCACGGCGGATGTGCAGGTACATCGTGCCGCCCGACAGGGCGCCGAAGAACAGGTCGGGTGCCGTGCGGAAGGAAATCTGCGGCGAGTCGATCAGCCGGCGGCCGTTCAGGGCTCCGCCATCGGCCAGTTCACCCAGCCGCACCGGGCGATTGCTGGGGATCCATTTCGGCGCGTCATAGGCCTGCCGCGGCGGCGGCAGGGGTTCGGCGGCGGCCGACCAGCCGCCGTTCAGTTTCGCCGGCGCCGTGGCCAGCGTCCCGGCGGCGGCCTGAAGCTCCTCCGCGTTCTCGCCGACGATCAGCAGCAGCTTGCTGTCGACCTGGGAAGGATTGGCGACCACCGCGACCCGAGGCCCCTGGCCGGGAATGGCGGCGATTCCGGCTGGATAGTTGCCGCCCAGGACCAGCACGACGGCATTGCCCGCGGGCAGGCCGGTATATTGCACGGGAAAAGTTGCGCCCTTGGCGCCGGCGATCAGGCCGAAATAGCCGGCCACCATACCCGCCGCCTGCAGCGTGTCGGGATCCGGGTTGGCCGGCAGGACGAACGGCAGGTTGAGCGGCAGCGGATCCTTCGGGTCGGCGAAGGGGCGTGGCAGGAAGGACAGGTCGTCGGCCAGCGGCAGCCGCGTCGTGCTGAGGAAGATGAACGTCGCCGGCTCGATGTTCACCCAGATGGCCTTGTCGCGATCGACCTTGCAGGCGGTCGCCCCCTGCCCCTTCAGCGTGAAGCGGAACTGCAGGCGATTGTCGGTGGTGAGCAGCGCCGGCGTGAAGGTGAACTCGGCGCGCGCCTTGGGTC
>LSKJ01000650.1 GCA_001557035.1 Rhodospirillaceae bacterium CCH5-H10 | reverse complement strand
GGCTAGATCAAGCCAAGGAGAGGCCGTGGGTCGCACGCCGAACAGCATCCTCACGGGAAGTCGTGGCGAACCTGAAGGGTCCTGCACAAGAGGTCCGGCAACCCGGCCGAAGAAGAGGCGGCCATGGCGTAAAAAAAGGACGGCGTCCGCCCGCGCCAGCCGCACGCAGACGATGAACTCGCCACAGCATCTGTCGGCTGCACCGAATCCACTGGGCTCATCGAAGCGCTCTCGAGGGCAGCGTTAGCGCCAGCACGTTCCAACGAGCGTTCACTCCCCGCCTTCGCCAACCTGTTCGACGGTGAGGATGGCGACGGCGTCAGCGTCTCTGGTCGTGCGGCCTCCAGCCAATCGGCGAGTGAACTCCCCCGATGCCCTGTCCGTCCGACGCCGGGACAATAAGCGTCATGCGTGAGAAGGCCGTGACGCCGGAGAGAATGGCGCCGACAACGGCGAATGCCGTCTGCCACCCGCCGGTGGACATGCCGATGCCGGCCAGCGCAAACGACACCTGATAGCCGGCGACGGTCGCCGGCACGGCCTAGAGCAGACCGATGATGGCGCGGATCAGCGTGCGGGTGGTGACAAAGCCAATCTGCCCGAGCGCAAGGGTCGCACCGCCGGCAAGAAACCCGACAATGAGCGCTCCCACGGCTCCTCCTCCGCTGTCAAAGGCAGCGAGGCCCGCCGTCAGTCCGGCAAGGAAGGGAAGCGCATAGATGGCGAGCGTGAACAGGAGCCAGCAGAGGAAGCCGAGGCCGAAAACGCCGAGAACGATGGCAAGCATGGTGGATCTCCGTGACAAGAGTCGAACGGCTGCGCTATCCACCACCACCTAGCGCGACCTCGGAACTGTCGATTGTGAAGTTGGCCAAAAGGCGGCGCTTATGCGCCGCCCGAACCGAAGCGCCAGACCGGGATG
Source organism: Rhodospirillaceae bacterium CCH5-H10 (assembly GCA_001557035.1). Taxonomy (GTDB): domain Bacteria; phylum Pseudomonadota; class Alphaproteobacteria; order Reyranellales; family Reyranellaceae; genus Reyranella. Next base: position 40 of record LSKJ01000650.1, on the reverse strand, counting down.
CCGAGCTTGCGGGCCTTGTCGGCGAGGTTCTCCTGGATGC
>LSKJ01000649.1 GCA_001557035.1 Rhodospirillaceae bacterium CCH5-H10 | reverse complement strand
GCGGCTTGTCGGTGAACTTCAGGTGCCCGTACCAGGCGAACGTCATGAAGACGTTGGAGACCAGCAGCAGGACGATGGGCGTGATGGTGGCCGGCAGGAAGGACATCGATCGGGTTACTCCGGTTTGATCTGCAGCTTCTTGATGAGCGGGACGACCATCTTGTCCTCGGCGTCGAACATCGCCGCGGTCTCCTGCGGCGTGGTCGGATAGGCCTCGGCCGTGAGGTCGGCGAAACGCTGCACGACGGCCGGGTCCTTCAGGACCTTGACCATCGCCTCGTTGATCTTCGCCACCACCTCCGGGGGCATCTTGGCCGGACCGAACAGGCCGGTGAAGGTCGCGAAGGTGAAGTTCTCGAGGCCCTTCACGCCGCTTTCCTTGAAGGTCGGCACGTCGGGAAGCTGCGGCACTCGCTTGTCGGACGTGACGGCGATGGCGCGCAGCTTGCCCGACTTGATGTTGCCGATGGCGGCGTTCAGCTGGTCGACCTGGGCCGGCACCTGGCCTGCCATCACGTCGATCATGGCGGCGCCCGATCCCTTGTAGTGGACCAGCGTGTACTTGGTGTTGGTGGCCTCGCCGATCAGCTCGATGGCGAGATGGTTGGTGGTGCCGACGCCGGAGTCGGCCACGGCGAACTTGCCGTCCTTGCCCAGGGCGATGAAGTCAGCCAGCGTCTTGATCGGCGAGCTGGGCGGCACGACGAGGACGGCGGGCACGCGCTGGATATGGGTGATCGGGGTGAAGGCCGTGCGCCAGTCGTAGGGCGCATTGCCGTAGATGGCGGGCACCGCGACCAGCGAGTTGGCCGAGACCAGCAGGCTGGTACCGTCCGGGGCCGAGCGGGCGACGATGTCGCTGCCGATCATGCCGCTGGCGCCGGCCTTGTTCTCGACGATGACGGTGACGCCCGTCACCTCACGCAGCTTGTCGGCGATGATGCGGGCGGTGACGTCGATGTTCCCGCCGGGCGCATAGGGCGCCATGATCTTGATCGGCTTGTCGAAAGCCTGTGCGAAAGCCGTTCCCGACCCGAGGGCAAGCACGGCAAGTGCTCCAATGACCGCTACCAGACGCATGGATTCCTCCTGTTCATGTTTGGGAGGAGCCTAGAAGAACGTCCCCGGCCGCGCAAAGCTCCGATGCCTGCGCGGCCCGCGTTGCGGACGATCAGCGCGTTGGCGGGCGGTGCTGCGCCCACGGCCGCGCGGCTTCGAGCAGCGCGCCCATCCGCAGCACGTCGGTCTCGGCGCCCCACTTGCCCACGACCTGCACGGAGGTCGGCAGCCCGTCGGTGCCGAAGCCCGACGGGTAGGCGCAGGCGGGATGGCCGGTGAGGTTGAAAGGGTACTGGTAGGAGGTCCAGCCCTGGCGGGTGATGCCGCACTTCACGCCGTCGATCATGACCTCGTCGTTGGCCGCGTCGTGCGTCACGTCGAGCGCGGTGCGCGCGTTGGTCGGCATCACCAGGAAGTCGTAGCGTTCGAACAGCGACTGGATCTTGCGGAAAAGGGTCGTGCGGGCAAACTGCGCGTTGCGGAAATCGGCCAGGGTGAACTTGGCGCCGCGCTCCATGAAGGCCAGCGTCACCGGGTCCATCTGGTTCTGCCACTTCGGCAGGTACTGTGCGCAGAACACGGCGAAGTTCGCCTGGTAGAGGACGCGGCCCTCGTATTCGATCCAGTCGATCTTGTCGGTGACCTCCTCGACCTCGGCGCCCATCGCCTCCCACGCGGCGAGTGAGGCGCGGGTATTGTCGCGCACGTCGGCGGCAACGCGCGGGTTGGCGGTGCGCTCGATGTAGCCGATGCGCACGGCGGCGAGGTCCGCGCCCGACAGCTTGGGCGACAGCGGCCTCTGCGCGCTGCCCGACAGGGTCCACGGGTCCTTGTCGCTGGGACCGACCAGCGCGGCGTGCATGATCGCGGCGTCGGTCACGGAGCGCGCCAGCGGGCCGGCATAGATGTTGTTGCCGTAGGCGTCGCGCGTGGTGTCGTAGGGCACGGCGCCCAGGGTCGGCTTGAGGCCGACCAGGCCCGAGCAGGAGGCGGGACCGCGCACCGAGCCCGCGCCGTCGGTGCCGAGCGAGAGGGGGCCGAGGCCCGCGGCCACCGCGGCCGCACCGCCGCCGCTCGATCCGCCCGGCGTGCGTTCCAGGTTCCAGGGGTTGCGTGTGACGCCGAACGGGCCGTCGGTCAGTCCCTTGACGCCGAACTCGGGCGTCGTCGCCTTGGCGAAGATGACCGCGCCGGCGACGCGCAGGCGCTGGACCAGGAGATCGTCGGACGCGGCGGGGCCATTGCCCTCGAAGATCGCCGAGCCGTGGCGCGTCGGCGCACCCTCGACGTCGACCAGGTCCTTCACGCTGATCGGGACGCCATGCAGCGGCCCCAGTTTTTCACCCCGTGTGACGGCTTCCTCGGCCTTCTTCGCCTCGCGGCGCGCCTGGTCCACCATGACCTCGCGGAAGCAGTTGATCGTGGGGTTGGCCCGCTCGGCCGCCTTCAGGACCGCGTCGAGATATTCGACGGGCGAAAGCTTCTTGCTGCGGATGAGGGCGGCGGCCTGAACGGCGGGGGTGAAGAGAAGATCTGTATCGGTCATGGACGGCACACTAGCCCATCCTCGACACGGTCTGCACGCTGCGCTACGCCCGCTGCCGATGTTCTCGCTTCCCGTCCTGGCGGCGCTCGCGGTCGTGGCCGTCGTGACGTCGTTCGTCTCCGGCATCTTCGGCATGGCGGGCGGGATGCTGCTGATCGGCTTCCTGCTGATCTTACTGCCCGTGCCGGTCGCCATGGTGTTCCACGGCGTCATCCAGATCGCGGCCAACGGCTGGCGCGCCTGGCTGTGGCGCCATCACGTGAACTGGAACGTGGTGCTGCAGTTCGGCGCCGGCGCCGGGGCTTCACTGGTCGTCTTCTCCTTCTTCGACTTCGTGCCCGACAAGGCGCTGGTGCTGATGGCGGTCGGCGCGACGCCGTTCATCGCGCTGGCGGTGCCGCAGCGCATCGCGCCCAACATCGAGCGTGGCGGGCAGGCGTTCCTGGCGGGCGCCATCGGTGGCGCCATCCAGCTCGTCTCGGGCGTGACCGGCCCGTTGCTCGACATCTTCTATGTCCGCACCGGCATGACGCGGCAGGTAAACGTCGCGACCAAGGCCGCGGCGCAGGTGCTGGGCCACCTGACCAAGGTTCTTTACTTCGCGCTGGTGATCGAGGGGCCGGCTGGCCGCGATCCGGAGCAATGGCTGGTCATGGGCTACGCCGCGATCTTCGCGGTGATCGGGACGACCTTGTCGCGCAGCTTCCTCGACCGTATGTCGGACAAGCAGTTCTATCATTGGACGCGCCGGGTGATCCTGGCGCTGGGCGCGGTCTACATAGGGCAGGGTATCTGGCTGATGGTGACGCGATGAGCACGATGGAGGGCAGCGTGAAGGATCAGGTCCGGGCGCTGCTCGACCGCCTGCCGGACGATTGCACATTCGCCGACGTGCAGCGCGGCATCGCGGTCATGATGTGGCCCAAGAGCGCGGACGGCAGCCTCGCGCCGCCCAAGCGCGTGGACCCGGAAGAAGTGAAGCGCCGCTTGCGCGAATGGATGAAATCGGAGGGTGAGAAATGAAGGACCGCGTCTCGATCGATCTCAAGGACGGCGTGGCCGACGTCCGCCTGATCCGCGCCGACAAGATGAACGCGCTCGATCCCGCGATGTTTGAGGGCATCATCGAGGCGGGCGCGAAGCTCGCCGCCATGCCGGGCCTGCGCTGCGTCGTGCTGTCGGGCGAGGGCAAGGCCTTCTGCGCCGGCCTCGACATGGGCAGCTTCGCCGCGATGAAGGCCGAAGGCGATGCGGTGCCCGGCGTGCGCGACCTCACCAAGCGCACCCACGGCATCGCCAACCGGCCGCAGCAATGCGCCTGGCTGTGGCGCGAGCTGCCGGTGCCGGTGATCGCGGCGGTCCACGGCGTGGCGTTCGGCGGTGGTTTCCAGATCGCGCTGGGACCGGACATCCGCTACGCCACCGCCGACGCGCGCTTCTCGGTGATGGAGATCAAGTGGGGCCTGGTCCCCGACCTCGCCGGCACGCAGCTGATGCGCCATCTCGCCCGCGAGGACGTCGTGCGCGAGCTCACCTATACGGGGCGCATCTTCAACGGCACCGAGGCGCGCGAGATGGGTTTCGTGACGCGCGTGGTCGACGATCCGCGCGCGGCGGCGCTGGAGACCGCGCGCGAGATCGCCTCCAAGAGCCCCGACGCGATGCGTGCCAACAAGCGGCTGCTCAACGCCGCCGTCGCGACCGACGCTGCTTCCGGCCTGATGATGGAATCGGTCGAGCAACAGAAGCTGATCGGCTCGCCCAACCAGCTCGAAGCCATCATGTCGAACCTGCAAAAGCGGGCGGCGAACTACAGGGATTGAGTTTCAAATTGCTTCCCCTTTGCGGGCTCCGCAAAGGGGAAGCGCCCTCGTCTTACGAGGGCGATGGGGTCATGACCCCTCCGGCCCTGCGGGCCACCTCCCCATCGGAATGGGGAGGAAAACCCATCACCGGAACGGGATCGCGTACATCAGGCCGCCGTTGGTCCACAGCGCGTTCTGGCCGCGCTCGAGCTTGAGCGGCGTGGCGGGACCGACGTGGCGGTCGTAGCTCTCGCCGTAGTTACCGACCTGCTTGATGACGTTGTACATCCACTTCTCGTCGACGCCGACGGCCTTGCCGAAGCCCGGCGTGACGCCGAGGAAGCGCTTCACCGCGGGATCGTCGCTCTTCATCTTCTCGTCGATGTTCTTCGACGTGATACCCATCTCCTCGGCCTCGATCATGCCCATCAGGGTCCACTTCACGAGGTCGAACCACTGGTCGTCGCCGTGGCGCACGATCGGGCCCAGCGGCTCCTTGGAGATGCGCTCGGGCAGGATGACATGCTCGCCCTTGCCGGCGAGCTGGCCGGCGCGCACCGCGGCGAGGCCGGACGCATCGGTCGTGTAGGCATCGCAGCGGCCGGCGGCATAGGCCTGCAGCAGCTCGTCGAGCTTCTCGATCAGCACCGGCTTGAAGGTCATCTTGTTGGCGCGGAAATAGTCCGCGAGGTTGAGCTCGGTCGTGGTGCCGGGCTGCACGCAGATCGTGGCGCCGTTCAGCTCCTTGGCGCTCTTGATGTTGCTCTTGGCCGGCACGATGAAGCCTTGGCCATCGTAGAAGTTGACGCCGGCGATGTTGAAGCCGAGCGAGGTGTCGCGCAGCAGCGTCTGCGTCGCGTTGCGGGTGATGACGTCGACCTCGCCCGATTGCAGGGCGACGAACCGCTGCTGGGCGGTGGTCGGGGTGAACTTCACCTTCTCGGCGTCGCCGAACATCGCGGCGGCAATGGCCTTGCACAGATCGACGTCGAGGCCGGTCCACTTGCCTTGGCTGTCGGCGAAGGAGAAGCCGGCCAGGCCGGTGTTCACCGCGCACTGGACGAAGCCCTTGGCCTTGATCGCGTCGAAGGTCTGGCCGGCCGAGGCCGGACCCGAGACAAGTGCCGCCGCGCCGGCGAGCGCGACGGTTGCGGTGATGGATTTGAACGACATGGCTGAAGCCCCTGATCTGTCCCAGTGGGCTTCAGCATAGCAAATTACGCGCCGCCTAGATGGTGCGTTCGACCATCAGCTTCTTGATCTCGGCGATCGCCTTGGCCGGGTTCAGGCTCTTCGGGCAGGTCTTGGTGCAGTTCATGATCGTGTGGCAGCGATAGAGCCGGAACGGGTCCTCGAGATTGTCGAGGCGCTCGCCCTTGGCTTCGTCGCGGCTGTCGGCGATCCAGCGATAGGCCTGCAGCAGGATGGCCGGTCCCAGGTAGCGCTCGCCGTTCCACCAGTAGCTGGGGCACGAGGTCGAGCAGCAGAAGCACAGGATGCACTCCCACAGGCCGTCGAGCTTGGCGCGCTCCTCCGGCGACTGCAGGCGCTCACGCGTCGGCGGCTGGGTGGAGGACTTCAGCCACGGCTCGATCGAGGTGAGCTGGGCGTAGGGCACGTTGAGGTCGGGCACCAGGTCACGCACCACCGGCATGTGCGGCAGCGGGTAGATCTTGATGTCGCCCTTCACCTCGTCGATGAACTTGGTGCAGGCCAGCGTGTTGGTGCCGTCGATGTTCATCGCGCACGAGCCGCACACGCCCTCGCGGCAGGAGCGGCGGAAGGTCAGCGAGCTGTCGATCTCGTTCTTGATCTTGATCAGCGCGTCGAGAACCATCGGACCGCAGGTGTCCATGTCGACTTCATAGGTGTCGACCGACGGGTTCTTCCCGTCTTCCGGCGTCCAACGGTAGACCTTGAACGTCTTGATGTTCTTGGCGCCCGGGGCTGCCTTGTAGGTCTCGCCAACGCCGACCTTGGAATTGGCGGGAAGAGTGAACTCGGCCATGTCGTCCTCTCGAACTCAGTACACGCGCGCCTTGGGCGGGAACGACTGGACGTCGTTGCTCATCGGCTGCAGGTTGACCGGGCGGTAATCGATCCGGGTCTTGCCGGTCTGCTCGTCGACCCAGACGACCGTGTGCTTCAGCCAGTCCTTGTCGTTGCGGTCCGGGAAATCCTCCTGCGCGTGCGCGCCGCGGCTTTCCTTGCGGTTGGCGGCCGAGCGGATCGTGCCCTGCGCCTGGAGGATCAGGTTCTCGAATTCCAGCGTCTCCATGAGATCGGAGTTCCAGATCATCGAGCGGTCCTTGACCTTGATGTCGCCCTTGCCGGCGAACACCTTGTCCATGTTCTCGCAGCCTTCCTCGAGGGTCTTGGTCGTGCGGAACACCGCGCAGTCGTTCTGCATGGTCTTCTGCATCATGGCGCGCAGCTGCGCCGTCGGCGTGCCGCCGTTGGCGTGACGCGCCTTGTCGAGGCGGGCAATCGCCTCCTCGCCGGCGCGCGGCATGTCCTTGTGCGGCTGGCCGGGCGTCATCTGCTCGGCGACGCGGTTGGCGGCGGAGCGGCCGAACACGACCAGTTCGAGCAGCGAGTTGGAGCCCAGGCGATTGGCGCCGTGAACGCCGATCGATGCGGCCTCGCCCAGCGCCATGAGGCCGGGGACGACGGTGTTGGGATCGCCGTTCTTCACCGTCATGACTTCGCAGTGGTAGTTCGCCGGGATGCCGCCCATGTTGTAGTGGCAGGTCGGCAGGATCGGGATCGGCTGGCGGGTCACGTCGACGCCGGCGAAGATGCGCGCGGTCTCGGCGATGCCCGGCAGGCGCTCGTGGATGATCTTCGGGTCGAGATGCTCGACGTGCAGCTCGATGTAGTCCTTGTTCGGGCCGCAGCCGCGGCCTTCGCGGATCTCGACGGTCATCGAGCGGCTGACGACGTCGCGCGAGGCGAGGTCCTTGGCCGACGGGGCGTAGCGCTCCATGAAGCGCTCGCCTTCCGAGTTGGTGACGTAGCCGCCTTCGCCGCGCACGCCCTCGGTGATGAGGCAGCCCGCGCCGTAGACGCCGGTCGGATGGAACTGCACGAACTCGAGGTCCTGCAGCGGCAGGCCGGCGCGCAGCGCCATGGCGCCGCCGTCACCCGTGCAGGTGTGGGCGGAGGTCGCCGTCTGGTAGACGCGGCCGTAGCCGCCGGTCGCCAGCACCACCTTGTGGGCGCGGAAGCGATGGATCGTGCCGTCGTCGAGGTTCCAGGCCATGACGCCGCGGCACACGCCTTCGTCCATGATCAGGTCGAGGGCGAAATACTCGATGAAGAACTCGGCGTGGTTCCGCAGCGACTGCTGGTAGAGCGTGTGCAGGATCGCGTGGCCGGTACGGTCGGCGGCCGCGCAGGTGCGCTGGGCGATGCCCTTGCCGTACTCCGTGGTCATGCCGCCGAACGGGCGCTGGTAGATCTTGCCCTCGGGCGTGCGGCTGAACGGAACGCCGTAATGCTCGAGCTCGATGATCGCGCCGATGCCGTCGCGGCACATGTATTCGATCGCGTCCTGGTCGCCGAGCCAGTCGGAGCCCTTGACCGTGTCGTACATGTGCCAGCGCCAGTCGTCCGGGCCCATGTTGCCCAGCGCCGCCGAGATGCCGCCCTGCGCCGCCACGGTGTGGCTGCGGGTCGGGAACACCTTCGTGATGCAGGCGGTCTTGAAGCCCTTGTTGGCCATGCCGAAGGTCGCGCGCAGGCCGGCGCCGCCGGCACCGACGATGACCACGTCGTATTCGTGGTCGATCACCTTGTAGGCGGTGTTGCCGATGTTGATGATCCCAGCGACGGGCGGGTTGCCCTTGCCGTTGCTCGCCTCGGCCATGACTTAGCCTCCGAATCCGATACGCAGGATGGCGACCGCTGCAGCCAACCCGAAGAACACCGCAATGAACTTGACCCCGACGATCATCGCCAGCTTGGCGCCGTCGCCGTGGACGTAGTCCTCGATCACGACCTGGATGCCGAGCTGCGCGTGATGCAGGCCGATCACGATGGTGAGGATCAGCAGCACCATCACGAACGGCGAGCCGATCCAGGCCCGGACCATGCTGTAGTCGGCGCCGCTCAGCGTCACCAGCGACACGGCGAACCAGACGACCAGCGGGATCAGCGCGACGGCGGTGAGGCGCTGGATCCAAAAGTGATGAACGCCGCTCTTGGCGGAGCCGAGGCCGCGCGCGCGGCTGAGATGACTTCTGAGATCGCTGTTCATGGAATGCTCCTCAGATCAGCCGCAGGCCGACGATCCACGAGGCGGCCGTCGCCACGAGGGACACCGCGACCACGATCCAGCCGCTGCGATAGGCGTCCTTGATCTCGAAGCCGTAGCCCATGTCCCAGAAGAGATGCCGGATACCGTTGAACAGGTGGAAGAACAGGCTGAACAGCCAGCCTCCCAGCACGAAGCGCCCGACGATCGATCCGTTGAAGCCCTGGAACATCGCGTAGGTCGGGGCGCTCGCCGCGGCGAACACGACCCAGGTCGCGAGGTAGAGCGCACCGACCGACAGGGCGATGCCCGTGGCGCGATGCAGGATCGAAAGCATGGAGGTGAGCTGCGGCCGGTAGACCTGCAGATGCGGAGAAAGCGGCCGATGCACCGGCCGGTTGGCGACGCTCATCCGTAAAGACCTCTAAATTGCCGATATCGGCTGATGCTGTATTTAACGCGCAGCCCCATCAAGTCAACGAATGTCGGCGTTGCGCGCGTGTTAAGCCCCGGATTTGCAAGCGAAAATCCGCCTGCCGGGCGGCGTTTTCAGGCAATGCGCCTCGGCATGAGCAGCCAGTAGTCGAGATCGAGCACCACGGCGGGATGATACTTGCCGTCGGAGCCCTTGCCCGGCCACTCGCCGCATGGGCAATCTTTCGTCGCAATGCTTCTCATTCGCAAAGCGCCAACATCCAGGCGGCCGGGCAGCGGCGCCGTCTCCAGCACTTCCGACCAGGCATAGATCGTGTCGCCGCCGAAGGTCGGTCCCACGTGGCTGCCGGCGTTGAAGGCGGCGACCCGGAAGCCGTTGGCCAGCCCGTTGAACGACAGCGCCCGCATCAGCGAGATCACGTGACCGCCATAGGCCAGGCGGCGGCCGAACCGCGTCTGCTTGCCGGCGAAGGCGTCGAAGTGAACGCGCGCGGTGTTCTGGTAGAGCCGCGTCGAGAACATGTGGTCGGAATCCTCGAGCGTGATGCCGCTCACATGGTCGATGCGCTCGCCCGGCGCATAATCTTCCCAGCGATGCGACGAGCCGGCAGCGCCGTCATCGTAGCCGGCGATCGAGAGACCGGCCGGCACGACGAGATCCTCCGGCTTAACCGACGGCGCCGTCTTCGGCACGACGGTCGGCTGCACCGGCGCCTGCGGGTCGCGCTTGTGCACCATCACCCAGCGCACATAGTCGAGCACCATCTCGCCCTTCTGGTTCACGCCGGTCGAGCGCACCCAGACGACGCCGCTGGTCTTGTTGGAATTCTCGCGCAAGCCCAGCACGGTCGAACGCGCCGACAGCGTGTCGCCCGGATAGACCGGCACGCCCCAGCGGAACTCGGCATAGCCGAGATTGGCGACGGCATTCAGCGAGATGTCCGGCACCGTCTTGCCGATCACGACATGGAAGACCAGCAGGTCGTCGAGCGGCGCCCGCGGCAGGCCGATCGCCTGCGCGAACACGTCCGACGAATTGATGGCGAAGCGCGAACCGTAGAGCGCGATGTTGAGCGCCGCATCGGCCTCGGTCAGCGTGCGCGGCGTGGCGTGATGGAATTCCTGCCCGACGCGGAAATCCTCGAAGAAGTTGCCGTTGCTGGTCTTGCTCATGTGCCCGCCTGCAGTTCCTTGATCGCAGAGGCCAGTGCCAGGGCACGCTCGGCCTGTTCGACGTGAAGATTCTCGATCATGCGGCCGTCGACGGTGACGACGCCCTTGCCCTCGGCCTGGGCGGCCTTGAAGGCCGTCACGATCTTGGCCGCCATTTCGAGTTCGGAAGCGGACGGCGCAAACACCTCGTTGCAGGGCTCGACCTGGCTGGGATGGATCAGCGTCTTGCCATCGAAACCCATCTCCAGCCCCTGCTGGCAGACGGCCCGGAAGCCTTCCTCGTCCTTGATTTCGTTGTAGACGCCATCGAGGATGGTGAGGCCGTGCGCGCGGGCAGCGAGCATGCCGAGCCCTAGCGCCGTCACCATCGGCAGGCGCATCGGCGTGTGGCGCGCGCGCATGTCCTTCACCAGATCGTTGGTGCCCATGATGAACAGGGTGAGCCGCGGGTGCGAACCCGCCACTTCCTCGGCGCGCAGGATTCCCCTGGGCGTTTCCATCATCGCCCACACCGCCATCGACGACGGCGCGCCGGCGGCATCGAGCAGGCCGACGACGCTGGCCACCTCGGCCGCGCTCTCGACCTTCGGGACCACCACGGCATCCGCTCCCGACTTCGCGATCGCGGCAATGTCGGCCTTGCCCCAGGGCGTGCCGAGTCCGTTGCAGCGGATCGCGATCTCGCGCTTGCCGTAGCCCTTGCTCTGCGCCGCCGCGACGACGTTGGCGCGGGCCGCTTCCTTGGCATCGGGCGCGACCGCATCCTCGAGATCGAAGATCAGCGCGTCGGCCGGCAGTGTCCGTGCCTTTTCGAGGGCGCGTGTGTTGGCACCCGGCATGTAGAGAACGCTGCGGCGCGGACGGACGGTCATCGACATCTGAAGGTCTCCCCCAAAACGCGGCGGACTATAATGACGGTCTTCCTTGTGGCAAGGTGGCGCCGGCCATGCGCTTCCTGTCCCTCCAGAGCCATGTCGCCTACGGCTACGTCGGCAATCGTGCAGCGACCTTTCCCCTGCAACGATTGGGCCACGAGGTCTGGGCGGTGAACACGGTCGAATTCTCCAACCACACGGGCTATGGCGCCTGGCGCGGTCGCGCGGCATCGGCCGAACAGGTCGGCGAGATCGTCCTGGGCGTCGAGGCGCTGGGCCTGTTCGCGCGCTGCGACGGGCTGCTGACCGGCTATGTCGGCGACGCCGCGCTGGCCGACGTCGTTCTCGATACCGCAGGCCGCGTGCGAGCCGCCAACCCGCGCGCAGTCTGGTGCTGCGATCCGGTGCTGGGCGACATCGACACCGGCATCTACGTGAAGCCGGGCATCGAGGCCTTCTTCCGCGAGCGTGCCATCCCGGCGGCCGACCTCATCACGCCCAATCACTTCGAACTGGAAATTCTGACCGGCCGCACGGTGGCAACCATGGACGAGGCGCTGGCGGCTGCCCGCCTGCTGCTGCGGGGACCGCGGCTCGCCCTCGTCACCAGCCTGCGCCGCGCCGATGCGCCCCGCGACACGATCGAGATGGTGGCTGTGACCCACGAGGCGGCCTGGCGCATCGCGACACCGATGATCGGTTTCCCCATCGCACCCAACGGCACCGGCGACGCCGTGGCCGCCCTGTTCACCGCGCACTGGATATCGGGCGACGAGATCCCCGAGGCGCTGGGCAAGGCCGCCTCGTCGATCTTCGCGGTTCTCGAAGCCACGCAGGCGATGGGCGAACGCGAGCTGCAGCTCGTGGCGGCACAGGACCGCCTGGTCGCGCCGCCGCGCGCCTTCAGGGCCGAGAGGCTATAGGCGCGCGATGACCGTGTCCCCATGAACGTGCCCGGCTTCGTCTTCAACCCCATCGCGCTCGCCATCGAGGGCGCGGCCATCGGCTTCCTCATCGCCGTCCCCGTCGGGCCGGCAGCCGCGCTCTGCATCCGCCGCTCGATCACCGTCGGCGCCATGGCGGGCTACATGACGGGCATCGGCGCGGCGCTGGGCGACGCGGTGTTCGGCGCGGTCGCGGCCTTCGGCCTGTCGTTCGTGCAGAGATTCGTGATCGAGCGCGAAGCCTGGCTGCTCGGCATCGGCGGACTCGTGCTGGTGATCATGGGCTGGACGACGATGCGCCATCGCCCGCGCACCGTCGGCGATCCCGTCGCCGACGATCGCGAGCACACCTTCTCGACGCACTTCCACTATGCCAGCTCGAGCTTCTTCATCACGGTGTTCAATCCGCTCACCGTGATGGCCTTCGGCGCGGCCTTCGCCGGCCGCAACCTGGCCGGCGTCGGCGCCAGCCTACCCGACGCCACCCTGCTGGTCGCGTCGGTGTTCTGCGGCGCGCTCGCCTGGTGGACGATCATCTGCACCGCGTCGGTATCGCTGCGCGCCCGCTTCACCGGCACCGGCCTGCTCTGGCTGAACCGCGGCTCGGGCGCCGTCATCCTGGGCTTCGGCCTGGCGGCCCTGATCTCGCTGCTGCCGCTGCCCTGGAAGAAGATCGGCGCCGTCTTCGGGCTTTAAGGTTCGCTGACACTCACCTCTCTTCTCCTCCCCCGTCAAACGGGGGAGGCCGGGAGGGGGAAAGCAACGCGATGATCGTCGATCCGGAAGAATTCAGGCTCATGGCCTTCCCC
>LSKJ01000648.1 GCA_001557035.1 Rhodospirillaceae bacterium CCH5-H10 | reverse complement strand
CCGCCGCCCGCCGCGGCGCCGGTGGCTCCGCCGTCGTTCATGGTGTTCTTCGACTGGGATCGCGCGAACCTCTCCGACCAGGCGCTGACCACGATCCGCCAGGCCGCCAACGCCTACAAGCAGAAGGGCAATGCCCGCGTGACGGCGACCGGTCATACCGATACGTCGGGCACCGAGGCCTACAACATGGCGCTGTCGCTGCGCCGTGCGAACGCCGTCAAGGA
>LSKJ01000065.1 GCA_001557035.1 Rhodospirillaceae bacterium CCH5-H10 | reverse complement strand
GGCATGCCGACACCGCCATGCTGGCGCGCACCCACGGGCAGAGCGCCACGCCCACCACCTTCGGCAAGGAGATGAACGTCTTCGCGACGCGCCTTGCCCGCCAGGTCGCCTATCTCGGCAGCAATCCCGTGCTGGTGAAGTGGGGCGGCCCCACGGCCAACTACAACGCCCAGCTGGTGGCGCTGCCGCAGGTCGACTGGCTGGCGTTTGCGCACACCTTCGTGGAACGCCTGAACCGCCCGGGATCGGCCGGCGGGCATTCCGTGCGCCTCGCGCTCAACGAGGTGACCACGCAGATCGAGCCGCACGATACGTTTGCGGAGATGTTCGATGCGCTCCGCCGCATCAACACCATCCTGATCGACCTGTCGCAGGACATGTGGCGCTACATCTCCGACGGCTGGGTGACACAGAAGCCGAAGGAAGGCGAGATCGGCTCGTCGGCCATGCCGCACAAGGTCAATCCGATCGACTTCGAGAATGCCGAGGGCAATTTCGGCGTCGCCAACGCGCTGTTCGAGCATCTGTCGCGCAAGCTGCCGGTCTCGCGCCTGCAGCGCGATCTTTCGGACTCGACGGTCGCCCGCACGTTCGGCACCGCCTTCGCGCATGCGCTGATCGGCTATGGCGCGCTGCTGCGCGGGTTTGGCAAGGTGAGCGTCAACGAACCGGCCCTGCAGGAGGCGCTGATGGCGCATCCGGAAGTCCTGGCCGAGGCGATCCAGACGATGCTGCGCGTGGCCGAGGTCGAGATGCCCTACGAGAAGCTCAAGGCGCTGACGCGCGGCCGCCAGGTCACGCTGCAGGACTTCGCGACGTTCATCGACGGGCTCGATGTCGCGCCCGACCTGAAGGCGCGGCTTAGCGCGCTCCGGCCGGAAACCTACACCGGCCTGGCTGGCCAGCTCGCGAGGAAGTAAGTCGTCCGGCGCCGCTCGCCCCCTTCACAGGGGAGAGCGGCGCGGAAGATCAGGCGGCGAACTTGCCGAATTCCCAGTGGCGGCCGGGCGCGGCGGCGAACAGGGCCTTTGTGTAGTCGTCCTTGGGCGAGCCGAAGACCTGCTCGGCCGAGCCGTACTCGACGACGCGGCCCTTGCTCATCACCGCGACGTAGTCGCAGATCTGTGCGGCGACGCGCAGGTCGTGGGTGATGAACAGCACCGCGAGGTTCAGCCGGACGCGGATCTCGTCCAGCAGCTCGAGCACCTGCTTCTGCACCGACACGTCGAGCGCCGAGACCGCCTCGTCGGCGATCAGCAGCTCGGGCTCCATGGCGAGCGCGCGCGCGATGCAGATGCGCTGGCGCTGGCCGCCCGAGAACTGGTGGGGGTAGCGATCGAGCGCGTTGGGATCGAGACGCACGGTCTCCATCAGCTTGCGCGCGCGTGCCATCGCTTCCTCGCGACCGATGCCGAAGTTCATCGGCCCCTCGATGATGAAGTCGCCCACGGTGATGCGCGGGTTCATCGAGCGGTAGGGATCCTGGAAGACGATCTGCACGCGCCGGCGATGCGGGCGCAGCTTCCTCGCGGACATGGTCGCGATCTCGGTGTCGCCGAGATAGATCTTGCCTTCGGACGGATCGATCAGCCGGGCGATGCAGCGCGCAACGGTCGACTTGCCCGAGCCGGATTCACCCACGATGCCCAGCGTCTCGCCGCGGCGGATGTCGAGATCGACATCGACGGCGGCCTTCACCACGCGTGCCTTCTGGAAGAAGGCGTTGCCGGAGTAGATCTTGCCGAGCTTCTCGGTGCGCAGGACCGTCTTGCCGTCGCGCCGCACGCCGCGATGGGCGGGGGTGATCGACGGCACCGACGAGATCAGCATCTTGGTGTAGCCCTGAACGGGCCGCGACAGGATCTGCTCGGTCGGGCCCATTTCCACCAGCTCGCCCCAGCGCAGGACGGCGACGCGATGGGCGATCTCGGCCACGACGCCGAAATCGTGGGTGATGAACAGCACGCCGGTACCCTGGCCGGCCTGCAGCTCGGCCACCAGCTTCAGGATCTCGGCCTGCGTGGTCACGTCGAGTGCGGTGGTCGGCTCGTCGGCGATCAGCAGCACCGGGTCGAGAACCAGCGCCATGGCGATCATGATGCGCTGGCGCTGGCCACCCGAGAGCTGGTGCGGGAACGAGGCGTAGATGCGCTCCGGCTCGGGCAGCTTCACGCGCGCCAGGATCGCGAGGATCTTGGCACGACGCGCGGCGGCGTCGAGCTGGGTGTGCGTGCTCAGCACCTCGTCGATCTGGTCGCCGCAGGTCATGACGGGGTTGAGGGCCGTCATGGGCTCCTGGAAGATCATCGACATGCGCGTGCAGCGCAGTTCGCGCAGCCGGTCTTCGCTCGCCGACAGGATGTTCTCGCCCTCGAGCAGGATCTCGCCCGAGGTCGGCTTAAGCGCCTTGGCGAGCAGGCCCATCACCGTGAAGGCGATGACCGACTTGCCCGAGCCCGATTCGCCCACGAGACAGACGATCTCGCCGGGATTGACGGTGAAGCTCACCTTCTCGACGGCGTGGACACGGTCGCCACCTTTGGGCAGGGCGACGCTCAGGTTGCGGACTTCGAGGACGGGTCTCTTGGTTTCGGTCGACATCAGACTTTCTTGCTCATCTTCGGATCGAGCGTGTCGCGCAGACCGTCGCCCATGATGTTGATCGCCAGCACCGTCAAGGCAAGGAAGATGCCGGGATAGAGGATGTTGTGCGGGAACACGCGGAACAGCGTGCGGCCCTCGGCCATGATGTTGCCCCAGCTCGGGATTTCCGGCGGGATGCCGATGCCGAGGAACGACAGCGCGGCTTCGGTGAGGATCGCGGCGGCGGCCAGGAAGGTGCCCTGCACGATCAGCGGCGCCACCGTATTGGGCAGGATGTGGCGGAACATCAGGATCCAGGTCGGCGTGCCGACCGAGATCGCGCCTTCGACGTAGGGTTCCTCGCGCACCGTCAGCACGATCGAGCGCACCAGGCGCACAACGCGTGGCACGTCGGGCACGACGATGGCAAAGACCACGGTGATGAGGCCGGCGCGCCAGATCGAGACGAGGGCGATCGCGAGCAATATGCCCGGGATCGCCATCAACCCATCCATGATGCGCATGATGATCCCGTCGGCCCAGCGGATGTATCCGGAGACGAGGCCGATCACCATGCCGATGGCCACCGAGATGACCGAAACGGCAACGCCCACGGCCAGCGACACGCGCGCGCCGTAGAGCACGCGGCTGTAGACGTCGCGGCCCAGGCTGTCGGTGCCCATGATGGCGATGCGCTTGGCGGTCTGCCCGTCGTCGAGGCGGTAGGTGATTTCCGTGCCCGGCTTCTTGTTGCGGGCCGCCGGATCGATGCGCTGCGGATCCACGGTGCCGAGGAACGGCGCCATGATGGCGATGAGAAGCATGGCGAGCAGGATCACGCCGCCGAAGATCACGTTGGGGTTGCGGATGGCAACGAGCCAGAGGCTCTTGCGCTTGGCCGACGCCGCCGCAATGGAGGCGGAGTCGACGGCTTCTTCAGTGATCGCGCTCAATACCGGATCCTCGGGTCGAACAGGGTGTAGCTGATGTCGATGAGCAGGTTGATCACGACATAGACGACGGAGAAGAGAAGAATGACGGTCTGGATGGTCGGGAAGTCGCGGCTCAGCACCGCCTCGACCGTGAGACGGCCGAGACCGGGCAGGCCGAAGACGCTTTCCGTGACCACTGCGCCGCCGATCAGGATGGCGATGCCGAGGCCGATCACGGTGAGGATCGGCACGGCGGCATTGCGCAGCGCATGGCGCATCAGCACCACACGGTTGCTGAGGCCCTTGGCTCGGGCGGTCCGGATGTAATCCTCGTTCAGCACTTCGAGCACCGAGGCGCGCGTGATGCGAGAGATCAGCGCCACGAAGCCGACCGAGAGGGTGAGCGACGGCAGGACCATGCGTTCAGCGAACTGCCAGAAGTTGACGCCGATGCGCACATAGCCCTGCACCGGCAGCCAGCCGAGTTCGATGGCGAAGACGTAGATCAGGCAGTAGCCGATGACGAAGCCGGGTACCGAGAAGCCGAGCACCGAGAAGCCCATCACCGCCTTGTCGATCAGGGAGCCCTGGCGGTAGGCGGCCATGACGCCGATCGGCACCGAGACGCTAACGGCGAAGAGCAGCGTGCAGATCGCGAGCGCCAGCGTCGGTTCGACACGCTGGGCGATCAGTTCGGCAACGGTCTTCTTGAAGAAGAAGCTCTCGCCGAAATTGCCCTGCAGCACGTTGCCGATCCAGATGGCGAACTGCGTCCAGATCGGCTCGTCGAGCCCGAGCTTGTTGCGGATGTCGGCGATCTGGTCCGACGTGGCGTTGTCGCCGGCGATGACCGCGGCGGGGTCGCCCGGCGTCAATCGCAGCATGAGGAAGACGAAGACAGCCACCACCGCGAGCACCGGGATGATGGCTATGAGACGACGAGCAATGAAGTCGAGCATTTTCCCTCTACTTGTCACCCCGGGCGAAGCGAACTCCGCCCGGGATCGCAGCGCGGCCTGACAGCCCCGCGGCTATTTCTTCTCGATGTTCCACATCACCGGAACCGACGCCTTCAGCCAGCCCGAGACGTTGGAGCGCATGGCGCCGGGTCCGTACCATTGGCCGACCCAGCCATACTGCGCCGTTTGCAAGGCCCGGGCCTGAACGGCGGCGGCGAGCGCCTTGTTCTTCACCGGATCGGTTTCCTTGGCGTAGGAGTCGCGCAGCTTCTCCATCTCCGGATCGGTCGGCCAGCCGAACCATGCCTTGTCGCCGTTCGCGACCATGTAGGAGGTCGAGATCGGGTTCAGGATGTCCGCCGCCACGGAGAATGTGTGGAACAGGTTCCAGCCGCCCTGACTCACGGGACCCTTGTTGGTTCGACGCGTGACGACGGTTTGCCAGTCCATCGACTGCATGTCGACCTTGAAGCCACCCTGTTCGAGCAGTGCCTTTGTCACAGGGGCCATGTTGGTGAGAACCGGCAGGGTCGTCGACTGCAGCAGCACGATCGGCGTGCCGTCGTAGCCGGCTTCCTTGAGCAGCGCCTTCGACTTCTCGAAGTTCGGCTTCACGAACAGGTCGCCCGGCGCGTCGACGGCGTTGGGCGTGCCGCAGATGAAGGCCGCGGTGCAGACCTTGTAGAACTCCGGCTCGCCGACGGTCGCCTTGAGGTAGTCCTCCTGGCGGATGCTCAGCAGCGCGGCCTCGCGGATCTTCGGATTGTTGAACGGCGGCTGGAGCCAGTTCATGCGGAAGATGAACTGGTGGCCGAGCGGGTTCCAGTTGAAGAGCGTGACGCCCTTCTCCTTTTTCAGGATAGGGATCAGGTCGTGCGGCGGCTGCTCGATGACGTCGATCTCGCCGGCGGCAATGGCGTTCACCTGCTGCTGCGGATCGGGCATCTCGATGATCTCGACGCGGTCGACCTTCACGACCTTGCCGCCGGCCAGACCCGAGGGCGGCTCGGCGCGCGGCTTGTACTTGGCGTTCTTCGTGTAGACGTGCTTCTCGCCGGGCTTGGACTCGGCGTTCATGTAGATGAACGGGCCGGAGCCGATCTGGCTGTCGATCTGCTTGAAGGGATCGGTGTCGGCGATCCGCTTCGGCATCATGAACGGAACCTGCGAAGACGGCTTGCCCAGCGAGTCGAGCACCAGGCCGTACGGCTCCTTCAGCACCATCTGGAAGGTCTTGGGATTGACCTCCTTGAACTCCTTCACGAAGTCCATGAGCTTCTGGCCCATCGAGTCGCGCGCGCCCCAGCGCTTGATCGAGGCGATGCAGTCCTCGGACGTCACCGGCTTGCCGTCATGCCATTCGAGGCCGTCGCGCAGGGTGAAGGTCCACACCGTCTTGTCGGCGGAGACTTCGTACTTGTCGACCATCTGTGGCTTGATGGCGTTGTTCTCGTCGGAGGCGAACAGCGTGTCGTACACGAAGTAGCCGTGGTTGCGGGTGACGTAGGCCGTCGTCCAGATCGGATCGAGGATCGTCAGGTTGCCGTTCTGGACGAACTTGATGACCTTGCCCTGGGCCAGGGCCGGTCCCGCACTCGATAGAATCGCGCCGGCAACCATCGCCGCGAGCGTACGCTTCATCACTTTTTTCATCGTGCCCCCTTCGGGTTTCTTCCCCATCGAGGAAGGCAGACCCCCCGTCCGCCTTCGTCGATGGGCGCGCGGGGCCCGGAGACCCCGCGCGCTGATCGGCTACTTCTTGGTGACGTTCCAGAACACGGGAACGGGGGCCGTCAGGTTGCCGTCGATGTTGGCGCGACGTGCCAGCGGCGCGTACCACTGGCCGACGTTGATGTGCGTCGGATGATTGACCCAATACTTCTGCAGGTCCTCGACGATCTGCTTCTGCTTCGCCGGGTCCGTCTCCTTGGCGAACTGGTCGCGGAACTTCTCGATCGTCGCATCGCACGGCCAGCCGAACATGGCCTTGTCGCACGAGGCGTTGAAGAAGCCGGCCATCACCGGATTGAGGATGTCGGCGGCGACCCAGGAGGTGAGGAAGGCGTGCCAGCCGCCGGCATTCGGCGGGTCCTTCTTGACGCGGCGCGCGACCAGCGTCTGCCAGTCCATCGACACCATGTCGACCTTGAAGCCGGCCCGCTCCATCTGCGCCTTGGCGACCGGCGCGAGGTTGGTGAGAACCTGCAGGTCGGTCGAGTGCATCAGCACGATCGGCGTGCCGTCATAGCCGGCCTCGGTCAGGAGCTGCTTGGCCTTGGCGGCATTGCCGTTCAGCACGTCGGCCATGCCGGCGTCGGTGGCGAGCGGCGTGCCGCACACGAAGGGCGCCTTGCAGACCTTGAACCATTGCGGGTCGCCGATCGTGGCCTTGAGGAAGTCCTCCTGCGCGAAGGCCACGAACACGGCGTGGCGGATCTTCGCATTGTCGAACGGCTTGGCCGTGCTGTTGAAGCGGAACGTGTACTGGTTGCCGGTCGGGTTGAAGCTGACCAGCTTGATGTTCTTGTCCTTCGCCAGCAGCGGGAGCAGGTCATGGCCGGGCGATTCGATCATGTCGATCTCGCCGTTCTGCAGCGCGCCGACCTGGGTCTGGATGTCGGGCATCGCGATCCATTCGACGCGATCGACCTTGACCACCTTGCCGCCGGCCAGTCCGTTGGCAGGCTCGCTGCGCGGCTTGTACTTGGTGTTCTTGACGTAGACGATCTTCTCGCCGGGCTTCCATTCGTCGCCCTTGAAGATGAACGGGCCGGAGCCGATCACGTCCTCGAGCTTGATCTGCTGCATCGGGTCGGTTTCGGCCGTCTTCTTCGGCATCATGAACGGAACGTTCGACGACGGCTTGCCGAGCGACTGGAGCACCAGACCGTACGGCTCCTTCATCTTCAGCTTGAAAGTCTTGGCGTCGACGACTTCGAGGCCCTCGGCCGATGCCATCATCTTCTGGCCCATCGAATCGCGCGCGGCCCAGCGCTTGATCGAGGCGACGCAATCCTCGGCGGTGACCGGCTTGCCGTCGTGCCACTCGAGGCCGTCACGCAAGGTGAAGGTCCAGGTGAGCTTGTCCGCCGACACGTCGTACTTCTCGACCATCTGCGGCTTCACGTCGAACTTCTCGTCCATCGCGAAGAGCGTGTCCCACACCATGTAGCCGTGGTTGCGCTGGATGTAGGCGGTGGTCCAGATCGGATCGAGAATCTTCACGTCCGAGTGCATCACGACCTTGAGTGTCTGCGCCTGTGCCGGCGCAGTGGCCATCAGCCCGCCGATGCTGGCCGCGGCGGCGATCGCCAATGCGGATTTCCTGAACGAAAACATGCTTGTTGTGCTCCCTGTCTCGCGCCCCGTTCGTGCGTTGTGAAGTCTTGCAAGAATCGAGCCGCCCCGAGAGACAGTAGCAGCCGGGAACCCCCCTCTGACAAGCCGATTCACACGCTGCGCGGCGGTCAGCGCCGCCGGTTGATCGCCTTTTCGAGCAGTTCCAGCACGCCTTCGGACGCGGCCGAGGCAACGATGTCGCCGAATCCCGCCCACGATCCCTTGGCTGCCGCCATCGGCACGGGGTTGGACTGTTCGATGTCGCCGACCACCTTGCCGGCCGGGTCCTTGACGACCCATTTGACGACGAGCCTTCCGGTGCGCTCGTCGATCTGGCTCAGGCTCACGGTGCCGGCGACGGAGAAGGCTTCGCCGTCCGCCTGGTCGACGATCACCAGCTTGCTCGATCCCAGGGCACGCCGCATGCCCGAGGTGAGCTGGCGGTTGCCGTCGGAGGGCGCACCGGTGACCTGCACCACGAACACCTTGAGCTGCGGCTCGGCCGGTTTGGCCGCGACCGGCGTGGGGGTGGTCGTGCTGGTCGGAACGGCGCCGTCGGGCGGTGGCGCCGCGGCGGGATCGGGCGGGAATTCGTAGGGAATCGTGATGCCGGCGGCGACCTGGCCCGGCGCTTTTGGAATGAAGTTGGGCGGTTTGCCGATCAGGGTCGCGACCCGGGGCGCGGCCTGCTGGGCGATGCGCGAAATCAGTCGTTCGGCTTCTTGGGCATAGTCCTCGGGTGGTGCGCGCGTCTTGACGGTCGCGGGCTCGTCGGTCCGCGGCCTGCCGCGGATGCGCCAGTCGACCTGGACCTCGATCGACATGCCGGCGTCGCGCGTGCTCATCACGCCTTCGATCTGGATGGGCGCCTCGGCCGGCGCCACGGCGGCGACGATGCCGTAGGACTGAAGTTCGATGGCCAGCGCCGCGGCGACCCGCTCGCCCATTTCCGGGGGCATGTTGCGCGGCGGGCTGATTGCCACCTCGACCTTGTCGCGCAGCTGCCGGCCGTACGAAATTTTCGATGAATCGTGCTCGAATGGCCTTGGTGTTCCGCCGCACGCCGCCAGGGCGAGCAGGCAGAGCAGCATCACAACATGGCGCATGTCGCAACGACCCCGAGCAGGCAGCAGACCATCAGGATGATGAAGTAGGGCACGTCAGGCCGCGAGGGCGATGGCCGACAGACCGCGCCCGTAGTCGCGCTCACCCTGCAGCGTGTTGCGACGGTAACTGAAGAAGTCGTCGGTGCCGGTCAGCGTGTCGTGTCCCGTCGCCGTCACGGCGACGCCGTTACGCGCGATGCGGTGCACGAGATAGCCCGGCAGGTCGAACATGAAGTGGCCGCCGCGCGTCGCGGTCTTGAAGAATGCCGCGTTGGCCTCGTCCTGTGCCAGGAACGGTGCGGGAAACTCCGGCCCGACTTCATACGACTGCGGGCCGATGCAGGGGCCGACCACGACCTTGATGCGCTCGCGCCGGGCGCCGAGCTTCTCCATCGCCACGATGGTTTCGTCGACGATGCCACCCAGTGCGCCCTTCCAGCCGGCATGCGCGGCGCCGATCACCGAGGCGTCGCCGTCGGCCAGCAGCACCGGCGCGCAATCAGCGGCCAGCACGCCCAGCACCACGCCCGGCCGGTCCGTGACGAGTCCGTCGGCCTTCGGTGCGCCGGGGGAGCTCCAGCGCTCGTCCGCGACCGTCAGCACGTCGGTCGAATGGGTCTGGTGGACGGTCTGCAGGTCCGGCTCGGCGAGGCCGAACTGTTCGGCCACGCGCCGGCGGTTTTCGCGCACGTTGTCGGGCGAATCGCCCGAACCGTAGCCGCAGTTCAGCGAGGAGTAGAGACCGGCGCTGACCCCGCCCTGGCGGGTGAAAAAGCGATGCCGGATCCCGTCGAGGGCGGCGAGCGTCTGGGCCTGGATCATGTGCGTTTCAGAGGGTGTTTTCGGAGGGGGTGTCCATGAAGCCGGCCGGTGGAGCGCTCTTGCCGTCGCCGAGGGCCAGCACGCGAAAGAGGGTGCCCATTTGATCGGGCGCGATCAAGCGGGTCGACGCCGCATCGATGGCATCGGCCTGGGCCACCTTCGCGCGCTGCTTCAGCGCCTGCGCCCGCTCGGCGAGGCCGAGCCGTCGCAGGAAGTCGCCCTGGCCCACCGGACCGAAAGACGCGACCCCCGATGCAGCGGCAAGTGCCGCAAAATCGACATGGGCACTGAGGTCGGTTTTGCCCGGCCGGTCGAGGATGCCCGCGCCCTGATGGCCGCGCACCGCCTGCAGCGACGCCGCGCGGCCCGCGCTCTCGAGGCCATAGTCGATGATCAGCGCCCAGCCGCCGTCGCGGGCGACGCGGGCACCGATGGCGGCGGCCAGCATGCGCCCGGCTTCGCTCAGTTCCGCCTCGGCGCCTTCCCCGGCATCGGGCAGCATCGGGGCGAAGGGCGTGGGGCCCGGCGCGAGGGCCAGTCGCAGTTCGCCGTGCTCGTCGAGGCCGACCATGCGCTCGCGCCAGCCCTGGGCCGTGCGATGGAACTGGCGCACCGGCAGGGCGTCGAAGAATTCGTTGGCGACCAGCAGCAGCGGCCCTTCGGGCACGTCGTCGAAGCGTTCGTGCCAGGTCGGGCGATAGGCCTGCAGCGCCGCGCGCTGCGCCTCGCGCATCGGCGCGTTGGTGTCGACCAGGTGAAGGTCGAGCGCGGCCTGGAAGCCCGGCACGGCGCGCGTTGCGCGCAGCGCGTCGGCCATCAGCGTGCCACGGCCGGGGCCGAGCTCGACCAGCCGCACCGGGGACGGCCGGCCCATCGCCAGCCAGCGTTCGGCCAGCCAGGCGCCGATCAGCTCGCCGAACATCTGCGAGATCTCGGGCGCGGTGGTGAAGTCGCCGGCGGCGCCCACCGGCACGGCGCGGCGATAGTATCCGAGCCGCGGATGGCCGAGCGCCTCGGCCATGAAGTCGGCCAGCGAGATCGGGCCGGTGAGCGCGATGCGGCGCGCGATCAGCCCGCCCAGTTCGGTCATGAGGGCTCGGTCACGGCCCGATCACGGCAGGGCGGGCCGGCGATAGGCGCGCAGGATCAGCCACACGCCGAACAGCAGCACCGGCAGCGACAACAGCATGCCCATGGTGATCGGCCCCCACAGGTAACCAAGGTGCGCGTCGGGCTCGCGGAAGATCTCGCCGACGATGCGCGCGAGACCGTAACCCGCGCAGAACACGCCGGTCAGCAGGCCGGGGCGGCGGCGGCCGTCGGTGAGCTTCCAGACCGCGACGACGATGAGGGTGAGCAGCACGCCCTCGAAGAACGCCTGGTAAAGCTGGCTGGGATGACGCGGCAGCGGCCCGCCGCGCGGGAAGACCATCGCCCAGGGCACGTCGCTGATCCGGCCCCACAGCTCGCCGTTGATGAAGTTGGCGAGGCGTCCGAACAGCAGGCCGAGCGGCGCCACGATCGCCACCAGGTCCGACAGCATGAAGGGATCGGCCTTGTTGCGCATGGCAAACAGAAGAATGGCGGCGATGACGCCCAGCAGCCCGCCATGGAACGACATGCCGCCTTCCCACAAGGTGAGCGCGGTGAGCGGATGCTCGATGTAGAAGCCCGGCTTGTAGAACAGCACGTAGCCCAGCCGGCCGCCGAGGATCACGCCCAGCGCGGCCCACAGCAGGAAATCGTCGATCTTGAGCGGCGACAGGACCTTGGGCGGCTGGTCGCAGACCCGGCGCATGACCTGCCAGCCGATCACCAGGCCCGCGATGTAGGCCAGCGCGTACCAGCGGATGGCGAACGGCCCGAGCTGCACCAGCACGGGGTCGATCTGGGGGTAGGGGATCGCCAGGAGGATCGCGGAAAGCGTGTTCATGAGGGCGACCCTTATAGCGCGGGCTATCGCGGATGAATCAAGGATCCCTCACTTCGTTCGGGATGACACGGCTTTTTGCATCGGCGCACCGGTGTCATCCCGAACGCAGTGAGGGATCCTTCGCGCTCTGTCCTTGAAGCATATGCCCTGAAATCGTCGCGGCGCCGATCCTGGAGGAGCGGCGCCGCTGGGGACTATCCGAACTGTCGTTTTTTGTTTTGAGAGAGAGGGGGCGTCGGAAGGTCCTTGTCGGCTCAGGCTTCGCCGACCGTCTCGAGGATCGAGGCGGTCAGCGCGTCGGCGGGGCTCTTGCCGGCCCAGACGACGTACTGAAAGGCGGGGTAGAAACGCTCGCTCTCGGTGATCGCCACCTCGACGAGATCGTTGAGCTGCTCGGCCATCAGGCCGGTGGTCCCGCGCAGCGGGATGGCGTGGCGGAACATCGGCAGGCCCTCTTCGCTCCACAGATCGAAGTGACCCAGCCACATCTTCTCGTTGATCAGCCCGAGCAGGCAGTGAATGTCGCTGTGGCGCTCGGCCGGAATGCGGACGTCGTAGGCGCAGGTGAAGTGCAGCGCCTCGACGTCGTCCCGCCAGCTGAAGAACATGCGGTAGTCGCACCAGCGACCCGCGACCTCGACGGCGATTTCCCGGTCCGAGGTCCGGTCGAACGGCCAATCGTTGGCGGAGACGACTCTTTCGATCATTTCGAGCGGGTTCAGATCGGCTTTCCGCCTGGTCCGCTCTTGTCGTGTTAACGCCATCGACCCGCTCCCCAACCATTCCGCCGTGCGGCTCATTGGAGCCATTCTTGAGGCGGGTGGTCGACATATCGTGGTGGGCACCCAACAACCCACTAGCGGTAGCCTGCCATAAGCCTGTCTCGCCACGCAATAACAAAGGCCCGTGTAAAACGGGGAAAGAGTCAGGGATTCCATGAATTTAATCCCCAACGTTAAGATTCGAGTCCGGAGATTCCGCAGGACGAATCGGAGATTTCTGCTGAAATTTTGAGCAAACGGACCTTGTCTATGCCTTTTGGCCAACTAGTGGGGAGCCCCATAAATGCAGCCAAAAGAAGCGCATTTTGGGGTCGCGGAACTTCCCAGTGATTTCTTTTGACGCGGTGCGGCCTTGAGGACCGAGGGGGACGCCGACTACCGTTCGGAATGCCGCGCCTCAATAAGTCATTCCGAAACGCAGCGTTCTTCCTATATGGCCGGCATCCGATGACCGGAAAGGTGTTTGGCCCAGTCGGCACAGGGGCTTTTGTGGCCGTCCCCCTAGCGGGCGCTTGGTTCATGGGACATACCTACGCGGTGACGTGCCACCACTGCGTTGTAAACCACGGCACAATCATCCGAATCAACACGTCGGACGGCAAAAGCCGACTGATTGAGACGTCCCCCGAGGAATGGCAATTCCTGACTGGCGGAAGCGATATCGCAGCCATCGACCTGACCGATCTCGTCCGGCAACGCGGTGGCGACGAGATTGCGGTGATCCCAACCATTCAGTTCGCCACCAAGGAGTTCATGCAGCGAGTGGAGTTCGGCATAGGCGAAGATGGCTTCATGCTGGGCTTGTTCTCGGACCAGCCGGGCAAAGACCGAAACATGGTTGCCGCACGCTTTGGCAACGTGAGCCTGCTGGCTGAAGATGGAGAGCCATTGCGGCATCCGAACGGCACGAAACGTCCGTCGCATCTGTTCGATATGCACTCCCGCCCAGGTTCATCGGGCTCCCCTGTTTTTGCTTACAGAACGCCTGCCGGGGACCTGAGAACAGCGCAGCTCCGAGGAGTCGACAAGGAACAAGAGCGGATCAAGACAAGCAATCTGCTCAACCGGGCGAGAGCCGGAGATCGATACGCGGAGATGCAGTTGAGATCGACTCGTTCCAAAGAAGCATTGGAAGTCGAGAACAACACCTTTGTTGTTCTGCTCGGCATTCATGTCGGCCAGTATCATGACACCGTGACAGCGAAAAAACCTCGGCGCGCGCGCGCCGAGAGTAGCGTGCCGATTAACGAGGGCGACGAACTTGAAATCCCGAACAGCGTGGCGCTGATCGCCCCAGCATCGGATGTCTACGACTTGTTGATGATCGACAAATTCGTCCAACAGCGAAAGGAGCGGGAAGATATGGATGCGAGGCGCGCGAAGCCTCGTGCGGCAAAGCCGGGGGCTCAGTAGCCAGCTGCCGCAATGTTTCCTGGCTCCTGTCGGGAACGGGGTCGGCCCTCAACAGCCAACGAACTCCAGCTTCCCAGACGCTGCGGTCTTATTGTCGACCGGGTCAGACCCCTCGCCCATGCTTCGGCGGCCCCGCCAATTGCCGCCTCCGAACGTCTTTTGACATGACAGTACAACGGACCGCTCTGGTCGGGGTTCGCCGTGTACTTTCGTGGCTCGTGGGCGATCCGCTTGGACTTGCTTCGGGGAGTAGGTGCTTTTCGAATGGCTTGGATTTACGCGGCCTCGTAGCCATTGGCACAGCCTTTGCCTTTCGAGCCTCCAAGCGCATCGGCGCCAAGACGTGGAGGAGGCTTCGATGTTCAAGGACCCGTTCGATCCCAAGGCTCTGCTCGGCTGCGGAGGCTGCAGCTGCGGCGGCAATCACGCCCAGGCCGATCATGCCCGTTTGACGGCATCGCCGGCGCCGGCGGGCGAGGAGGATCGCTGGAACCGGGTGGTCGACGCCGCCGTCCTGCGCGCGGTCTTCCCGGTGGATGCCCAACGCCGTCAATTCCTGAGGACAGTGGGCGCGGCGACCGCGATGGCCGCCATCTCGTCCGTCCTGCCGCTCGGCGCCGCCCGCGAGGCCTTCGCCCAGGGAGGCGTGCCGGAGAAGAAGGACCTCAAGGTCGGCTTCATCCCGATCACCTGCGCCACGCCGATCATCATGGCCCATCCGATGGGCTTCTATTCGAAGCACGGCCTCAATGTGGAGGTCGTGAAGACGGCCGGCTGGGCGGTCATTCGCGACAAGTCGCTGGCCAAGGAATACGACGCCTCGCACATGCTCTCGCCGATGCCGCTCGCGATCTCGCTGGGCGTCGGCTCGAACCCGGTGCCGTGGACGATGCCGGCCATCGAGAACATCAACGGCCAGGCGATCACGCTGGCCAACAAGCACAAGGACAAGCGCAACCCGAAGGACTGGAAGGGCTTCCGCTTCGGCGTGCCGTTCGACTACTCGATGCACAACTATCTGCTGCGCTACTACGTGGCGGAGGCGGGCCTCGATCCCGACAAGGACATCTCGATCCGCTCGGTGCCGCCGCCGGAGATGGTGGCCAACCTGCGCGCCGACAATCTCGACGGCTATCTCGGCCCCGATCCCTTCAACCAGCGGGCGGTCTATGACGGCATCGGGTTCATCCATATCCTGACCAAGGAGATGTGGGACGGCCATCCCTGCTGCGCCTTCGCGGTGAGCAAGGAATTCGCCGCCCAGAATCCGAATTCGTATCGTGCGCTGCTGAAGTCGATCATCGATGCCACCGCCTATGCCCAGAAGCAGGAAAACCGAAAGGAGATCGCCAAGGCGATCGCGCCGCAGAACTACCTGAACCAGCCCGAGACGGTGCTGGAGCAGATTCTGACCGGCACCTATGCCGACGGGCTGGGCGGCGTGAAGAAGGATCCCAACCGCATCGGCTTCGATCCCTTCCCGTGGAACCAGTTTGCGATCTGGATCCTCACCCAGATGAAGCGCTGGGGACAGCTCAAGGCCGACGTCGACTACGCCAAGGTCGCGCAGGAGGTTTTCCTCGCCACCGACACCGCGACCATGATGAAGGAGATGGGCCTGACACCGCCCGATCCGTCGAAGAAGACGATCGTGGTGATGGGCAAGCCCTTCGATGCGTCCAAGCCCGACGAGTACGTGAACAGCTTCGCGATCAAGCGGACGTGAGATCATGAAGCCGTATCAAATGCTGGGCGCGCGCGACTCCAGTCGCGCGTCATGCCTGGTGGTCAAAGAAGGCCGCGCCACTGGAGTGGCGCGCCCCCAGCGATGAAATCCTCCCTCGGCCTGCGGGCGGGTCTGCTGTCGGTGTTGATCTTCGCGGCCATCGTCGGGATCTGGCACGTCGCCACCCTCCCGACGGCTGCCAGCGGCCCGGCGGTCGATCCCGAATACGCCAGGCTCGTCGGCGCCGCGGCCGCCACCGGCTCGAAGTCGGCGATGCCGACGCCGGCCGACATCGGCGCCACGATCTGGAAGCATCTCGCCGATCCCTTCTACGTGCGTGGCAGCAACGACAAGGGCATCGGCATCCAGCTCGCCTACTCGCTGGGCCGCGTGCTGCTGGGCTTCGGCCTCGCGGCACTCGTTGCCATCCCGCTCGGCTTCCTGATCGGCATGTCGCCGCTGGTCTATCGTGCGCTCGATCCGTTCATCCAGATCCTGAAGCCGGTGTCGCCGCTCGCCTGGATGCCGCTCGCCCTCTACACGATCAAGGACAGCGCGATCTCGTCGATCTTCGTGATCTTCATCTGCTCGATCTGGCCGATGCTGATCAACACCGCCTTCGGCGTGGGCAGCGTGCGCCGCGAATGGCTGAACGTGGCGCGCACGCTCGAGGTCGGATCGCTGCGCACCGCCTTCAAGGTGATCCTGCCCGCTGCGGCGCCGACAATCATGACCGGCATGCGCATCTCCGTCGGCATCGCCTGGTTGGTGATCGTGGCGGCCGAGATGCTCGTGGGCGGCACCGGCATCGGCTACTTCGTGTGGAACGAGTGGAACAACCTCTCGATCGCCAACATCGTGACCGCGATCCTGCTGATCGGCCTGGTCGGCCTCCTGCTCGACCAGGGCCTCGCCTGGCTCGCCAGGCTCGTCACCTATCCGGAATAGGCGCGCCATGGAAAACCGTCCGCTCATCAGCGTCGAGGGGCTCGCGCGCCGCTTCGGCGAGACCGGCCAGCCGGCCGTGTTCGAGGACATCTGGTTCGGTGTCGACAAGGGCGAGTTCTGCTGCCTGATCGGCCATTCCGGCTGCGGCAAGACCACGATCCTGAACGTGCTGGCCGGCCTCGACAGCCCGAGCGGCGGCGCGGTCATCGTCGACAACCGCGAGATCGACGGGCCGAGCCTCGACCGCGCCGTGATCTTCCAGGGTCATGCGCTGCTGCCGTGGATGACGGTGATGGGCAACATCGCCTTCGCCGTCTCCTCGCGCTGGCCCAAATGGGATCGCGCGCGGGTGCAGGAGCATGCGCGGAAGTTCATCGCGCTGGTCGGCCTCGCCGGGGCCGAGAACAAGAAGCCGGCGCAGCTTTCCGGCGGCATGAAGCAGCGGGTCGGCATCGCCCGTGCGCTCTCGATTCAGCCCAAGATGCTGCTGATGGACGAGCCGTTCAGCGCGCTCGACGCGCTGACGCGCGGCATGCTCCAGGACGAGGTGCTGCGCATCTGCGCCGACACCCAGCAGACCGTGTTCATGATCACCCACGATGTCGACGAGGCGATCCTGCTCGCCGACAAGATCGTGCTGATGACCAACGGGCCGGGCGCGCGCATCGCCGAGATCGTGGTCAACACCATGCCGAAGAACGAGCGGCACCGGAACGACCTGCACCGCCATCCGCAGTACTACGCGATCCGCAACCATCTCGTGGAATTCCTCGTGAACCGCTCGAAGGCGTTCGACAAGGAGATCGCCGAGAATGGCTACGACCCGAAGCGGCCGAAGCTGGTGAGACCTGGATTGTCGGCGGTCAATCCGCCGGCCGAGATCGTGCCTTTAACAACCGGGAGACGGCAATGAAGCGGGCTGAAGTCACTGAGAAGATCCTGACGGCCAAGCGGCTGAAGGAACTCAGCTGGGAGGAGATCGCCAGGAAGATCGGCGGCGCCTCGAAGATCATCGTCACCGCAGCCTGCATGGGCCAGATGAAGATGACCAAGGAGCAGGCCACCAAGGCCGGCAAGCTGTTCGGACTGGGCAAGGAAGAAGTCCTGCTGCTGCAGGAAGTGCCCTATCGCGGTTCGCTGCCCCAGATCCCGCCAACCGACCCGCTGATCTACCGCTTCTACGAGCTGGTGCAGGTCTATGGCACGACCTGGAAGGAGCTGATCCAGGAAGAGTTCGGCGACGGCATCATGTCCGCCATCGACTTCGACATGACCATGGAGCGCCAGCCCGACCAGAAGGGCGACCGGGTGAAGATCGCCATGTCGGGCAAGTTCCTGGGGTACAAGAGCTATTGATCGAGCGGGTATTCGCGGAAGTGTGCGACGCCGAACGTTTCAACATCTTCTACGAGAGTACGTTATCGCATAGGGGTCGGCTATCCGGCTCGGGATAGCGCGGATCCGACCAGCACATGCCGGTGGCTGCTCTCGGTTGTTCGAGGGGCCGGCAGTTCCGCGTCGCACGGGAAGGCTTAGTCTTTGGCAGATCGTGACGAATGCGCACCGACAAGGTATGCATTCGGCCAATGACTGATATCGCGACCTGGCTGGGTGAGCGCGGACTGTCCAAATATGAAAAGGCGTTCCGCGATCACGATATCGACTTTGATGTCCTCGCCTCTATCACTGAGGACGAGCTCAAAGAACTTGGAGTTTCGTTGGGAGACCGCAAACGGTTGCGGCGCGCACTCACCGAGGCCGAGACCGGTGCCGCATTGGCTCCCGCCACATCCCCTCGACAATTCCCAGTGTCGGCCATTGCGGCGCCCGAGCGACGCCAGCTCACCGTCTTGTTTGCCGACCTTGTCGCCTCTACGGCGTTGTCGCGTGGCCTCGATCCTGAGGACTTGCGCGACCTGCTCGCGGCGTATCATCAGGCCGTTGCCACGACGATTCGCGATGCCGGCGGGTTCGTGGCAAAGTTCATGGGCGACGGCATTCTTGCCTACTTTGGTTATCCGACCGCTAGCGAGGATGCCGCTGAACGCGCGGTGCGAGCGGGTCTCCGCATCATCGCAGCACTGAGAACCGTGCGAGCTCGCGATGGTCGGCAACTTGAGGCTCGTGTCGGTATTGCCACCGGCCCTGTCGTGGTGGGCGATGTCTTGGGCGAGGACATCGCGCGCGAGATCAATGTCGTGGGCGAGACGCCCAATTTGGCCGCCCGCCTACTGAACGTGGGCGATCCCGGTAGTGTCGTGATAGCGGGTCCGACCCGGAGGCTGATCGGGAACCTCTTTGCGTTGCGTGACCTACCGCCGCAGTTATTAAAGGGATTTCCCGAGCCCGTTCCGGTTTTCGAGGTCGTGGACGAGCGGCAGGGTATCAGCCGCTTTGAGGCGACGCGTCGCATCCGAGGATCTTCCTTTGTGGGGCGCGGACAGGAAGCTGGACTCCTCCTGGATCGTTGGCAGCAAGCCTGCGTGGGCGACGATCAGCTTGTGATGCTCAGCGGTGAGGCGGGAATTGGCAAATCGCGCATCACGGATTCTCTTTGGCAGGCGGTTGCCGTCGAGCCGCAGATTCGCCTGCGGTATCAGTGCACGCCGCATCATACCAACTCTGCGTTCTATCCAGCTCTTACCCAGTTGAGCACCGTGGCCGGGCTGCTTCCCGGCGACAATGCCGAGGCATTGATCAAGCTCGCTACCGTTCTGCCGGAAGCCGACGCGCAGCAGATCGCCTTGATCGCCTCGATGCTTGGCTACGACACTCTTGATGGCACGATCGACGATTTGACGCCGGCACGCAAACGACAGCTCGTGCTCGATGCTTTTGCCGATCAGATAGCCGCCGATTGCCGCCGATTGCCGGTTCTCTGGGTGATTGAAGATGCGCACTGGATCGATCCCACGACCGAGGCGCTCATTTCGCGAGTGCTTGATGGAGCCGGCCGGCAGCGTCTGATGGTGGTGGTGACTCATCGTCCTGAGTACCGGCCGCCCTGGGGCTCTCATCCGATGGCGACCGCGTTGCCGCTCAGCCGGCTTTCGCGCACGAGCTCCGCCTTGCTGCTGCAGACCCTGGCTAACGGCAAGCCTCTTCCCGAGGAGGCCGCTGAATACATCGCGAGCCGCGCTGATGGTGTGCCCCTCTTCATGGAAGAGCTCTTTAAATCCATGTGCGACTCGGGCGCGCTGGTTGACGGTGAGGACCGATACGAACTCACGCGACCGCTGACCGGCACCGAAATACCGGCGACCCTGCAGGATTCGCTCATGGCGCGCCTTGACCGGTTGGCGCCTGCCAAGACGGTCGCCCAACTCGGCGCGGCGATTGGTCGGGAGTTCGATCTCGGCCTCTTGCTCGCCATCTCGGGCTTGCAACCCAATGCGGTGGCCGAGGGGCTTGAACAGCTTTTGGGCGCGGGACTCCTGTTCTCGCGTCAGCAAGGCACGACGACAACCTACATCTTCAAGCATGCCCTCATCCAGGATGCCGCTTATGGCTCGATGCTGCGGCAGCGTCGGAAAGAAGTGCACGACCGCATTGCGCGAGCTCTCATCGATGGGGGATCCGAACAGAGACCTGAACTAATCGCCCACCATTTCGAGGCCGCCGCCCAAGTTCGCGATGCGGCGATCTGGCTCGAGAGAGGTGGTGACGTGGCGTTTGCCTCGGCATCCCACAAAGAAGCGTTGGTGTTGTGGAGGCGGGCGCTCGCGCTTGTGGCCCCAGATGACGATGGTCGACGTGCTCGCATCGGGTTGCTGCAGAAACTGTCTGCGGCGCTGCTGCAGGATGGATATTCGTCACAAGAGGCATTCGAGGCCGGCGAGGCTGCGCTTCAAGCCGCTATACAGAGTGGCGATAGCGAGCTTTACGTTCGTGTCTGCGCCAGTAACGCGCCGCCGCATTTTGCCCGCCAAGACTTTGACCGGGTCGAGCGCGAACTGGCCTATGTCTCTTCGGCCCAGATCGAGGAGCTTCCGCCGATCGTCCGCGCCCAATACTATTCAATTCGAGGGGTCTGTCGCTTTCACGCGGGTCACATCGCAGATGCTTGCAAGGATCTGTCGGCTATCCTCGACTTCAAGGACGACGAGAGCCGCGACAGCTCCTTTGGCGGCGGCGACTCGCGTTGTTCCTCCATGAGCTACCTCGCGCGGTCGCAGCTCATCTACGGCCTTCCAACTACGGCCAGGGACTTGGCTCACAAGGCGCTCAATCGTGCACGAGCGATCAGTCACCCGTATTCCATTGCGTGGTGCCTCGTGACGGTCACGCGCAACGCGCTTGTTCTGGGCCAGTATTCGGAGGTCTTGCGCACGATACGAGAAAGCATCGAGCTGTGTGAGAGATACGGATATGGGAGTCGCCTTGGTCAAGCGAGGGCGGCGCACGGCATTGCCCTTGTGGCTACGGGCGATCCAGAAGGTGGCGCCGCCGAACTCGATAGCGGCCTCTCACTTTGGCGCAGGACCGGCAATAACTTTTCGCTCGATATGCTTCTCGTGGAAGCCGCGAATATCTTCTTCCGGACGGGCAACATCGAACAGGCCGGTCGTTACGTGGATCAAGCGAAAGCTTTGTATGGTGAAGTCGCGGAACGGACTGGGTACGCGGAGTACCTCCGCATGTCCGGACGAATCCTGGAGCTTCACGGCGACCGCTTGGGGGCCACCACGAAGTATCGGGAAGCGGTTGCCTTCGCGGATATGCAATCGGCCAATCTTCACAAGCTTCGGGCCTGTAGCGACTTGGCGAGCTTGCTGGCCGGTGATGGCGACCACGGCGCGGCGGAAGCGGTCTTGGTGCCGACGCTCGACTGGTTCACTGAAGGTCACGATGCCTTGGACATCGCTGAGGCCAGGGATCAACTTCAGCGTATTCGATCTGGGTGAGTTCGCGGGGTGGCGGTGGTCGTGCGCCCGCTGCCTGCACTCCTTGTGCCGCGGCCTTTCCCTGTGCCAGATTGTCAACAATCGACGATTGAGTTTGCGAGGACGTCAGTTGGCTCTTTCCGATGTCTCGATGCGAGACGTGGGCGTGCATCTTGAGCGCGTGCCGAAGGCGACGCTGCGGGCGCACATCGTCGAGCGGCTGCGGCTCGCGATTCTCTCGGGCGACATCCCGCCCGGCACGCCGCTGGTCGAGACGGCGCTGTCGGAACGGTTCGACGTCAGCCGGGGGCCATTGCGCGAGGCGCTGCGACAGCTGATCGAGGAGGGGCTGGTCGTGACCGTGCCCTACACCGGCACGCGTGTCGCCGAGCTCTCGGTCGAGGACGTCCACGAGATCTATTCGCTGCGCACGGTGCTGGAGACCTTCGCCTTCGAGCAGGTCTGGCCGCGCCGTGACGATCGCTTCCGCGCCGAACTCAGGCGCCGTAACGAGGCGCTGATCGCGACGATCGACGCCGGCGACGATCGCGCCAGCATCCTCGCCGAACTCGAATTCCATGGCCTCGTCTACGAGGCGAGCGGCCACAAGCTCCTGCAGCGCGCCTGGCACGGCTTGCGCGGCCGGCTGCAGCTCTATTGGGCGGCGCATCATCGCGCGCATGGCCGGCGCGGTCCGAAGCGCGACAGTCACGACAGCTACATCGGGGCGGCCTTCGGCTCGAACTTCGAGACGATGAAAGCCGAGATTGCCGATCACATGCGTCGTGGCGTGGAAACGACGGAGCGGTTCCTGCGCTCGATGCCGGATTTGTCGGGGAAGCCAAAGAGGGGAGATCATTCATGAGCATCAATCGACGTTCGTTGTTTGCCGTCGGGGCCGCGAGCGCTGCGGCGCTGGCGATGCCCTTTGCCGCGCGTGCCCAGGCCACGCTCGACGAGGTGAAGAAGCGCGGCGTGCTGCGCGTCGGCGTCACGCAGGCGCCGCCCTGGTATTCGAAGGATCCCAAGACCGGCGAATGGGCGTCCGGTCTCGGCATCGCGATGGGCAAGGCGATGGCGCAGACGCTGGGCGTGAAGTTCGAGCCGGTCGAAGTGACGTGGGGCAATGCGATCGCCGCGCTCCAGGGCGACAAGATCGACCTCATGTTCATGCTCGACGCCACCGCCGAGCGCAAACAGGCCGCCAATTTCCCCGAGACGCCGCTGCTCTGGTACTCGCTCGCCGTGCTGGCGCGTGACGACCTCGACGCCAAGACCTGGGAGGGGCTCAACAAGCAGGGCGTGCGCATCGCCGTGCCGCAGGCCTCGACGATGGACCGCTGGGCGACGCAGCACACGCCCAAGGCCGACATCCAGCGCTTCCCCGGCAATGCCGAGGCGATTGCGGCCTTCCAGTCGGGCCGCGTCGATGCGGTGCTGCTCTTCCATCCGCCGCTGCTGGCCGCGCGCCAGCGGCTCGGCAAGGGCAAGATCGTGGTGCCGCTGCCTGCCGAGTCGCAGCCCTCCAGTGTGGCGCTGCGCAAGGGCGACACCGCCTTCACCGCATGGGTCGATCAGCAGATTGCGGGCTACTACAAGAGCGGCCAGACGCAGAAGTTCTACGAGCAGGCGCTCACCGACTTCGGCCTCGATCCCAAGCTCGCGCCGCCGGTCATGAAGGAAATGATCAAGTAGGCGGCGCCGCCTCTTGGCCTACCAGTGGGACTTCTCACCAGTCCTCGCCAACGCACCGTTGTTGGCGCAGGGACTGGCGAACACGCTCAAGATCACGGGCACGGCGCTGGTGTGCGGCGTCGTGCTCGGTCTGGCGCTGGCACTGCTGCGTCTGTCGCCCCGGCGGGTCCTGTCCTGGCCGGCCGGCTTCATCATCGAAGTGTTCCGCACGACGCCGCCGCTAGTCCAGCTCTTCTGGTTCTTCTTCGCCCTGCCGATCCTGGTCGGCATCGAGATGACGCCCTTCGTGGCCGGCGCCGTCACCTTCTCGATCCAGTCGGCCGCGTTCTTCGCTGAGGTGTTCCGGGCGGGCATCCAGTCGATCGAGCGCGGCCAGTGGGATGGCGCGCGGGCGATCGGCATGCGCCACGACCAGGCGATGCGTCGCATCATCCTGCCGCAGGCGGTGAAGCGCATGATCCCGGCCTTCATGGAACGCGCCATCGAGTTGATGAAGACGACGACGCTGATCGCCACCATCTCCTATGCCGATCTGCTGTTCGCCGCCAACGAGGTCTCGCAGAAGACGTTCAGGCCGCTCGAAACCTACACGGTCGTGGCGCTGATCTATTTCGTGGTGATCTTCCTCGCGAGCCAGGTCGCGCGTCTGGTCGAGTTGCGGCTGGCCCGTAGCGGCGAGAGTACGGTTCGCTGATGCGCTGGGATTTCGCCTCGGTCTTCGAGAACACCGATGCGCTGCTGGTCGGTGCGGCGGGCACCCTGCGCATCTTCGCCATCTGCCTGGTGCTGGGCCTCAGCCTCGGCCTGCTGGTCGGCCTCGGGCGCTATTCGCGCAACCGCTGGATCCACATCCCGGCCACGGTCTTCGTCGAGTTCTTCCGCAATACGCCGGTGCTCGTGCAGATCCTGTGGTTCTACTTCGCCCTGCCGATCCTGCTGCCCTTCCAGATCTCGCCGCTCGCCGCCGCCTCGCTCGGCATCTCGCTCAACTCAGCGGCCTTCTCGGCCGAGATCTATCGCGGCGGCATCCAGTCGATCGAGACCGGCCAGTGGGACGGGGCGCGGGCGCTGGGCATGCGCTGGGGCCAGGCGATGCGGCGGATCATTCTCCCGCAGGCCCTGAAGCGCATGCTGCCGGCGCTGACCAACCGCGCCATCGAAATCTTCAAGATGTCGACGCTGGCCTCAGCCGTCGCCTATGTCGAGCTGCTGCAGCAGGGCAAGCTGATCGCCTCGCTCAACTACAATCCGATCGAGGCCTACACCGCCGTCGCGGTGATCTTCTTCGTGTTCCTGTGGCCGCTGGTCCAGTTCAGCTACTTCCTCGAACGCCGGCTGAAGAGGGACGAATGACGATCCTGAAGGTCAGCGGCCTGACCAAGCGGTTCGGCGCCACCGACGTGCTGCGCGGCATCGACCTCGATGTGAAACGCGGCGAGCGCATCGCGATCCTGGGCGCCTCGGGCTCGGGCAAGAGCACGCTGCTGCGCTGCCTCAACTTCATGGAGCGCCCGGGCGGCGGCACCATCGCGCTCGACGGCCAGATGCTGGGCCGCGAAGGCAGGGCCGGCGAGCGGATCTATCGCGAAGCCGAGCTGATCCAGGTGCGGCAGCGGGTCGGCATGGTGTTCCAGCAGTTCAATCTGTTCCCGCACATGACCGCGATCGGCAACGTGATGGAAGGTCTGCGCACCGTGCGCGGCATGCCCAAGGCGGAAGCCGAGGCGCGGGCGCGGAAGGAGCTGGCGCGGGTCGGCCTTGCCGAGAAGGCGGACACCTATCCCGCGCATCTCTCGGGCGGCCAGAAGCAGCGGGTCGCCATTGCGCGCGCGCTCGCCATGGACCCCGAGATGCTGCTGTTCGACGAGCCCACCTCGGCGCTTGACCCGGAGCTGGTCGGCGAAGTGCTGAACGTCATCCTGGCGCTCGCGAAGGAAGGCCGCACCATGCTGCTGGTCACGCACGAGCTGGGCTTCGCCTACCACGTCGCCACGCGCGTGATCTTCCTGGCCGACGGCGCCATCCACGAGCAGGGCACGCCGGACGAAGTCCTCAAGAACCCGAAGAAGGAGCGCACCCGCGCCTTCCTCGCCAGCCACAAGCAATTCAGCTTCTAGGGAACATGCCATGACGACGGAACAGGCGAGCGCCCAGGCCTATCTGGCCGATGCGCGCAACGACCAGGTGCTGGTCTATGTGAACGGCGCCTTCGCGCCGCGCAACGAGGCCAGCGTCTCGGTGTTCGATTCCGGCTTCGTGCTGGGCGATGGCGTGTGGGAAGGCCTGCGCCTCGTGAAGGGCAGGCTGATCAGCCTCGACGCGCATCTCGATCGCCTGTTCGAGGGCGCGCGCTCGATCGATCTCGACATCGGGCTCGACCGCGCCGGCGTGACCAAGGTCGTGACCGATACGCTGGCGAAGAACGGCATGACCGACGGCGCCCATGTTCGCCTCATGATCACGCGCGGCCTCAAGAAGACGCCCAACCAGGATCCGCGCTTCGTGATCGGCAAGGCGACGATCGTCTGCGTCGCCGAATACAAGACGCCGATCCCCGAGGCCAAAGCCAAGGGTTACTCGCTCTTCACCTCGACCTTCCGCACGACCAACCCGGACCAGTTCGACCTGCGCCTCAACTCGCACTCGCGGCTCAATCTGATCCAGGCGCTGATCCAGGCCATCAAGGCCGGCGCCGACGAGGCGCTGATGCTCGACCCGCGCGGCTTCGTGGCCTCGTGCAATTCGACCAACTTCTTCATCGTGCGCGGTCGCGAGCTCTGGACCTCGACCAGCCTTTACAGCTTCAAAGGCATCACCCAGCAGAACGTGATCGACGCCTGGCGCGCCGCCGGCAACGTGGCGAAAGAATGCGACTTCACGCTCGCCCAGGTCTATTCCGCCGACGAAGCCTTCGTGACCGGCACCCTGGGCGGCGTCACGCCGGTGACGAAAGTCGACGGCCGCCTGATTGCCGACGGGAAGGCGGGCAAGGTCACGAAGGAAGCGAGCGACCTCTATCTGAAGTCGGTCGGGGCGCTGTAACGCAAAGGTCCCTCGGCTACGCTCGGGATGACAACGTTGTTGGGACGCACGTTGTGCGCCAGCGCACAATTGTCATCCCGAGCGTAAGCGAGGGACCTTTACTCCACGGCGACACGGTCTACCGTGCTGCCATGAACCGGCCATCGCCAACCTATCGCCTCCATTACTTCCCTGAATCGGGCAACAGCTACAAGCTGGCGCTGATGCTGACGCTGTGCGGGCAAACCTTCGAGCCGATCTGGACGGATTTCGGCGGCGGCGTCACGCGCACGACAGAATGGCGCGCCACGGTCAACGAGATGGGCGAGATCCCCGTGCTGGAGGAGGATGGCGAGCGCCTGACCCAGACCGCGCCGATCCTGCTGCGGCTCGCCGAACGCCATGGCCGCTTCGGCGCAACGAGCGAAGTGGAGAAGTTCGAGATCCTGCGCTGGCTGTTCTGGGACAACCACAAGCTCACCGGCTTCATGGCGACCTACCGCTACAACCGCGCCTTCCTTCGTTCGGTCGATCCCGTCGTGCTCGACTTCATGCGCAAGCGCATCGACGACTATCTCGGCATCCTTAACGGCCACCTGGCGAAGCGTGCCTTCGCGATCGGCGACCGGCCGACCATCGCGGACATCTCGATGATGGCCTATCTGTCGTTCCCCAAGAACGAGGCGGGCTACGACCTCGCGGTCAGCCATCCCGCCGTGCATGCGTGGCTCCAGCGCATGGCCGCGCTTCCTGGCTGGAAGTCGCCGTACGACCTGCTCCCCGGCAAGCGGCTGCACTGCTACGTGTAGCTACTCCGCCGCCATCTTCCGCGCGCTGCGCGGGTCGCGCGTGAGCAGCCCGTCGGCGAGGTCGCGCTCGATCATCGCGTCGGGACGCTCGACGACCCGGCCGAAGCCCGCGCCACCGCCTACGAACATCTCGACGATGTCGCCCTTGCCGAGATCGAGGGCGGCCTTGCTCTTCAGCTCCTCGACGGTGCCGTTGGCGCGGAAGACGCGGCAGTAGCCGCGCTGGCCGGGCTCGCCGCCCAGAAGGCCTTCGGGGGCGAGGCGGAAACGGTCGGAGTAGATGGCGAGCTGCACGTCGTCGCGCAGGATCTCGCAGCGCCGCGTGAAGCCCGCGCCGCCGCGTCGCGCGCCGAGGCCAAACGAGTCGGGCGCCAGCTCGTAGCCGACGATGCGGAAGAAGCTGTAGTCGATGTCGAGCGATTCGACCGGCGCGTTGGAGCAGTTGCTGAGCGGCGAATCGACGGCGTCGCAACCGTCGGCGTCGCGCGAGGCGCCATAGCCGCCGCCGAAGATCTCCAGATAGACGCTGTAGCCTTTCTCGCCGAGATGGGAGAGGCAGAAGGCGGTGGTGCAGTCGAAGCCGGTGGCGATGACCTTGTCGGGCAGCGCCTGGGCCATCGCCTTCATCACCGCGTTGAAGACGCGATAGGCCGGGATCATGCGCGCGCGCACCGGCGCCGGCGGCCGCGGATTGAGCAGCGAGCCGTAGGGCACTTTGATGGTGATCGGCCGCGCCATGCCCTCGTTGTAGGGGATGTCGGGACTGGTCAGCACCGACTTCACGCAGGAGAGCGCCGCCGACAGCGTGCTGGAATAGGGGCAGTTGAGGTTGCGCTTCACCTGCGCGCAGGTCCCCTCGAAATCGATCTCGACCGAATCCTCGGCAATCGTGACCCTGGCCTTCACCACCAGCGGCTCGTCGGTGAGCCCGTCGTCGTCGACCGCGTCCTCGCCGTAGAAGGTGCCCTTCGGGGCCTGCGCGATGGCGGCGCGCACGCGGCGCTCGGAATAATCCTGCATCTCGCGCATCGCGGCCTCGACCTTGTCGGTGCCGTAGCGCTCGCAGAGCTGCTTCACCCGCAACACCCCTATGGCGTTGGCGGCGAACTGCGCGTTGAAGTCGCCGATCGTGAGGTCGGGCACGCGCACGTTGGCCGTCACGAGCCGCTCGAACGAGCCGCCGTTCCAGTCGTGCTCGAAACTGTAGCGCGTGGGCGGGAAGCGCAGCCCTTCCTGGTAGACGTCCGAGGCATGGATGTTGAGGCCGGGCGCGCCGCCGCCCAGGTCGAGATGATGCGCCACCGAGGCGCCGAAACCGACGACCCGGCCGCTGACGAAGATCGGCGTGAAGATGAACACGTCGGGGATATGCTGGCCGCCCTCGAACGGGTCGTTGTTGATGAGGAAATCGCCTTCCTGCAGCGTCTCGACGGGATGGCGGCGCAGGCAGGCGCGCAACGTCTCGCCGATCG
This sequence comes from Rhodospirillaceae bacterium CCH5-H10, assembly GCA_001557035.1. GTDB lineage: Bacteria > Pseudomonadota > Alphaproteobacteria > Reyranellales > Reyranellaceae > Reyranella. The sequence continues at coordinate 53,919 of LSKJ01000065.1, read as the reverse complement.
GGCCGAGCTGCATCGGGATCAGCTCGGCCTGCGCCACCGTGTTGCCGTCGCGGTCCATCAGGCCCGCCGAACCGTCGCGCGCCTCGCGCAGGATGGTCGAGTAGGCCGAGCGGATCAGCTTCACGCCCATCTCTCGGGCGCCGGCGATCAGCGCCTGGCTGATGACGGCATAGTCGATCGGACCGAGCTGGCTCATGGCGATCTCCGGAGGATCAGATTGTCCGCGTCGTCGAGCTCGGCCGTCCATCCGGGCGGCACCCAGGTCGTTGCGGTGTAGCCCTCGATGACGGCGGGGCCCGTGATCTGCTGGCCGGCGGCCAGCGCCTCGGCGGTGTGGCGGGCGCAATCGAGCCAGGCCTCGCCATGGAAGATCTTCGCCTGCTCGGGCGCGCGGGCTGCGAGTTTCTCGCGGTCGAGCTTCGGGGCGCCGCCGATCGGGAGCGTGGCGCCGACGCGCAAGGTCACGATCTCGACAGGGCGGTCGAGGTTGGCGCCGTGCATGAAGGTGCGGTGATGGGCGTCGGCGAACAGTCCGGCGAGATAGGCCGCATCGAGCGAGGCCAGACGATCCGCCGGAATTTCGACACCGACCTCGAAGGCCTGGCCCACGAAGCGCATGTCGAGCGTGTGCGTGTAGTCGAGCGTGCCCGGCAGCTTCATGTCGGCGAACTGCGCGGAGAGCCGGTCACGCATCTCGCCGAAGATGCGCCCGGCGTCGCGCGCGGCCGTGTCGTCGAGCTTCATCTTGCGCGTGACGGCGTCGAACTTGGTGTAGTCCGACGCGACCAGCCCGTAGGCCGAGATCACGCCGGCATTGGGTGGCACGACGATGGTCGAGATGCCGAGTTCCTCGGCGATGCGCGCGGCATGCAGCGGGCCCGCGCCGCCGAAGGGCACCAGCGCATAGTCGCGCGGATCGCGGCCGCGTTCGGTCGAGACGAGCTGGATGGCGCGCACGATGTTGGCGTCGGCGAGCTGCAGCGCCGAGGAGGCGGCCTGCTCGACGCTCAGCGCAAAGCGCTCGGCCAGCGGCTCGAAGGCGCGGCGCGCCGCCTCGCCGTCGAGTTGCATGCGGCCGCCGAGAAACGCGCCCGGCCGGATCGTGCCGATGACGATATGCGCGTCCGTCGTCGCGGGCTCGGTGCCGCCGCGGCCGTAGCAGGCGGGGCCGGGATCGGCGCCGGCGCTCTGCGGGCCGACCCTCAGCATGCCGCCATCGTCGACCCAGGCGAGCGAGCCGCCGCCGGCGCCGACGGAAACGATATCGAGCACGGGCGTGCGGATCGGCAGGCCGTCGATCTCGGTCTCGGCCGCCAGCGACGGCCGTCCGTCCTGCACCAGGCACACATCGGTCGAGGTGCCGCCCATGTCGAAGGTGATGAGATCCTTGTAGCCGGAGCGGGCGGCCTGCCGCGTGGCGCCGACCACGCCCGCCGCGGGACCGGAATAGAGCGCGGTGATGGCGCTCTGGCGCATCGCCTCGGCGGGCAGGCGTCCGCCGTTGGATTGCATCACCGTGAAGCGGCCCTTGAAGCCCGCTTTGGCGAGCTTGCCCTCGAAGCGGTGCAGGTAGCCGTCGATCACCGGCTGCACATAGGCTGACAGCAAAGTCGTCGAGGCGCGCTCGAATTCACGGAACTCGCGCGCGACCTGATGACTGCAGGTCACGAGCACGCCGGGCAGGGCCTCGCCGATCAGCGCGGCCAGCCGCTTCTCGTGCACCGGATCGGCATAGGCGTTCAGCAGGCAGATCGCGACCGCGCGATAGCCGCCGTCCTTGAGCGCCGGCAGCAGCTCGGTCTTTACCTTCGCCTCGTCGAGCGGCGTCTCGACCGAGCCGTCGGCGCGCAGCCGTTCGACCGCCTCGAAGCAATCCTTGCGACGCACCGGCGGTGCGGGTTTGGCATAAAAGAGATCGTAGATGTTGCGCCGGTCGTGACGCTGCATGAACAGCAGGTCGCGAAAGCCTGCCGTCGCGATGAACGCAACCGTCGCACCCTTGCGCTCCAGCACCGCGTTGGTGGCGACGGTCGAGCCGTGGCCGAGATCCTCGATGCGGGCGAGGTCGATGCCCGACGCCGTCAGCGCCGCGAAGGCGCCGACATCGGGCGACTTGGGCGTGCTCGGGACCTTGGTGACGACCAGCCGGCCGCCTTCGACGGCGACGAGGTCGGTGAATGTTCCGCCAACCTCGACACCGACGCGCATCGTTCCCGCGCCCTACGCTTCGGGGCCGGCGGCGCCGCCGAGCCTGGCCTGCAGCTCGGCGATCTGCTTCCTCAGCTCCTCGTTCTCCTCGCGCGCCCTGGCGGCCATCGCCTTCACGGCGTCGAACTCGTCGCGGCGCGGAATGTCCATGCCGTCCAGGATCTTGGCGATCTGGTCGCGCACGCGGGCCTCGACCTCGTCCTTCACGCCGGTCAGTGCCCCCATGGCGCCGTTGGCCACCTTGGTGAGGTCGTCGATGAAGGGATTGCGGGTTTGCATGGCAGCTCTCCTGATGCGGCGAGTATGGTCGGCTGGTAGCATCCGGCGCAAGAAGCACTGGAGGACGCCGTGAGTCTGGTCAAAGTCGAGTCGAGCGAAGGTATCACCACCATCACCATGATGCGCCCGGAGAAGCGCAATGCGCTGACCCAGGAGCTGTGCGACGGGCTCTACGACGCCTATCGCGCCTTCGAGGCGGGCGACGACCAGGTCGCGGTGCTGCAGGCCGACGGCCCGGCCTTCTGCGTCGGCGCCGACCTCAACAATCCGCCCGCCGCCATGTGGAAGGCCGTCCCGCACGTCAGCCACGCGCTGACCAAGCCGGTGATCGCGGCCACCCAGGGCTGGGTGATCGGCGGCGGCATCTGCCTGGTGATGACCTGCGATCTCATGGTGTCTGCGGATACGACGAAGTTCATGTATCCCGAGGCCAAGGTCGGCGTGTTCGGCGGCCTGATGCCCGGCATCGTCTCGCGCATGCCGCACAAGGTAGCGATGGAACTGCTGCTGCTCGGCGAGGAGATCTCGGTGAAGCGCGCCTACGACGTGGGTTTCGTGAACAAGGTGGTGCCGCTGGGCGAGGAGCGCGCCGAGGCGCGCCGTATGGCCAAGGTCATCGCCCAGTCCGCGCCGCTGGTGATCCGCACCCTGCGCGACTTCGCCAACCAGACGCTGCCGCGCGGCCCGGCCGAGATCTTCGTGCCGGAGCGCTACAAGCTCGAAACCATCGCCAACTCCGAGGATCGCAAGGAAGGCTCCAACGCTTTCCGCGAAAAGCGCGATCCCAAATTCAAGGGACGCTAGGACGATGGGCAAGCTGCTGCTGGTCGGATGCGGCAAGATGGGCGGCGCCATGCTCGACGGGTGGCTGGCGCGCGGCCTCGTGGCCGCCGACATCATCGTCGCCGAACCGGTCGAGGCGATCCGTCCCCGTCATGCCGGGGTCCGCGTCGTTTCCTCCTCGACGGAAGTGAGCGAGGCGCCGGAGATCGTGGTGCTGGCGGTGAAGCCGCAATCGATGGATGCGACCCTGGCCGACCTGCGCCGCTTCGCCGGCAAGGGCTCGGTGTTCCTGTCGATCGCGGCCGGCAAGACGCTGGGCTATTTCGCGGCCCATCTCGGCCACACCGCCAAGATCGTGCGCTCCATGCCCAACACGCCGGCGGCGGTGCGCCAGGGCATCACCGTGGCGACGGCAGCGGCCAGCGTGACGCCTGCGGAGAAGAAGCACTGTCACGAACTCCTCGAAGCGGTCGGGCAGGTCCTGTGGGCCGACGACGAGGCGCTGATGGATCCGGTCACGGCCCTGTCGGGCAGCGGGCCCGCCTATGTCTTCCTCCTGGTCGAGGCGATGGCCGCGGCCGGCGTGAAGGCGGGCCTTCCGGCCGAGATGGCCATGCAGCTCGCGCGCGCAACCGTGGCCGGCAGCGGGGAGTTGCTGAAGCAATCGAAGGAGCCCGCGTCGCAGCTCCGCGTAAACGTCACCAGCCCCGGCGGCACCACCGCCGCGGCCCTGCACGTCCTGATGGCAGATGACGGCATCCAGCCCGTGTTCGACAAGGCGCTCGCCGCCGCCTCGCATCGCTCGAAGGAGCTGGCGGGATGAGTGAGGCCGAAGACAAGGCCCTCGACGCCTTTCTCGGCCTGATCGCCGAGAAGGGCTTTGCGGCGGTTTCGCTGCGGGAGGTGGCGCAGGCGGCCGGCCTGGGGTTTGCCGACCTCTATCGCCTGCATCCCGACAAGATGTCCCTGGCGGCGGCGTTCATGGCGCGCATCGATGGCGAGGTCCTGGCCGGGACACCGTCGGCGACCGATCCCGAGGAGACGGTGCGCGACCGGCTGTTCGACGTGATGATGCGCCGCTACGACGCGCTGAAGCCGCACCGCGCGGCCCTCCGCGCCCTGCGCCGCGCCGGTACAAGCGATCCGATGGTCGCCCTGGCGATGGGGCCGGCCCTGCGGCGGTCGATGTCGGCCATGCTCGAAGCAGCGTCGGTGCCGAGCGAAGGACTTCCTGGTGCATTGCGGCAGAACGGGCTCCTCGCCATCCACTACGCCGTTTCGCGGGTCTTCGACGGCGACGAGACGGGCGATCTGTCGAAGACGATGGCGGCCCTCGACGGACGGTTGAAGACCGCGGAACGCTGGTCGCAACTGTTTGACAAATATACGAAATCACCGCGTTCGCGGACGGCGCAGGAGGCGCCGGTTTCGCCTGCCTCGTGAATATTTTGTGCAGTGCACAATAACACCCCTTGACTCGCTGCAGCGCATCCCTAAATTAGGCTTCGTTGTGCACCGCAGCAAAGGCGGGGCACCCAGCTCAGCCTTTGTTTGACCCTGCAGGAGAATTCCCATGTACGCCAACGGCGCCTTCAAGAACCCCTTCGCCGACTTCGACTTCAGCAAGATGTCCAGCGAGTTCAAGCTGCCGGCCGTCAACGTCGAGAGCTTCGTCGAGACCGCGCGCAAGAACTTCGCGACCATCACCTCGCTCAACACCGCCGCCGTCGAGTCGATGAAGACGATCGCGCAGCGCCAGGGCGACATGGTCCGCGCCGCGATGGAAGACCTCTCCAAGCACGGCAGCGAAGTCCTCGCCGCCGCGACCGTCGAGGAGAAGGCTGCCAAGCAGATCGACTTCATGAAGAAGTCGTACGAGTCGGCGATCACCAACTCCAAGGAGCTGGCCGACCTCTACACCAAGGGCCAGACCGACGCCGTGACGGCGCTGAGCGCCCGCGTCGCCGAGCTGACCGAAGAGGTCAAGGCCGCGATCGCCAAGAAGTAAGCGTCTTTAGAGTAAGCGTGGGTCGGCCTGTCGCCGACCCGGAAAAGGGGCCGCGTACGGGGCCCCTTTTCTTTTGCGCGCGCGACTCTACTGTCGCGCATGGCCACCATCACCTATGAAGACTTCGAGCGCGTCGACATCCGCGTCGGCACCATCGTCGAAGCCGCGCCGCTCGAGGGTGCGCGCAAGCCCGCTTACAAGCTGCTGATCGATTTCGGCGACGGGATCGGCACGAAGAAATCCTCGGCTCAGATCACCGTCCACTATACACCGCAGGAACTGGTCGGCCGTCAGGTCGCCGCCGTGGTGAACTTCCCGCCGCGCCAGATCGGCAAGTTCATGTCGGAAGTGCTGACCCTCGGCTTCCCCGCCGCCGACGGCAGCGTGGTCCTGATCGCGCCGACCAAGCCGGTGCCCAACGGCGGGAAGCTTTTCTAAAGTTTCAAAACCTCCCCCGTCATACGGGGGAGGTGGCCGTAGGCCGGAGGGGGAAGGGCCATGAGTCTGAACTCTTCCCGGCCGGCATTCATCGCGTTGCTTTCCCCCCTCCCGGCCTCCCCCGTAGGACGGGGGAGGAGAAGAGGCGCGACTACTCCGCCGCCTTCGGCATCGGCTCGCGGAAGCGCGTGCGGTAGCCGTCCCATTCGTCGGCGCCGGACAGGCGGAAGCCCTGTTGCGGCGTGATGTCCGAGAGCGGGGCGGGATGGCGGCCCTTGGCCTTGAGATCGGCGAGTGCCGCGTCGCAGGCGCCGACCACGGTGCGCGTCAGCACGCCCGGCAGGATCATCACCGCGTAGTTCATCTTCCCGGCCTCGTCGATCGACAGGTCGGGCGTCTTGCCCTTCCACACCATGTTGAGCAGGCAGGGACCCTTGACGAGCTTCGGCACCGAGGCCGTCTCTTCGAGCGTCTGCGGCGCCTCGACGAAGGCCATGTCGGCGCCCGCCTCGATGGCGGCGTTGGCGCGGCGGATCGCTTCCTCGAAGCCCAGCATGGCGCGCGAATCGGTGCGCGCGATGATGATGAAGTTCGGATCGACCTTGGCGCTCACCGCCGCGCGGATCTTGGCGACATAGTCCTCGATCGGCACGATGGTCTTGTCCTCGAGATGGCCGCACTTCTTGGGGAAGCCCTGGTCCTCGATATGGATACCCGCGACGCCGCGCTTCTCGTACTCGCGCACGGTGCGGATCGCGTTCAGCTCGTTGCCGTAGCCGGTGTCGGCGTCGGCGATCACCGGCAGCTTGATCGCCGTGGCGATGCGGCCGGCATTGTCGGCCATCTCCGACATCGTAACGAGGCCGTAGTCGGGATAGCCGAGGCTGGCCGCGGTGCCTGCGCCGGTCATGTAGACCGCCTCGAAGCCCGCGCGTTCGATCGAGCGTGCGGTGATGCAGTCGAAGCAGCCCGGCGCCGCCACCATCCCGCGCTTCATGGCGTCGCGGAAGATCTTGCCCTTGGACATGTCGCTCTCCTTCTCAGGCGGCCTTCATTCCCATCGCCGCGGCCTGGCGCGCATCGAAGCCGCGCCGCACCTCGTCGTAGTTCTGACCCTTCATCACGCCACGCACCGCGCCCGGCTCGACCGTGCCGTAGAATACTTCCCAGCTCTGCGGCAGGCGCCGCGAATCGGGGCGGGCCAGCCACAGCCGGTAGAGCGTGCGCTTCTTCGCCTCGTCGTCATGGTCCTCGAAGCCGGTGCGCGAGTGCAGCATCGTCTGGTTGCACAGGATCTGGAGATCGCCCGGTTCGAGATTCATGCAGAACATGTTCTCGGGCCGGCGCAGCACCGTGTCGAAATACTCCATCGCCTCGCGCTGCAGGTCGGTGAGCGGCGTCGCGTCGTCGAGCTTCAGGGCGTTGACGATGCGGTTGCGGTTCCACTTGCAGAAGACCCGGCCGCTCTCCTCGGTGACGATCGGCGCCGGATACCACGGCGCCTCGCCCTCGGACTGCTCGCCGTTGCGGCTGAACGGGTAGTCGGTCGCCAGGGCCGCGGCATAGTCGGGCCGCTCCTGCCTGACGATGTCGTAGGCGGTGGCGGCGCTGGCGCACATGCTCATGCCGCCGACGGGCGCCTGGTTGTAGCAGGAGAGCAGCACCACGTCGGAGCCGTCGACATGGAAGTCGAGCTCGGCGTTGGAGTTGTAGCCGCGGCCGGTCGGGCTGCGGTAGTTCATGCCGGCGTTCTTCACTTCGGTGATGTAGTCGCTGGCCTTGTTCTGCGGCCGCGCCACGCCGAAATGCAGGCCGATCGCCCAGGTCATCAGCCTGAATTCGTCGGGCGTGACGCCCTCGCGCGGCAGGTTCTTCACCAGCGCCATGCCGCGCCCGTCGCGCACCTCGCGGAAGGCGGCGGCGAGCGTCGGAACCGCGGCGCCGAGATCGAAATCCTCGCGGCGCCACGACAGGATCGGCCGGTCGGCGGGTCCTGCCTTGCGCACCGTCGCGAGCAGGTCGGCGCCTTCGGTCGGCGACAAGGCGTAGATCCAGCCCTTGTCCGATGCGACGTCGGCGACGGTCCAGGCGATGGGAGCGGTCGTTGCCATGATGTCCTCCGTCAGTCCGCGGTCATGCCGAGCCGGCGGATCGTCTCGCCGGAGTCCTTGAGATCGCGCTGGAAGCGCTCGGAGAAGGCGGCCGGCGTATCGCCGCCGGGCAGCGAGCCGTACTCGATGATCTTGGCGCGGAACTCAGGCACCGCGAGCACGCTGGCAATGTCCTTCTGGATCGCGTCGACGGTGGCCGGCGGCGTGCCGGCCGGGGCGAACAGGCCGTACCAGGAATTCTCGTCGAGGCCGGAGAAGCCCTGCTCCTTGAAGGTCGCGACGTTGGGCAAAGCGGGGATGCGCTGCGTGCCCATGATGCCCAGCGCCTTGAGCTTGCCGGCGTTGATCAGCGCCAGACCCGAGGTGACGCTGGCGATGCCGACATCGACGCGGCCGGCCGAGATGTCGCCGACGAACGAGGCGGCGCCCTTGTAGGGCACATTCATCAGCTTGATGCCCGCGCTGTCGAAGATGCGCTCGGCCATCAGACGGCTGCCCGGGTCCGGGCTCGCCGACGTGCGCTTGTCGGCTCCCTCCTTGCGCACCAGTTCGACCAGGCCCTTGAGATCGTTGGCCGGGAGGTTTGGCGTGGCGAGAAGCGTTGCAACGGGATAGGCGACGGCCGTGACCGGCGCGAAGGCCGTCGCCGTGTCGTAGGGCAGCTTCATCAGGTGGGCGTTGATGGCGATGCCCGACACCGCCAGCACCATCGTGTGGCCGTCGGGCTGGGCACGCGCGACGATGGCCGCGCCCACCGAGCCGTTGCCGCCGGTTCGGTTGTCGACGATCACCGTCTGGCCCCACTTTTCCTCCAGCGCCTTGGCCATCAGGCGTCCGACGGCATCGGTGCCGCCGCCCGGGCTGTAGGGCACGATGATGGTGACGGTCCTGGTGGGGGCGAAGTTGGACTTGGCGGGGGCCGCGTTCTGGGCCATTGCCGTTGCCGCAAGACCCAACGCAAGGGCGATGCCGGCGAACGCCGCCGTGATACTTCTGGCCATCCTCGTTCCTCCTCTTTCTTGTTGGTATATAGTTAATACAACATGGCAATCGACACCGAGGCAAGCAGACCGCGCGGCATGGGCCGGCAAGCGAAACCGGGCGCCGACATGAAACTGCAGGCCGATGGCGCGCTGCTGCATCGACAGCTCTATGTCCTGCTGAAGGAGCAGATCGTGTCGGGCCGCTACCGTCCGGGCGAGGCGCTGCCGACCCAGGAAGCGCTCTGCCGCCAGTTCTCGATTTCGCGGATCACCGTGCGACGCGCGCTCTCCGATCTCGCCGACGACGGCTTCGTCCAGAATCGCCAGGGCGTCGGCGCCTTCGTCACGGCCAAGACCATCGACACCAAGCACGGTCCGGACTTCGGCTTCATCGGCGACCTGCGGCGCACGCTGAAGGAGACGACGATGCGGATCCTGGCGCTCGAGATCGAGCGCTGCCCCCGTCCCATCGCCGCCCACCTCGGCATCGACGACGGCGAGCAGGCCCTGCACCTGGTGCGCGTGCGGTCATTCGAGAACAAGCCCGTGACCTTGCTCGACGGCTGGATCCCGATGCCGTTCGCGCAGGCCGTCACGGAGGAGGGGCTGAAGACGACGCCGCTGCACGAGCTGATCGCCGGCAGCTTCGAACGGCTGGGAGACGTTGCGCAGGAGGTCAACGCCGCGCTCGCCGATCCCTTCGTCGCGCGTGCGCTCGACGTCGAGATCAATTCGGCGACGCTCAAGATCGACCGGCTGGTGCACAACCGCGAGGGGGCGCCCGTGCACTACGTCACGGTCTGGACGACACCCCGCCGCACGCGTCTCGTCATGGCGGTCAGCGCCGACGATATCGACGGCTACAACGTCGGCCGCCTCCTGCACGACGTCCAGAAGTGACGTCTATGCCCTTCTTTCCTCCCCCGTCATACGGGAGAGGTGGCCAAAGGCCGGAGGGGGAAGGCCATGAGTCTGAACTCTTCCTGGCCGGCGATCATCGCGTTGCTTTCCCCCTCCCGGCCTCCCCCGTGAGACGGGGGAGGTGAGAAGAGGCGGCAATACTCTCTAGTAAACCCTGTGGATCCAGCCGTGCGGGTCGGCGACGCGGCCACGCTGGATGCCGACGAGGGCGGCCTTGAGTTCCTCGGTCTTGGCGCCGGAGCCGCCGTTGCCGATCTGGAACTCGCCGTCGTTGCTGCGCACCGTGCCGATCGGCGTGACGACCGCGGCGGTGCCGCAGGCGAAGGCCTCGCGCAGGCGGCCGCTGGCGGCGTCCTTGCGCCATTGGTCGATCGAGTAGCGCTCCTCGCTCACCTTGATGCCCTTGTCCTTCGCCAGCGTCAGCAGCGAGTTGCGGGTGATGCCGGGCAGGATCGTGCCGCCGAGCGGCGGGGTGATCATCGAGCCGTCGTCGAACACGAAGAAGATGTTCATGCCGCCCAGCTCCTCGATCCAGCGCTGCTCGACGGCGTCGAGGAACACGACCTGGTCGCAGCCGTGGCGCGTCGCCTCGGCCTGCGCCTGCAGGCTGGAGGCGTAGTTGCCGCCGCACTTGGCCGCGCCGGTGCCGCCGGGAGCGGCGCGCGTGTAGTCCTGGGAAACCCAGACCGACACGGCGGGCGCGTCGGTCTTGAAGTAGGCGCCGACCGACGAGGCGATGACGATGAACAGGTAGTCCGACGAGGGCTTTACGCCGAGGAAGATCTCGTTGGCGAACATGAAGGGGCGGATGTAGAGGCTGCCGTCGCCCTCGGGGATCCAGGCCCGGTCGACCTTCACCAGCTGGTCGACGGCCTCGAGGAACACGTTCTCCGGCAGGATCGGCATGGCCAGGCGCTCGGCCGACTGCTGGAAGCGGCGGGCATTTTCCAGCGGACGGAACAGGGTCGCGCCGCCGTCGGCGGTGCGGTAGGCCTTCAGCCCCTCGAAGATCTCCTGGGCGTAGTGCAGGACGGCCGCGGCCGGATCCATCGGGATCGGCGCGCGCGGCTCGACCTTGGCGTCATACCAGCCCTTGCTCTCGTGATAGCGGATCGTGACCATGTGGTCGGAGAAGACCCGGCCGAAGCCCGGATTCTTCAGCAGTTCCGCGCGCTTTTCAGCGGAGACAGGCGACGGGTGGGGGACGTGGGCGAACGAAAGCGGCGAGGTCGTGGACGTTGTCTTGGACATTTTTCTCTCGACTATTTGCTTCACTCTATCACAGGCGGCGGCCCGGCAAGTCCCGGCGCACCGCTCATAGCGGAATTCGCACGATCACGCGCAGGCCGCCGAACGGCGAGGCAGCGAGGGTCACGTCGCCGCCGTGGCTGCGCGCGACGTCGCGGGCGATGCTGAGCCCCAGCCCCACGCCGCCGGTGTCGGCGTTGCGCGATTCGTCCAGCCGGTAGAAGGGGCGGAACACGTCCTCGTATTTCTCGGGCGGGATGCCGGGACCGTTGTCGTCGACCGTGATCTCCATCGAGGTGCGGCCGCGCACCGCCTCGACCTTCACGTGGTTGGCGTAGCGCAGCGCATTGGAGACGATGTTGGTCAGGCAGCGCTTCATGGCCACCGGACGCAGCTCGACGGTCATGTCGCCGTTCCAGCCGAGGTCGAGGCCGGCATTGTCGCGCCGCACGCCCGCCGCCACGTCCTCGAGGATCTCCGACAGGTCGGCCTCGACCGGCTCCTCGTCGCCCTCGCCGCGGGCGAAGGCGAGATAGCCCTCGATCATGCGCTGCATGTCGGCCACGTCGTCGGCCAGCTCCTTCGTCTCGGGCGATTCCGGCAGCAGCGCCAGCGACAGCTTCATGCGGGTGAGCGGCGTGCGCAGGTCGTGACTGACCCCGGCCAGCATCTCGGTGCGCTGCTGGATCGAGCGCCGGAGACGGATGCGCATCGTGTGGAAGGCGGTGGCGGCATTGCGCACCTCGCGCGTGCCGCCGGAGAAGGCGAAGTCGGGCACGTCGCGGCCCTTGCCCAGCGCGTCGGCCGCGACGCCGAGATGCTCGATGGGCACCAGCTCGCGGCGCATGAACCAGATCGCGAGGCCGAACAGGACGAGCGCGAGGCCGAGCTGCGCCACGACATAGGCGAAGCTCGATCCGAAGGTGAGGCGCACATGCGGTACCAGCACCTCCATGACGTCGCCGTCGGAAAGCTGGATCTCGATCAGCAGCTGGCCGCCGCCGATGTTGTTGTCGAGGAAGAAGGGCCGCTTGAGGTCGGCGTTGAGCGCGCCCTGCACCTCGCGGGCCACGATGTCGAAATACTCGGGCTCCTTGAAGGGCCGCACGATGCCCTTGCGGAACGAGACGAACAGCAGCAGGTCCTGCGCCGAGCGCCGCAGGATCCAGTTGCGATGCTCGTCGTCGGGGAAGTCCGAGCGCAGCGAGATCAGCAGGCGCAGGTCGCGCACCAGCAGGATGGCCAGGCGGTTGGTCACGTTGTCGCCGCGCTGGCTGTAGAACCACCAGGCCGACAGCGCCTGCAGCAGCAGCATCGGCACGACGATGATGATCAGGGCGCGCGCGAACAGGGTTTGCGGCGAATGCTTGTCCGACCATTGCGCGATGCGCTCGAACACGTCGCTGATGGCGTTCCACCTCATGCGTCGACCAGCCGGTAGCCCTGGCCGCGCACCGTGCGCAGATAGCGCGGGAACGACGGATCGGGCTCGATCTTGCGCCGCAGGCGCGTCACCTGCACGTCGATGGCGCGCTCGTTAACGTTGGCGCCGATGGTCTTGCACAGCGTCTCACGACTCAGCACCTCGCCGATCCGGCCGGTGAAGGCGCGCATCAGGGCGATCTCGGCGTCGGTCAGCGCCACGCGCCTGCCCTTGTCGGTGAGTTCGCCCAGTTCGAGGTCGAACTGCATGGGGCCGAACGTCACCTGCCGCGGCGTCCCGGATGCGGCGACCGCGGCGGCAGCCGAGGGCCGGCCGCGACGCAGCACGCTCTGGATGCGCAGCAGCAGTTCGCGCGGCTCGAACGGCTTGCCGAGATAGTCGTCGACGCCCTTCTCGAGGCCGGCGATGCGATCCTTGGTCTCGACCATTGCGGTGAGCATCAGGATTGGCACGTCGTCCGTGCGGCGCAGTTCGCCGGCGAACTCCAGGCCGGTCTCGCCGGGCATCATGACGTCGAGCACGATCAGGTCGAAGTCGAGCGACCCCAGCCGCTGGCGCGCCTCGGCGGCGCTGGCCGCGGTGGTGACGCGGAAGTCGTTGCGCGACAGGAAGGACTTGAGGAGTTCGCGCAAGCGCGTGTCGTCGTCGACGACCAGGATGTGCGGCTTGTCGGACGAGGCGTCCATGCGCGCTAGCGGTTGCCGCCGCGCATTCGCTTGTCGACCACCTGCCGCTCTGCGGGATCGAGCAGCCCGAGCAGGACCTTGCGGAAGCCCTCCACGGCCTCGGCGCCGGTCTCGCGATAGGCGCGGGCGAAGCGCTGGCTCTGGCGGTCGGTCAGGTCACGCTCCAGTTCCTGGCCCTTGGGGGTCAGCCAGAGAAGGCGCTCGCGCCGGTCGCGCGCGCCGCTCTTCTGCTCGACATAGCCCTGTTCCAGCAGGTCCTTCAGCACGCGGCTGATCGACTGCTTGGTCACCTTCAGGATCGACAGGAGGTGCCCGACCGTCTGCCCGGGATGGCGGCCGATGAAATAGAGCGCCCGGTGATGGGCGCGGCCGAGCTGGTAGTGCCGCAGCTGCTGGTCGGATTCGAACGTGAAGTCGCGATAGGCGTAGAACATCAGCTCGATGCCCTGACGCAACTCTTCGTCGCGCAGGAACAGGGGATTGGCGGGGGCTCTGGATTCCACACCATCTTTATAGAGCGGGTGCGCTGCGTTGACACCCCGCGCGGGCCGATGTTACGGCGCGACGCTTTTTCCTGACATTTTCTTACGCCGCGAGAGGTTGCCATGCTGACCGTTCATCATCTCGGCAAGTCGCAATCCGAGCGGATCGTCTGGCTCTGCGAGGAACTCGGCATACCCTACGACCTGAAGGTCTATGACCGCGATGCGGTCACGCGACTCGCGCCGCCCGACTACAAGGCGCTGCATCCGCTGGGCGCGGCACCGGTGATCCAGGACGGCGACGTCGTGCTGGCCGAGTCAGGGGCCATCGTCGAGTACATCGCCGCGAAGCACGGCAAGGGCCGCCTCGTGCTGGCGCCCGACCATCCCGACTTCGCCCAGTTCCTCTACTGGTTCCACTTCGCCAACGGCACGCTGCAGCCGGCGACGGGCCGCAACATGATCCTGGGGCGGCTCGATCTCCCGGCCGACAATCCGATTCTCAAGGCGATGACAGCGCGTCTCGGTCTGGCGCTGGGCCTGCTGGAAGCCCGGCTTGCCAAGGCCGACTACCTCGCCGGATCGGAATTCACGACAGCCGACATCATGGCCGTCTTCTCCCTGACGACCATGCGTTACTTCCTGCCGTACGATCTTTCGCCCTATCCCGCGATCCTCGCCTATCTCCAGCGGATCGCCGCCCGCCCGGCCTACCGGCGGGCGATGGAGAAGGGTGACCCCGGCATGCCGCTCCTCCTGACCTGATTTTGCGACCGAGATCCCTCACAGGGTCAGTGTGTTTGACAAGGTCAGTAATATTGACCTAAATGGGCAGATAGTTGTGATTTCACTGCCCGCAAAGACCTGATCGGAATCAAAGCAAGGGGGATATTGCAATGTCCTTAACCATGGACGACCGCGACGGCTTCATCTGGCTGGACGGCAAGCTGGTGCCGTGGCGCGAAAGCCGCATGCATGTGCTGACCCATGCGCTGCATTACGGCTCGGCCGTCTTCGAGGGCGAGCGCATCTATGACGGCCGTGTCTTCCGCCTCGCCGCCCACAGCGCCCGCCTGATCCGCTCGGCCAACCTGCTCGACTACGACCTGCCCTGGTCGCGCGAGGAGATCGACGAGGCGACCCGCGCCGTCGTGAAGGCGAACAATCTCACCGCCGGCTACATCCGGCCGATCGCCTGGCGCGGCTCCGAAGTGCTGGGCGTGTCGGCGATCGGCACGACGGTCCATCTCGCCATCGCTCCGTGGGCCCAGGAAGGCCGCCTGTCGGTGCAGGCGCGCGACGCCGGCATCAACGTGACGATGGCGAAATACTGCCGGCCCTCTCCGGAGACGGCGCCGGGCCACGCCAAGGTGGCCGGCCTCTATGTGATCTGCGGCATCGAGAAGGACCGCGCGCTGAAGGCCGGCTTCGACGACGCCCTGATGCTCGACTGGCAGGGCCGCATCGCGGAGACGACCGGCGCCAACATCTTCCTGGTGATCGACGGGCGGCTGGTTACGCCGACGCCGCACAATTTCCTGGATGGAATCACGCGCCGTGCGGTGATGGGCATGGCGTGCAAGCGCGGCTGGGCGGTCGAGGAGCGCGACGTGATGCCGGACGAACTGGCCCGGGCGAGCGAGGTCTTCCTGTGCGGCAGCGCCGCCGAGATCGTGCCGGTCGGCTCGATCGACCAGCATCACTTCCAGGCGGGTCCCGTCGCCAAGACGTTGATGGCTGACTTCCAGAAGCTGGTGCGCGAGCCCGACAGCGAAGGCTTCGGCGAGGCCACGCATCTCATGACGCCGGCTTCCTCGCTGGCGGCCTGAGCAAACCGCATGTCTTGACATCGGGGGCGGCAATCCCCTTTTCTCGATGGCGTCCGAGGGGTGCCTGATCTTCCTGCGGGGAGACGGGCTGAGACAGCCTTAGCGGCTGAACCCTTTGAACCTGATCCGGGTCATGCCGGCGAAGGAACGGGAGTCAGCGTTGGATCGACCTGTCGTAACAATCATCGGAGCCGGCGTCGCAGGCCTTGCCTGCGCGACGGAGCTTGCCGCGCGCGGCGTGGCCGTCGAGGTGGTGGAGCGTGCCGCGCATCTCGGCGATGGCGCCTGCTCGTGGATGGCGGGTGGCATGCTGGCGCCGTGGTGCGAGCGCGCGACCACCGACGAGGCCGTGGCGCGTCTCGGCGCACCGTCGATCGATTGGTGGCGCCGGCATTTTCCCGGCACCGTCTCCAAGGGCAGCCTCGTGCTGACGCCGCCGCGCGACGCCGCCGATCTCACGCGCTTCGCCGCACGCACCGAGCGTCACGAATGGCTCGACGCCGACGGCATCGCCGCGCTCGAACCCGATCTCGCCGGCCGCTTCCGCCGTGCGCTGTTCTTTCCCGATGAAGCCCATCTCGAACCGCGCAAGGCGCTGGCGGCGCTGGCCGCCGGGCTCGAGGCGCGCGGCGTGCCGATCCGGTTCGGGGTCGACGTGAAGCCCACCGAGGCCCGTTCGGACTTCGTCGTCGACTGCCGCGGTCTGGCCGCGCGTGACGAGCTGTCCGACCTGCGCGGCGTGCGGGGCGAGATGATCGTCGTGCGGACCAACGATGTGTCGCTGGCGCGGCCGGTGCGGATGCTGCATCCGCGCATCCCGCTCTACATCGTGCCGCGCGGCGACGGCATCTTCATGATCGGCGCCACCATGATCGAGAGCGAGGAACGTCGCGCCGTCAGCGTGCGTTCGGCCGTCGAATTGCTGAACGCGGCCTACACCCTGCACCCGGCGTTCGGCGAGGCCGAAATCGTCGAGCTGGGCGCCGACCTGCGGCCGACCTTTCCCGACAACCTGCCGTGCATCCGGCGCAAAGGCCGGGTGCTGCACGCCAACGGGCTTTTCCGGCATGGTTTCCTGCTCGCGCCCTGGCTGGCGCGTCAGGTGGCCGATGCGGTTCTTCTGGAGACGAGAGATGCGGATATTCCTGAACGACGACATGCATGAGGTCTCGCCCGGCACGCTGGCGGCGGCACTGGAGACGCTCGGTTTCGGCGGCCGCAAGATCGCGACGGCGGTGAACGGCCGCTTCGTCGCCGCCGCCGCCCGCCCGCGCACCGAACTGGCCGACGGCGACCGGATCGAGGTCGTCGCGCCGATGCAGGGAGGATAACGGCATGTCGTCCTTCTATGGCGTCGAGCTGAAGTCGCGGTTGCTGCTGGGCACGTCGCGCTATCCCTCGCCGGCGATCCTCGAACGGGCGGTCAAGGCGTCGGGCGCGGAAGTCGTGACGGTCTCGCTGCGTCGCGAGAGCGGCGCGGGCAAGGCCGGGCAGGCCTTCTGGTCGCTCATCCAGTCGATGGGCGTGCGCGTGCTGCCCAATACGGCCGGCTGCCATTCGGTGAAGGAGGCGGTGACGACCGCCCACATGGCGCGCGAGCTGTTCGACACGCCCTGGATCAAGCTCGAGGTGATCGGCGAGGCCGACACGCTGCAGCCCGATGTGTTCGGCCTGGTGGAAGCCGCGCGCATCCTGTCCGAGGACGGGTTCGAGGTGTTTCCCTACACGACCGAGGATCTCGTGGTTGCCGAGCGGCTGGTCGAAGCCGGCTGCAAGGTGCTGATGCCGTGGGGCGCGCCGATCGGTTCGGCGCGCGGCCTCAACAACGTCTATGGCCTGCGCTCGATGCGCGCGCACTTCCCCGGCATTCCGCTGGTGGTCGATGCCGGCCTCGGCGTGCCCTCGCATGCCGCTGCGGCGATGGAGCTGGGCTACGACGCGGTGCTGCTCAACACGGCGGTCGCGGAGGCCGGCGATCCCGTCGAGATGGCGCGCGCCTTCGCTCTGGGCGTCGAAGCCGGCCGCGCCGCCTATCTCGCGCAGCCCATGGAGCCGCGCGACATGGCGGTGCCGTCGACGCCGGTGATCGGCAAAGCCGCCCTTGGAGACTAGAGAGATGCTCGATCCCTTCTATCCGGTGGTGCCCGATTCGAGTTGGGTGCTGAAGCTGGTGCCCGTCGGCACCAGGCTCATCCAGTTGCGCATCAAGGACCAGCCGGAGGCCGAGGTGCGCCGCCAGGTGCGCGAGGCCAAGGCGGTGTGTTTGCAGCATGGCGCCGACCTGATCGTGAACGACTACTGGAAGGTCGCGGTCGACGAAGGTTGTTCCTGGGTGCATCTCGGCCAGGAGGATCTGGTCGATGCCGACGTGAAGGCGGTGCGCCGCGCCGGCATCAGGATCGGCGTCAGCACGCACGACCATGCCGAACTCGACAAGGGCCTCGCCATCGATCCCGACTATGTCGCGCTGGGACCGGTCTGGCCGACCGTGCTGAAGCAGATGCCGTGGGCGCCGCAGGGCACCGAGCGTCTGGCCGAATGGAAGAAGCTGATTGGCGACAAGCCGCTGGTCGCGATCGGTGGACTCACGCTGGAGCGCGCGCTGCTCTGCCTGAAGGCGGGCGCCGACATCGTCTCGGTCGTGGGCGACATCGTGAACCATGCCGATCCGGTCGCCCAGGCCAGGGCCTGGATCGCTGCGACGAGAAAGAAGTGACCAACCGCTACGCCCGCCAGGCCGTCCTGCCCGAGATCGGCGACACAGGACAGGCGCGCCTCGCCGCCGCCTCGGTGCTGGTCGTCGGCGCCGGTGGCCTCGGCTGCCCGGTGCTGCAGTATCTCAGCGGTGCCGGCGTCGGCCATCTCACCATCGTCGATCACGACACGGTCGAGGAAACGAATCTTCATCGCCAGCCGCTCTACGGCATGCCGGACATCGGCAAGCTCAAGGTCGAGGCGGCGCGCGCCACGCTGCAACGGTTCAATCCCAACGTCCGCATCGACGCGGTGCCCGAGCGCCTGACGCCACAGAACGCAGCGCGGCTCGTGGCAGAAGCGGACATCGTGGTCGATGCCGCCGACAGTTTCGCCGTCACCTACATGCTGAGCGACGTCTGCCACGCAACGGCCAAGCCGCTGATCAGCGCCTCGGTGATCGGCATGACCGGCTATGCCGGTGGCTTCTGCGGTGGCGGCCCGAGCTATCGCGCGGTGTTCCCCGAAGTCTCGGTCGATGGCGGCACCTGCGCGACGGTCGGCGTGATCGGCACCGCGGTCGCGATGCTGGGCAGCCTGCAGGCGCATCTCACGCTGCATCATCTGCTCGGGCTCGAGCCGAGCGTGCTCGGCCGTGTGGTGACCTTCGATGCGAAGCGTGTTGCCTTCGGCGGCTTCGCCTTCGCCGGCAGTCCCGAGCCCGAGGAGCAGGTGGCGTTCATCGCGCCCGACCAGGTGCGCCCCGGCGACATCGTGGTCGACCTGCGCGGCCTCGACGAGGCGCCGGTCTCGCCCTTCGCCGGCGCGCGGCGGCTGGTGGTCGAGACGATCGACGAGCTGGGCGCGCCCGACGGCCGGGTCGTGCTGGCCTGCCGCAGCGGCCAGCGCGCGCTGATGGCAGCGGACCGTTTGCGCGAACGCGGCGTCAAGAACCTCGCGCTGGTGGCGTTGGGGTAGCATTCACATCAACAACCTCACCCTGAGGAGCGGTCCGCAGGACCGCGTCTCGAAGGGTGGGCACGAGCACCGCGTCCATAGCCCATCCTTCGAGACGGCCACTGCGTGGCCTCCTCAGGATGAGGTCATGGGGGAGGCTGAGAAAGAAAGCCTCGGTGACTTACTTCTTCTCCCAGCGTGCCGCGGCTGCGTCGTCTTCCTGATGGGCGCCGACCCATTGTTCGCCCTTGGGCGTGTCTTCCAGTTTCCAGAACGGTGCCTTGGTCTTCAGCCAGTCGACCAGGAATTCGCAGGCCTCGAAGGCGGCCTCGCGATGCGGCGAGCCGACGGCCACCAGCACGATGCGCTCGCCCGGCTCCATGCGGCCGTAGCGGTGAACGATCAGCGTGGCTTCGAGCGGCCAGCGCTTGTGCGCCTCGGCCTCGATCTCCTCCAGCGCCGTCTCGGTCATGCCGGGATAGTGCTCCAGCGTCAGCGCGTCGACGCGATCGCGGTGATAACCCTCGCGCACATGCATCTCGCGCACGAGGCCGACGAAGACGGCGAGGCCGCCGATGCGCCTGTTGCCGTCGGTGAGGCGGGCCAGCTCGGCGCCGACGTCGAAGTCGGCTTCCTGGACGCGCACCGTCATGGTGTCAGCCGCCGGTGAAGGGCGGGAAGAACGCGACTTCGCGCGCCCCCGCGAGCTTCACGTCGAAGGTCGCGGTGCGCTGGTCGACGGCGGCGCCGAATGCGGCGCCTTCCGCCAGCGCCTCGGCATGGCCGGGGCTGCGGCCGCGCAGCCACACGATCAGGTCGCCCACCGTGTCGATGTCGGCCGGTGGCGTGACTTCTTCCTCCGGCACGCCGACGGTCTTCTTCATCCAGGCGAAGTAGCGGACTTTCACTTCTGGCCACCCGTGCCCGGCGCATCCTCGGCCATGTGGCGCAGGCCGGTGCGCAGATAGTCGTAGCCGGTGATGAGGGTGAGCGCGGCGGCGATCCAGATCAGCACGATGCCGGCCTGCGTCACCCAGTGCGCGGCCGCGTCGCCGACCAGCAGCGCGGCGATCGCCACCATCTGCACGGCGGTCTTCCACTTGGCGAGCGCACTCACCGGCAGGCCGACGCGCAGCTCGGCGAGAAACTCTCGCAGGCCCGAGACCAGGATTTCGCGGGCGAGGATGATCAGCGCAGCCAGCACGTTCAGGCCGGCCAGCGTGCTGTTGTCGACCAGCATGACGAGGGCGGCGGCGACCAGCAGCTTGTCGGCGATCGGGTCGAGGAAGCGGCCGAAGCGCGAGATCTGGTGATAGCGCCGCGCGAAATAGCCATCGAACCAGTCGGTCACCGCGGCGGCCACGAACAGCGCCATCGAGAACCACTGCGCCCAGCCGCGATCGAGCCAGAAGCAGGCGACCACCAGCGGAATCGCGACGATGCGCGACAGGGTGAGCATGTTGGGAAGATTGAACAGCATCGCCCCGACCTTACCGGCCGCCCCGGAAGTGGTCATGGATTTTCTGGGCGAGTGCGCTGGAGATTCCCGGCACCGACTTGATGTCCTCCAGCGTGGCACCCGAAACCGCACGGGCGCTGCCGAAATGATTGAGCAGCGCGCGCTTGCGGCCGGCGCCTATGCCCGGCACGTCGTCGAGCGCCGAGCGCGTCATGTCGGCCGCGCGTCGCGTGCGGTGCGTGCCGATCGCGAAGCGATGCGCCTCGTCCCGCAGCCGCTGCAGGAAATAAAGGACGGGATCGCGCGGCTCGAGGGAGAAGGGCTGCTTGCCGGTCATGAAGAAGCGCTCGCGGCCCGCATCGCGGTCGGGCCCCTTGGCGATGCCGACCAGGGGAATGTCCTCCAGGCCGAGTTCGGCCATAACCCCACGCACCGCTTCGAGCTGACCCTGGCCGCCGTCGATCAGCAGCAGGTCGGGCCAATGCTCGTCGTCGCGCTCGGGATTCTCCTTCAGCGCGCGGCCGAACCGGCGGGTCATCACCTCGCGCATCATCGCGAAGTCGTCGCCCGCCGCACCCTCGGTCTTGATGTTGAACTTGCGGTAGGCGTTCTTGTTGAAGCCTTCCGGCCCGGCCACGATCATCGCGCCGATCGCCGCCGTGCCCTGGATGTGGCTGTTGTCGTACACCTCGATGCGCTCGGGCGGTGCGTCGAGGCCGAACACGCGGGCCACGCCTTCGAGCAGCGTGCGCTGCGTGCCGCGCTCGGCCATGCGGCGGGCCAGCGCCTCGCGCGCATTGTTCACCGCCTGGTCGAGCACGTCCTTCTGATCGCCGCGCTTGGGCTGGCGGATCTCGACCTTGTGGCCGGCCGACAAGGCCAGAGCGCTTTCCATCAGCTCGCGCTCGGCGACGTCATGGCTGGTCAGGATCAGCTTTGGTGCCTGCCGCGCTTCGTAGAACTGGCCCATGAAGGCCTCCAGCACCTGGCCCTCGTCGAGCTCCTTGCCGTGGCTGGGGAAGTAGGCGCGGTTGCCGAGGTTCTGGCCCGCCCGCAGAAAGAACACCTGGACGCAGATCTGCCCGCCCTCGGCATGGGCGGCGAAGATGTCGGCCTCGTCGATCGACGGCAGGCTGATCGACTGGTGCGAGGTGATGTGGGCCAGCGCGCGGATGCGGTCGCGCAGGATCGCGGCGCTCTCGAATTCGAGGTTGGCCGAGGCCTGCTCCATGCGCTGGGAAAGCGTCTGCTGGATCTCGCGATTGCGCCCGCCGAGGAAGCCGCGCACCTCCTGCACGATGGCGTCGTACTCGGGCCGCTCGATGCGGCCGACGCAGGGCGCCGTGCAGCGCTTGATCTGGTACTGCAGGCAGGGCCGCGTGCGCGTCGAGAAGACGCCGTCGGAGCAGGAGCGCAGCGGGAAGGCGCGTTGCAGGGCGTAGAGCGTGCGGTTGACCGCCGTGGCCGAGGCGAACGGCCCGAAATACTCATTGGCCGGCTCGCGCGTGCCGCGATGCTTGGCGAGCTGCGGCCAGTCGGTGTCGCGGCGGATGACGATGTAGGGGAACGACTTGTCGTCGCGCAGCAGCACGTTGAAGCGCGGCCGGAAGCGCTTGATCAGGTTGTTCTCGAGGAGCAGCGCCTCGGCTTCGCTGTCCGTAACGGCGAATTCCATGGTCCGCGTCGCGGAAACCATTCGGATCAGGCGCGTGGCGAGCCGCGTCGGCTGCGTATAGGCCGCGACGCGGCTGCGCAGCGAGCGGGCCTTGCCGACGTACAGGACCTCGCCCTCGGCCGAGATCATGCGATAGACGCCCGGCTTGCGCGGCAGGGTCCGCACGAAGTCGGCGATGATCCGCATGCCGTCGGCAAGCGAGCCTTCGCTGGGGGGCAGGTCGATGTCGGTTTCGTCGGTCACGGGACGCGGAGAATGGTGTCGCCGGCACGTCCGCACAAGGCGCTCGGCGGCATGTGGGGAAGTCTGTGAACAAGCCCGATGCCCGGCGCAGGCTCGCGAAGAGTCACTATATTGACTCAATCCAGGAGGGGTGGCAGTCGCCCGCCACCCCTCGCTTAACCTCATGTATCCATTTGGTTTTCAACGATCCGGCTTCACGTCAGAAAAAGCTGGCACTCCCCTTTGTTCTCGATCTGGACCATTTGGCTGGCGCGCTTCGATATGTGGATAACTTGAGTGGCTTCACAGCACCGACAGCATGCGTCCGACCAGCGGGTGACGCACCACGTCCTGCTGCGTCAGGCGGACCACGGAGACGTCGTCGAGCCCGTCCAGCTTGGTCCCGATCGCGGCCAGGCCGGACAATTCCGGCAGCAGGTCGGTCTGGTCCGGATCGCCGGTCATGACCATGGTCGAGTGCCAGCCCAGCCGGGTGAGCAGCATCTTGAGCTGCCCGTAGGTGCAGTTCTGGGCCTCGTCGATCAGCACGAAAGCGTTGTTCAGGGTGCGGCCGCGCATGAAGGCCACGGGCGCGATCTCGATCGTGCCGTCGTCGAGATGCTGGCTCAGGCGCTTCGGCCCCATCCGGTCGTTCAGGGCGTCCCACAGGGGGCGCAGGTAGGGGTCGAGCTTTTCGCGCATGTCGCCCGGCAGGAAGCCCAAATTCTCGCCCGCTTCCACGGCCGGCCGCGACAGCACGATGCGCGAGACGGTGCCGGCATCCAGGGCTTCGACGGCGGCGGCGATCGCGAGGTAGGTCTTGCCGGTGCCTGCCGGTCCCAGCGCCACGGTCAGCGGTTTTGTATCTATCGCCTCCATCAGGAGCCTTTGGTTGTCGGTCCGAGGCCTGACCTTCTTGATGTAGCTCTGATCGCGTTGGCTGGCCGGAGCGTTGTCGAAAACGACGTTGTGAATACGGGCGCTGTCGATGGCGTGCAGCTTGGCTCGGCGTGCGGCGCGTTTGGCCATATTCTTACTCCGGTGTCTTGGTCAGGGGAGCGGGACCGATCGCCCAAAACAAAAACGCCCCCGGCGAGCGGAGGCGTTGGCGATCGATGGTCTGGCTGAGGGGTGAGGCCGATAGGGCACGCGGTGGACGTTCCACCGGTGAACCAGTTTCCGTCTGGGGACATGTCCTCGAACGGATAAAAACCCTCCTTCAGCTACCGAAGAAAGCCTAAGCCGAAATCGGACGGTCGGCCACCATATTTATGGTCCGACACTGAAAATTAACGCTAGGGAAAGCAATTCGTCTTCAGCGGGCGTAGGCCGGCCGGCCGGCGACGTAGGTCGCCTGCACCGCCCGGTCGTCGCCCAGGATCATCTGGATGAAGAGCTGCTCGGCGAAGTCGCGGGCCTCGTCCATGCGGAAGGCGATCAGCGGCGTGGAGCGCATGTCGAGCACCACGAGATCGGCCTCCATGCCCGGCGCGATGCTGCCGATCTTGTCTTCCAGATGCATGGCCGCCGCCGAGCCGCGCGTCGCGAGATAATAGGCATGGGCGGCCGACAGCGGATGGCGGTTGAGCTGGGCCGCCTTGTAGGCCTCGTTCAGCGTCTGCAGGATCGAGAAGGACGTGCCGGCGCCCAGATCGGTGCCGAGGCCGACGCGCACGGGCCGGTCGGCGCGGGTCGCCCGCGTGATGTCGAACAGGCCGCTGCCCAGGAAGAAGTTCGAGGTCGGGCAGTGGGCGATCGCGGCATCGGCTTCGTGCAGGCGCTGCAACTCCTCGTCGCCCAGCCAGATGCCGTGGCCGAACACCGCGCGCTTTCCGCAAAGCCCGTGATGATCGTAGACGTCGAGATAGCTCGCACGCTCGGGGAACAGTTCCTTGATCCAGGCGACCTCGGCCTCCGTCTCGGCGATGTGCGTCTGCATCAGGCAATCGGGATGGTCGCGCCACAGCGCTCCGGCAGCGGCGAGTTGCTCGCGCGAACTCGTGCCCGCAAAGCGCGGCGTGATGGCGTAGAGCAGGCGGCCGCGACCGTGCCATTTGCGGATTAGCGCCTGCGATTCGTCATAGCCCGACTGGGCGGTGTCGCGCAGCGCCTCGGGCGCGTTGCGGTCCATCAGTACCTTGCCGGCGGCCAGCCGCAGGCCGAGCGCCTCGGCCTCCTCGAACAGGATGTCGGCCGAATGGGCGTGCACGGTGCAGTAGACGCAGCTCGTGGTGATGCCGTTGCGCAAATTCTCCTGCAGGAACGCGCGGGCCACCCGCCGCGTGTAGGCGCGGTCGGCGAATTTCAGCTCGGTCGGAAAGGTGTAGCGTTCCAGCCAGTCGAGGAGCTGTGCGCCATGGCTCGCGATCATCGGCATTTGCGGGAAATGCACGTGCGTGTCGACGAAGCCTGCCGAGATCAGCGCGTCCTTGCCGAAGTCGCGAATCTCCGTGCCCGCCGGCAGCAACGGCGCGATGCGGGAAGCAGGGCCGAAATGGGTGATGCGCCCGTCCTGCATCGCCACGATCGCATCGGGCTCGTGGACCATGGTGCGGTCGAGGCCGTCGCGGAACGGATCGCCGCTGAAGGTGAGGGCGGGGCCGCGAAGGGCGGTCGGACGCGAAGAAGAACTCATTGCGCCGACGTTCGCACCGAACCGCAATGCGGGGAAGAGCCGTGCTGGAGGCTTTTCGTCTCGCGTTCAAACACACCATCCTCATCCTGAGAGGCTGGTCGGAAATGAACTAAGTCATTTCAACCAATTGTCTCATGCGGCCGCCCGTCGTTTGCTGGGGGCGCTCAATCAGGGGGAGGGCCTTGTCGGGAGAACCGAAGTGATTCTTTCTCGGTCGGAAAGACGCTACACGAGAAGACCGGAACAGAAGGAATGGCGATGAGCGAGATCGTGTGGCGGGGCATGACGCGGGCGGAGCTCGACAAGGGCTACAACAATACCGACGCCGTCGCCGATTCCGGTGCGCGGCGCGATGGCTGGATCGCCCGCAGCGATCGCTTCCGTGCCGACCATGCCGAGAGCCTCGATCTCGCCTATGGTCCGCTGCCCCGCAACAAGCTCGACCTGTTCCGCTGCGGCGCGGCCAAAGCGCCGTTGTTCGCCTTCATCCATGGCGGCTACTGGCAGCGCAACGCCAAGGAGACCTTCGCCTGCATGGCGGCGGGTCCGCTGGCCAACGGCATGGATGTCGCCTTCGTGGGTTACACGCTGGCGCCCGAAGCGACGCTGCCGGCGATCGTCGCGGAGATCGCCGAAGCGGTGCGTTGGCTGCGCCGCGACGGGCCGCGCCACGGCGTTGGGCAGGGACGGCTGGTCGTGTCGGGCTGGTCGGCGGGCGGCCATCTCACCGCGACGACGCTGGCGATGGACGAGGTCGATGCCGGCCTCGCGATCAGCGGCATCTACGACGTCGAGCCCTGCCGGCTGAACTATCTCAACGACAATCTTCGGCTGACCGCGGCGCAGGCGGCGGAAACCAGTCCGATCCTGCACTTGCCGAAGAAGAGCGCGCCGGTCGTCCTGGCCTATGGCACCGGCGAACTGCCCGAGCTGCAGCGCCAGTCCGTCGCCTATCACGAGGCGCGGCAGGCGGCGGGGCTCCCCAGTGAGTTGTTGCCGCTGGCCGACCTCAACCATTTCTCGATCATGGATCAACTCGAAGCAGCGGGCGGTTCGCTCGCCACCACGGCGGCGCGGCTGGGCCGCTCCGGCGGCTAGACCATTATGATTTCAGACCGAGTCGAACTGCTCTATGGCCGCGTGCCCTTCTAAAGAGGCCGTGTTGGTTGGCATCCTGAAGAAGGCGAAAGGTCCCTCGCTTACGCTCGGGATGACAATTTTGCAGGGATTTGCGCAGTGCGCCGCTCAAACGAGGGATGTCATCCCGAGCGTAAGCGAGGGACCTTTACCTCATATGCGGTAGCCCTGCCGTAAGACGGGGGAGGTGAAAGCGGCGACGCGGCTCTGGCGTGGCACGCCGTCAGGGCCTCGTAAGCAACTGCGTCTAACGTGCGGCGGTCATGAAGTTCGGCGAACTCAATCCGTCGCAGCAGATCATCGTTCGCCGCCTCGCCCTCGGCCTGTCGCTGACGGGGCTCGGGATCCGCGAGGAGTTGTGGGGCCTGGCGCGGCTGGGGCTGGTGACGGGAAACCGCGATTATCCGCAACTGACCGAGGCGGGTTTCGCCTGCCTGCATGCGATGCCGTCCGACCGCACGTCCGGGTGAAGCGTCGTCAGCGGCTACCGCGCAGGGTGATGATCGCGACCTCGCCGCGGCAATTGAAACGCACCGGCGGATAGGCGACGCCCAGGCCCGAATTCGTGTAGCCGGTCATCGTGCCCTGCTTCCAGAGACCGACCGCGCCGTGATGGCATCGCGTCAGCGTGCTGAACACGGGGCGTCCGCCCGGCAGGCAGATCTGGCCGCCATGGGTGTGGCCCGCGAGATAGAGGGCGTAGCCCGCCTCCGCAGCGTGATCGGCCATCTCCGCGGAATGGATCAGGGCGATGCGGCAGGCCTCGGTCGCGCCGTCCAGCGCCTTGCGGGCCGCATCGGTATAGAAGCTGTTCACGTCGTCCAGTCCGGTCACGCCGAGCCGGTCCACCCCCCGCTCAATGACGACGGAGCGGTTGATCAGCACGTCGAAGCCCAGTCTCTCCAGCGTGTCCGCCATGGCCTCGGAATCGTGGTTGCCCAGGATCGCGAGGCGAGGCCCGTTCACCCGGACGTCGCTGAGTGCCTCCATCAGGTGACCGGCCGACGCCTCGACGGGTGCATGGTGGTTGCCGTGGACATCGCCGGTGAGGGCGAGCAGGTCGACTTCGACACCGTCGAGCAGACGGCGGGCGGCCGGCACCAGGTCCGGCAGGACGTCGAGGTGCGTGTCGCTCACATGGAGGATGCGATAGCCGTCGAATGCCGAGGGCAGGCCGGGCACCTCGATCTCGAACTCGGTGCGCCGCAGGTCGAGCGCGTTGCGCACGCCCCGGCGGTACAGCGGGGTGAGCTTCAATCCCCAGGCGAACAGGTCGAGCAGGCGCGTGAAGACGATCTTGCGGCGCCGCGGCCGGGGTCCGTCGGGTCCGCAGTGATGGTGACCCTGCTCGATCCGCCGTCGAGCGGCGGCCCAGGCCGGGTCACGGCCCCGAGCGGCATCGGTCACGTGTCTGTTCCTTATGAAAGCGCAATGGACATCACCTTAACAGAGGTGTCGGCAAGCTCGCGCAGCCCAAATTTCGCCTTCCGGGCTGCCTAATCCTACGACCGAGCGTCACATCCCCTTCGGATGGGGCTTCGAGTAAATCCGCTCGTCATGAGAGGTAAGACATGAGCGTCGATCGTGAGGCGGTGAAGGCCGCTCCGAAAGACGAGCGAAAGCTTCGTTCGGAAATAAACACAACCGGCAGGTTTGCGACCCTCCTGCTGGTGTCGGTCTCGGTCATGGTGTCGCTGGTACTGCTCGAACTGGCATGCCGCGTGTTGCTGTCCGGCCCGGGCAGCCTGACGCACTGGCCGAACCTCGCGCGCGAGCGGATGGGAACGGGGCCGGACGTCGCGCGGGTCCGGTGCCAGTATGCCTTCGATCCCGAGATCGGATGGACTTCGCCGCCCGGTTGCAGCTCGCGCACCTACAATGCCGATGCCGACGGCTTCCGCCGCACCAACCCCACGGTGGCGCTGGCCGAACCGCCCGTGCTGGTGACCGGCTCGTCCTTCGCCAAGGGCGACGAGGTGATGGACGACGAGACCTGGCCCGCCGACCTGCAGACCCTCACGGGGCGCAAGGTCGTGAATGCCGGCGTCAGCGGCTACGCCTTCGACCAGAGTGCGCTCAGCACGGAACGGCTGGTGCCCAAGGTGAAGCCGCTGTTCGTCGTGATGAGCTTCACGCCCGGCGACATAAGGCGCAGCGAACTGAAGGTCGCGTGGAGCCGCGAGAAGCCTTACTTCACCGTGACCGGCGGCAAGCTCCAGGAGCACAACGTGCCGGTGCCGGGCCAGCCGAACGCGCCGGTGCCGCTGCCCGAGCCGGCCCGCTGGCTCGGCCGCTTCGCGCTGGCCGATCTCGTCGTGCAGCGACTGGGCCTGCAGCGCGGCTGGTACTTCGACGAAGTCCGTGGCGCACCGGCCGGCAGCGGCGAGGCGATCGTCTGCCTGCTGATGCCGCGGCTCGCCGCGCTCGGCGTGCCGGTCGTGGTCATGGCGCAATACAGCCGCGAGTACTGGACGCAGAGCGCGGGGCGCCGCGCGGACGACCAGCGGTCGGTCGACAAGGTGATGGGCTGTGCGAGCGCGTCGGGCCTCATCCCGTTCGATCTCGCCCAGCCGATGCAGGCTGTCGTCGATGCGAAGGGCGTCGATGCGCTCTACCGCTCCGACCACCACTCGGCCGAGGGCAACCGCATCGTGGCCGGCCTGGTGCTTCGCGAACTGGAGCGGCTGAAGCTCGTGTCGAAGGCGGGCAGCCTGTAGCGTTGCTACGCCTTCAGCGGCCGCGCAGCTTTGCCCTCAGGCCGGCTTCGATCAGCCGGCGGACGGCCTGGCTGCGCGTGATCTCGGCGTGGTCCGCGTAGAGATCCATCGCCGCGGCGAGCGTCGGGGGAAGTCGCGCGGCAACGAGCACGCCGGCACCATCGGGCTTGGGCGGTCGCCCCATTTTCTTCCTGGGTTTGCGAGAGGGTGCCATCCTGTTGGAAAGGTCCGTCGGCCTGGAAGAGATATTGTTAACAGAAAGTCCGGCGTGGCGGGAGCGTGCCCACAAGACAAAGGGCCCAGCCGTTTCCGACTGAGCCCTTGTTCTATTTGGTGGAGCCAAACGGGATCGAACCGTTGACCTCTACAATGCCATTGTAGCGCTCTCCCAGCTGAGCTATGGCCCCGAAATCCGTGGGAAGGCGGGAGGTATAGTTAAAGCCTCGCGCGCTTGCAACTGCCTCTAGCGGTCGCCCTCTCCCTTGTCGTCGACCTCGACCTCGACCTCGATATCGTCCTCGTCATCGTCCAGGTCGTCCGCCGCGAGCGCGTCGTCGCCGTCCGCATCGGGCAAGTCGTCGGCGTCCAGATCGTCGCCCTGCTTCTTGGCGGCCGCTGCCTTGGCCGCTGCCGCTGCCGCTGCCGCTGCCGCAGCCGCCGTCGCCGCGGCGGCGCCGCGACCGCGGCGGACCTTCACGAAGTCCTCGCGATCGTGCTCACGCCCGCACTTCGGGCATTTGATCGGGCTCTTGTTCAGGTCGTAGAAGCGCGCTGCGCAGCTCTGGCAGGTGCGTTTGGTGCCCCAGCTTGCTTTGACCACGCTGAATCTCCTGCAAATAAGCTGGAATCGGCCGAACGGGCCGCGAGGGAGGGCGTATGTCACGCGTCTTTCACCCTGTCAAAAGCAAATTCCGGCATGCTAGGAGGGCGCCGCGCCGCCGTGCGGCCTTCTGTCCGACCCTCTGCCGTGGAGTCCGCCCTGTCCGCTCACGCCGCTCCGGCCAAGCTGATCGCCCGTCCCGTGGACCGGTTGCAGGGGCGCGTCCGGGCGCCCGGCGACAAGTCGGTCTCCCATCGCTCCCTGATGTTCGGCGCGCTTGCGCTGGGCGAAACGAAGATCACCGGCCTGCTGGAAGGCGAGGACGTGCTCGCCACCGCCGCCGCCCTGCGGGCGATGGGCGCGCAGGTCGACCATGAAGGCGGCGGTGCATGGCGCGTGCGCGGATTTGGCGTCGGTGGCGCACGCGAGCCCGACAATGTGCTCGACCTCGGCAATTCCGGCACTTCGGCCCGCCTGCTGTCCGGCATCCTGGCCAGCCATCGCTTCACCAGCTTCATGACCGGCGATGCCTCGCTGCGCCGCCGCCCGATGCAGCGGGTCATCGTGCCGCTGTCGCAGATGGGCGCCCGCTTCGAGGCGCGCGAGGGCGGCCGCATGCCGCTCGCCATCGTCGGCACCGACGAGATGGTGCCGATCGAGTATCGGCTCCCGGTTGCCTCGGCCCAGGTGAAGAGCGCGATCCTGCTGGCGGGCCTGAACACCACCGGCGAGACCACCGTGATCGAGCCCGAGGCCACCCGCGACCATACCGAGCGCATGCTGCGCCATTTCGGCGCCGAGGTGCGGGTCGGTCCGGCCGATGGCGGCGGCAAGCGCATCACCGTGGTCGGCTGGCCCGAACTCAAGGCGCGCGACATCGTCGTGCCGGGCGATCCCTCGTCGGCGGCCTTCGCCGTCGTGGCGGCGGCCATCCGGCCGGGCAGCGACGTGACGGTCGAGAATGTCGGCCTGAACCCGCTGCGCGCCGGCCTCTACGACACGCTGCGCGAGATGGGCGCCGACATCACGGAGGAGAACCGGCGCGAGGTCGGCGGCGAGCCGGTGGCCGACCTGCGCGTCAGGGGCGGCGAGCTGACCGGCGTCGAGGTGCCGCCGGAGCGCGCGCCCTCGATGATCGACGAGTATCCCATCCTGGCCGTCGCGGCCGCCTGCGCCCGCGGCACCACGCGGATGCTGGGCCTCGCCGAGCTGCGGGCCAAGGAAAGCGACCGGCTGGCCAGCGTCTCGGCCGGGCTGGCGGTCAACGGCGTGAAGCATGAAATGGGCGCCGACACGCTGTTCGTGCACGGGACCGGCGCGGCCCCGGCGGGCGGCGGGACGGTCGTCACCCATCTCGATCATCGCATCGCCATGGCGTTCCTCGTGCTGGGGCTGGCCTCGCGCGAGGGCGTGGCGGTCGACGACGGCTCGCCGATCGACACCAGCTTCCCGGGCTTCGCCCGCCTGATGGGCGCCCTCGGGGCCCGAATCGAGTCGGCGTGAACCGGGCGGCCGCCATCGTCATCGCCATCGACGGGCCGTCGGCGGCCGGCAAGGGCACGCTGGCGCGGCGCCTGGCGGCCCATTTCGGCCTGCCCCATCTCGATACCGGCCTGCTCTATCGGGCCGTCGGCCTGAAGGCCGAACGGACCGGCCAGCCGCCGGAAGAGGTCGCCGCCGGGCTGGAGCCGGCCGACCTCGCCAATCCCGAGCTGCGTACCGATGTGGCGGGCCAGGCCGCCTCGAAGGTCGCGGCGCTGCCGCAGGTCCGGGCCAAGCTGTTGGATTTCCAGAAGAAATTCGCGAGTCAGGCCTCCGGCGCAGTGCTGGACGGGCGGGACGTGGGCACCGTGATCTGCCCCGGGGCTCCGATAAAGCTGTTCGTGACGGCCAGCGCCGAGGCGCGGGCCGAACGGCGGTACCAGGAGTTGCGCGCCAAGGGGGTGGACACTATAAAGCCGCGCGTTCTTGCCGAGATGGCGGAGCGGGACCGTCGCGACAGCGAACGGGCGGCAGCACCACTCAAAGCCGCACCCGATGCTTACCACCTCGATACCAGCGACATGGATGCCGACGCGGCCTTCGCCGCCGCCTTGGCGTTCATCGAGCGCAAGGGCTTTCGATCCTCCGGGCCGTAAGTCGCCGCCGGCGGATCGAAGACTTCCAGCGGCGATTGCGCCGGGACGTGTCGTCCTGGCGTCGGTGTTTCAAGGCAGTGGATCCGCCGGACTTAACCGGTTGGCCGACGGGCGGCAGCGTTTCGCCCGGGATCGATGAAGGAGAGTCTGTATGGCTAAGGGCAGCGCCCTGCGTTCCCGCGCGAACGACGCCGCAAGCGCCGAGTTCGCCGCACTCCTCGAAGAATCGCTGGGCGGTTCGTCGAGCTTCGAAGGCACGGTCGTCAAGGGCCGCGTCATTCGCATTGCCAATGATTTCGTCGTGGTCGATGTCGGCCTCAAGTCCGAGGGCCGCGTCGCGCTGCGTGAGTTCGCCAACGGCGGCACCGGTGCCCCCGAGGTCAAGGAAGGCGACACCGTCGACATCTTCGTCGACCGTATGGAGAACAAGGAAGGCGAAGCCGTCCTGTCGCGCGACAAGGCTCGCCGCGAAGAGGCCTGGACCGTCCTCGAGAAGGCCTTCACCGACCAGGAACGTGTCATGGGCACGATCTTCGGCCGCGTGAAGGGTGGCTTCACGGTCGACCTGTCGGGCGCCGTGGCCTTCCTGCCGGGCAGCCAGGTCGACGTGCGCCCGGTGCGCGACGTCGGCCCGCTGATGGGCCAGGCCCAGCAGTTCGCGATCCTCAAGATGGACCGTCGCCGCGGCAACATCGTCGTGTCGCGCCGCGCCGTCATGGAAGAGACCCGCGCCGAGGACCGTACGCGCCTGATGGGCGCCCTGTCCGAAGGCCAGGTGCTGGACGGCGTCGTCAAGAACATCACCGACTACGGCGCGTTCGTGGATCTGGGTGGCGTCGACGGCCTGCTGCACGTCACCGACATCGCCTGGAAGCGCATCAACCATCCGTCGGAAGCCCTCACCATCGGCCAGCAGGTCAAGGTGCAGGTCGTCCGCTTCAACCCCGAGACGCAGCGTATCTCGCTCGGCATGAAGCAGCTGATGAGCGATCCGTGGGATGGCGCCGGTGCGAAGTACCCGGTCAACCTCAAGCTCAAGGGCCGCGTCACCAACATCACCGACTACGGCGCGTTCGTCGAGCTGGAGCCGGGTGTCGAGGGTCTGGTCCACGTCTCGGAGATGAGCTGGACCAAGAAGAACGTGCACCCCGGCAAGATCGTGTCGACCTCGCAGGAAGTCGAAGTGATGGTGCTGGACGTCGACATGTCCAAGCGCCGCATCTCGCTCGGCCTCAAGCAGTGCATGGCCAACCCGTGGGAGAGCTTCGCCGAGCAGTTCCCGGCCGGCACCGAGATCGACGGCGAGGTCCGCAACATCACCGAGTTCGGCCTGTTCGTGGGCCTGCCCGGCGACATCGACGGCATGGTCCATCTCAGCGACCTGAGCTGGGACAAGGCCGGCGAGGAGGCGATCCGCGACTTCAAGAAGGGCGACCAGGTCAAGGTCAAGGTCCTCGACGTCGACATGGACAAGGAGCGCATCTCGCTCGGCATCAAGCAGCTTGCCAACGACCCGTTCGAGACGGTCGGTGTGGTTGCCAAGAAGGGTGAT
This sequence comes from Rhodospirillaceae bacterium CCH5-H10, assembly GCA_001557035.1. Lineage (GTDB taxonomy): Bacteria > Pseudomonadota > Alphaproteobacteria > Reyranellales > Reyranellaceae > Reyranella. The sequence goes on along the minus strand of LSKJ01000065.1, from coordinate 20,493 downwards.
GTCGTCACGGTCATCGTGGCCGGCATCCAGGACAATGGCATCGAAGTCACGGTGCAGGACGGCATCCCGGGCTTCATCCGCAAGACGGAGCTCAGCCGCGACCGCTCCGAGCAGCGTCCCGACCGGTACGCGATCGGCGACAAGCTCGATGCCAAGATCACCAACATCGACAAGGCCTCGCGCCGGGTCGTGCTGTCGGTCAAGGCGCGCGAACTCGACGAGGAGAAAAAGGCGATGGCCGACTTCGGTTCGTCCGACTCCGGCGCCAGCCTGGGCGACATCCTGGGCGCGGCCCTCAAGAAGAAGGCCGAAGCCGGCGACGAAAAGTAAGCCGGTTTCTCATGGTTTACGGAAGGGCCGGCCCGCAAGGGTCGGCCTTTTCTTTTGGTTTCAAGGACTTAGGCTTGACGATCCCGTTATTGAGTTTAATATCAAGGACTTAATCATTGTGCTCTGGGGCTGAATCGCCCCGTTCATGGAAACGCGATGACCAAGTCCGAGCTGATTGCCCGCCTGGCGGCCCGGAATCCGCACCTCTACCAGAGGGACGTCGAGCGGATCGTCGCCACCGTGTTCGACGAGATCTCCAAGGCGCTGGCGTCCGGTCATCGGGTCGAACTGCGCGGTTTCGGGGCGTTCTCCGTGAAGAAGCGCGATCCGCGCACCGGCCGCAATCCGCGCACCGGCGAGCAGGTCGCGGTGGCCTCCAAGCGCGTGCCCTATTTCAAGACCGGCAAGGACCTGCGCGACCGCCTGAACAAGGAGGCCGCGCGCGCCGCCGGCCTGCTGCCGCCCGAGTCCGCGGACGACGACAAGAAGTAGTCCCGGCCTGATCGTTCGCCTCGCGTCGCAGGGGCGCGGTGTGGCATTCTCCACCCCGCATGAAAATCCTGTCCCGCATCCTTTTCCTGCTGTTCATCCTGATCGGCGTGCTGGTGGCCGTCAGCAACACGCAACCCGTGCAGCTCGCGCTCTGGCCACTGCCGCACATCATCGTGCTGCCGGTCTATCTGCTGGTCATCGCCATGCTGATGCTGGGCGTCCTGGCGGGATTGAGCATGGGCTGGTGGGCCGGCCGGCATCATCGCCGCCGTGCGCGCGAGGCCGGCGGGGAAGCGGCACGGCTCGATCGTGAGGTCGCGCGCCTCAAGGCCGTGCAGGCCTCGCAGCAGGCCGCCGCCCCGGCCGGCCCGGCGCCGCGCGACCAACGGGCGCTCGAACGGCAGAGCGCGCTGGTCGCGCCCGAACTCGGCTCGCGCACCGTGCGCGGTCCGTTTTCGTGAAGGTCCTGTCGGCGGCCGAGATCGACGCCGCCCTCGATGACATCGCGCTGATCGACCGGCTCGACGCGCTGTTCCGTGCCGGCTGCGAGATGCCTGTCCGGCACCACCATCCGATCAGGGAGGCGCTCGGCGCGGGGTCGGCCGATGCGATGCTGCTCCTGATGCCGGCCTGGACCACGGGCCCGTCCGCCCATGTCGGCGTCAAGGTCGTGACCGTGTTCCCCGACAACGGCAAGCGCGCTCTGCCGTCGATCTACGGCCAGTACCTGCTGCTCGACGGCACGACCGGCGCCACGCTGGCCCTGCTGGACGGCACGATGCTCACCAAGCGGCGCACCGCCTGCGCCTCGGGCCTCGCTTCGCGCTACCTGTCGCGGCCCGATGCCTCGCGCCTGCTGATGATCGGCACCGGCGCGCTGGCACCCGAGCTGATCCGGGTTCACGCCAAGGTGCGGCCGATCTCGGAGGTGGCCATCTGGGGCCGCACCCCGGCCCAGGCCGAGGCGCTCGCGGTCAGACTGTCGGCATCCCTGCCGGCCGCGATCGGCCGTGCGATCGGCGTCCGTGCCGTCAGCGACCGCAAGGCCGCCGTGCGGGAGGCCGACGTCGTTTCCTGTGCCACGCTTTCCAAGGCGCCGCTGGTCGAAGGCGAATGGCTGCGCGAGGGGCAACATGTGGACCTGGTCGGTGCTTACACACCCCAGATGCGCGAAAGCGACGACCGCGCGGTGCAGCGGTCCCGTCTCTACGTCGACACGCGCGCCGGGGCCTTGAAGGAAGGCGGCGACGTCGTGCAGGCCATCGCCAGCGGCGCGATCGGCGAGGCGCATGTGATCGCCGACCTGTTCGAACTGGCTCGTGGCCAGCAGGCCGGCCGTGCCGCCGGCGACGCCACGTCGATCACGCTCTTCAAGTCGGTCGGGGCGGCGCTGGAGGATCTCGCCGCCGCGGAGCTGGCCGTCGAACGCGCTACGGCTCGATAAGCGCGCCGGATTTCTTCAAGGCCTCGATGTCGGCCGCGGCGACGCCGGCCTCGGCCAGCACGGCGCGCGAATCCTGCCCCTGCAGCGGCGCCATGGTGCGGATCGCGGGGGGCGTCTTGCTCATGGTCATCGGCGGCTCGACCATCATGATCTCGCCCTCGGACGGGTGCGGGTACTTCCTGAAGAGCTTGCGCCAGACGAGGTGCGGGTCCTCGAACAGGTCGGCCGGCTTCGAGACCGGCGCGTTGGGGATCTGGGCCTGGTCGAGCAGCTTCACCCATTCGGCCGTGGTCCGGGAGGGCGCAATCGCCTCGACCATCGCGTACATGTCGCCGATGTGCATCGAACGCGCGTTGATGGTGGAGTAGCGCGGGTCCTGCAGAACCTCCGACCGGCCGACCAGCTCGAAGAAGTTGCGCCAGTGCTTGTCGTTGTAGGGCAGGATCGCCATCCAGCCGTCGAGCGTGCGGTAGGGCTTGCGGGTGCGGGCGAGCAGGCGCGTGTAGCCGACCTCGCCTTCATCGCTGAAGGTCCGCTCCCACAGATGCTCGACCAGCAGCCAGGCCGACATGGTCTCGAACATCGGCACTTCGACGAACTGGCCCTCGCCGGTGCGCTGGCGGTGCATCAGGGCCGAAAGGGTCGAAAAGGCGAAGGTGAGGCCCACCGTCTTGTCGGCGATGATGGTCGGCGGATATTTCGGCACGTCGTCGCCGGCCGCGCGGCCCATCAGGTCGGCGATGCCGAAGCGCGCCTGGATGGCGTCGTCGTAGGCCGGCAGTTTCCCGTAAGGACCCTCGGCCGAATAGCCATAGGCGCCGACATAGACGATGTCGGGCTTCACCTTGCGGATCTCCTCGTAGCCGAGGCCGAGCGCCTCGATGGCCTGCGGCCGCAGCGCATGGACGAAGGCATCGGCCGTGGCGACGACCTTGAGCAGGGAGGCGCGTGCGTCCTTGTTCTTGAGATCGAGGCAGAGCGAGCGCTTGTTGCGGTTCACATAGAGATAGGTCGGCCCCATGCCCGGGGTCTTGCCCGGCTTGCCGATGTGACGCACCGCGTCGCCCTCCGGCGCCTCGACCTTGATCACGTCGGCGCCCTGATCGGCCAGCAGCATCGTGCCGTAGGGGCCGAGGATGATGTTCGTGAGATCGACGATCCTGATGCCTTCGAGCGCGCCGGGCATTTGCCTGTCCTGTGTTGAATGAACGTGCGGTCACACTGCCATCGTGGTGTCGCGACGTCATCGTTCCAGCCATTGCGTCGCAAAACATCGCCGTAAATCCTTGAAGGCACATGATAGATGAGAACCGTCCCGCGATTCTCCGCGTCGCCGACTCGGGCATTGCGCCGCCTGGAAACGCTCTGGGTTGCAGGACCTCGAGAAGTTCGCGCCTTTGGAATTCGCGCGGGCGAATCGATGATCCGGTCATTCACCTTCGATAAAGAGTGTTATGTGACCGTTGTGCGACGCGCTTTGACGGTGTAGCCAAGAGGCAGCAAGCCGGGGGGGCGATGCAGAGCAACGTCTCGAAAAAACAGCACGAGCCAAAGACGGCATCGGGCGCGGCATCACGGCCCTATCGTATCGAAGACCAGATCGGATATCTGCTGCGACGCGCGCATCAACGCGCGAGCGCGATCTTCCAGGTCGGCATCGGCGATCCCAACATCACGCCGACGCAGTATTCGAGCCTCGCGAAGCTCGAAGAGTATTCCGAGCTGTCGCAGAACCATCTCGGCCGCCTCGTCGGCATGGACAAGGCGACGATGCAGGGCGTGGTCCGCCGGCTCAAGGAACGCGGCTTCGTCGATTCCCGTCCCGATCCCGGCGACGCGCGTCGCACCCTGCTCAGCCTCACGACCGAGGGCCGTAAGCTGGTCGGCAAGCTGCTGCTGAACGGACCGGCCGTGTCGCGCGAGACGTTGAAGCCGCTCAACGCGCAGGAGCAGAAGCAGCTCCTCGAACTTCTCTCGCGAATCATCTGAATCGGACTCATTCGTTTGACTCGTCCGTGGCGTATGTCATCGTACGTACACGAACGATATGGGCGACTATCTCCGACCCCGAGACCTCGACGAGGCTCTCCAGGCACTGACCCGACCCTTCACGGTGCTCGCCGGCGGCACCGACTTCTATCCTGCGCGCGTCGGGCGGCCGGTCACCGAGGACGTTCTCGACATCGCGGGCATCGCGGCTCTGCGTGGCATTTCGGAAACCGATGAGGGCTGGCGCCTGGGCGCCACGACGACCTGGAGCGAACTGGTCGACGCCGGCCTGCCGCCCCTGTTCGACGGGCTGAAGCAGGCGGCGCGCGAGGTCGGCGGTCGCCAGATCCAGAATGCCGGCACGATCGCGGGCAACATCTGTAACGCCTCGCCGGCCGCCGACGGTGTGCCGGCCCTGCTGGCCCTCGATGCCGAGGTCGAGGTGGCGAGCCGCGACGGCACGCGCCGCCTGCCGCTCGGCACCTTCATCACCGGCGTGCGCAGGACGGCGCTCCTGCCGGGCGAACTCGTCACGGCGCTACGTGTGCCGCGACCGCGGCACGAGGCGCGGAGCGCGTTCCTCAAACTGGGCGCACGGCGATATCTCGTGATCTCGATCGCGATGGCCTCGGTCGTCGTGGAGGTCAGCAATCGAACGGTCGCGTCGGCACGTGTGGCCGTCGGCGCCTGTTCACCGGTGGCGCAACGCCTGCCGGACCTCGAACGGGCGCTGGTCGGTGCGTCGGCCGACGCGCAACTCGGCGAACGGGTCGAGCCCGGCCATCTTGCGCCGCTGTCGCCGATCGACGACGTGCGCGGCAGCGCGGCCTATCGCAACGACGTGGCCCTGGTCCTGCTGCGCCGCCTTCTGTCGACGGTCGCCGCATGAAACTGGAATTCATCCTCAACGGTCGCGAGACGAGCTGGGACGGCGCGCCGGTCACGCGACTGGCCGCGGCGCTGCGCGACGATCTGGGCGTCACCGGCACCAAGATCGGCTGCGATGCCGGCGATTGCGGCGCCTGCACGGTCCTGATCGACGGGCGACAGGTCTGTTCGTGCCTGGTCGCGATGGGCCAGGTGGAAGGCTGCAGCGTCGAGACGGTCGAGGGCCTCGAAAGCGGCGATGGGGCTGTTGCCGCTCTCCAGCAGTCGTTCCTTGAACATGGCGCGGCCCAATGCGGCATCTGTACGCCGGGCATGCTGATGGCCGCGCAGGAATTGGTGCGGCGGAACGGCAAGCCGACGCGCAGCGAGGTCGAGGACACCTTGGGCGGTGTGCTCTGCCGCTGCACCGGCTACGGCAAGATCGTCGATGCCGTGATGGAGGTCGTCGCACGGGCGCCGGCGACAGCGCCGCCGGCCGGCGAAGCCGTCGGTGCCCGCATCGTTCGCGTCGACGGGCACGTCAAGGTCACGGGCCGCGACGTGTTCGGCGCCGATTCCATTCCGAAGGATGCGCTGTGGGTTCGAGTCGTGCGCTCGCCCTACGCCCGCGCGCGCTTCGAGCTGGGCGATCTCGAACCCTTGCGCCAGCGTCTTTCGGCGGTGCTCACCGCAGCAGACGTGCCGTTCAACGGCTACGGCATTTATCCCGACGTGAAGGACCAGCCGGTGCTGGCCGACGGGCAGGTCCGCTATCGCGGCGAGGCGGTGGTCGCCCTGGTGGGAGAGCGCGCCGAAGTCATGGCCATCCGCGACGACGAGGTGCCGATCACCTGGATGCCGGAGCCGCCGGTGGTGGGGGTCGATGCCGCGATGGCCGCCGATGCGCCACTGGTCCAGGCCGACAAGCCGGGCAATCTGTTGCTCGAGGGCGGCGTGAAGCGCGGCGACGCGGCGAGCGCCTTCGAGGATTGCGCCGCCGTGGCGGAGGGCACGTTCGAGACCGCCTTCGTCGAGCACGCCTATATCGAACCGGAAGCCGGCTGGGCGCTGCGGGTCGGCGACCGCATCGAGATTCACGCGACCACCCAGACGCCCTACATGGATCGCGACGAGGTCGCGAACCTGATGCGCCTCAAACCCGAGGCGGTGCGCATCGTCCCGACGGCCTGCGGCGGCGGTTTCGGCGGCAAGCTCGACCTGTCGGTCCAGCCATTGATCGCGATCGCGGCCTGGACGCTGGGTCGGCCGGTCGCGCTGGTCTACACGCGGCCCGAAAGCATGGCTGCCAGCACCAAGCGCCATCCCGCGCGGGTGAAGGCCCGGTTCGGCTGCGATGCCGAGGGCAAGCTTCTCGCGTGCGACGTGACGGCGACCTTCGATACCGGCGCCTATGCCTCGTGGGGGCCGACGGTCGCCAACCGCGTGCCGGTGCATGCGATGGGGCCCTACGCCATTCCCAACGTGCGCACCTGGGGCGAGGCCTTCTTCACCAACGGTCCGCCGGCCGGCGCCTTTCGCGGCTTCGGCGTGCCGCAGGCCGCCATCGCGCACGAGGCGATGATGGACGAACTGGCCGATCGGCTGGGCATCGACCGGTTGGAGTTCCGCCATCGCAACGCCCTGCGGGCCGGCGACACGACGGCGACGGGACAGACGCTCGCCCATTCGGCAGGTCTCGCGCAGTGTCTCGACGCATTGCGGCCGCACTGGCGGGCAGCGCAGGAGAAGATTGCGGCTTTCAATGCGAAGGGCGGTCCACGCCGGCGCGGCATTGGCGTCGGCTGCATGTGGTACGGCATCGGCAACACCTCGATGTCGAACCCCTCGCGCATGCGCGTCGGCCTGTCGCCCGCCGGCACGCTGACGCTCTACAGCGGCGCGCTCGACATCGGTCAGGGCAGCAACACCATCATGGTGCAGATCGCCGCCGACGCGGTCGGCCTGCCGGCGTCGCAGTTCGCCCTGGTGACCGGTGACACCGATCTCACCGCCGACGCCGGAAAGACCTCGGCCTCGCGCCAGACCTTCGTCTCGGGCAAGGCGGCGGAGAAGGCCGGACAGGACCTCCGCCAGCAGATCCTGCGGCTGGCCAATGCCGGTCCTGACGCGGCACTTTCGCTCGACGGCGCGAAGCTCTCGGTGCGAGACGGCGGCGAGGTGAGGACGATCGATCTCGTGACGGCCGGACCGCTGATGGGCGAGGGGACGTTCGATCCGCCGACCACGCCGCTCGATGCCGATGGGCAGGGCGTGCCCTATGCGACCTATGGGTTCGCGGCCCAGCTCGCCGAGGTCGAAGTCGATACCGAGCTTGGAACGGTGAAGGTCCTGCGCATCGTCGCCGCTCACGATGTCGGCCGGGCGATAAACCCGACCCTCGTCGAGGGCCAGATCCAGGGCGGCGTGGCGCAAGGTCTGGGTCTCGCGCTGATGGAGGAATACCTGCCTGGCCGCACCGAGAACCTGCACGACTATCTGATCCCGACCGTCGGCGATGTCCCTCAGATCGAGTGCATCCTGATCGAGGATCGCGAACCGCTGGGCCCATCCGGCGCCAAGGGAATCGGCGAGCCGGCTCTGGTGCCGACGGCGCCCGCGATCCTCGGCGCCGTCCATCACGCCACAGGCGTCCGCGTCCACCGCGTCCCGCTGTTGCCGCACCGCCTGCGCGAGGCCATCGTCGCTAACTCTCACCTCCCTCGTCACACGGGGGAGGTGCCCCCGAAGGGGGCGGAGGGGGAGAGCCACCGGTCGCCTTCCCCCTCCGGCCTTCGGCCACCTCCCCCGTATGACGGGGGAGGAAAAGGAGAAAAGAGATGAGCGACGACATCTCGCTCTCGGAGGCCGAACGCAGCGCCGGGATCGTGCGCTGCGACGCCTGTCCCGTCCTGTGCCGTATCCGGCCCGGCCGCGCCGGCGCCTGCGATCGCTACGCCAACGAGAACGGCGCGCTGGTGCGGGTCGACCCGCTGGTTCTTTTGGCCAAGCCCGATCTGGCCCGCGTCGCCTTCGCCGAGGGCAGCGAGGCGTGGCGCGGCGAACTGGGCAAGGGCGAGGGCGCGTTCGTCACCGGCATCGGCGCCACCACGACCTATCCCGACTACAAGCCCGCGCCGTTCATCGTCTCGTCGAAGCATGACGGCGTCGACATGGTCACGGTCGTGACCGAAGGCATCTTCAGCTACTGCGGCGTCAAGGTGAAGATCGACACCGACCGCTATCTCGGGCCTGAGCAGGCGGCGGTGCGCGTGAAGGGCGAGGCGGTCGGCCATGTCACCACGGCCGAGTACGGCTCGCAGATGCTGTCCCTGGGCGGCGTGCATCATCTCACCGGCGGCAGCAAGAAGGAGGGTGTCGTCACCTGCGACGCGCTGCTGGCGCTGTGCAATCGCGATCCCGTCGAGCTCACCATCGATGGCGGCTCGACCGTCATCGTGCAGGCCGACCGGCCGCCGGTCGTGAACGGCGTGCTCGAGGAACGCATGCGCGTGGGCTGCGGCTCGGCCGCCATCGGCATGTTCGCGCCGCAGTGGAAGGACCATGTCGACGAGGTGATCGTGGTCGACGACCACATCACCGGCGTCCTGAGCGAGCATCAGGGCGGCGCCTTCCTCGACATGAAGCCGGCGGGTATTCGTGTGCGCGGTCGCCGTTCGACACCGGGCCGCTACTTCCAGGTCGCCGAACCGGGGCTGGGTTGGGGCGGCACCAACGTCAGCGACCCGCTGGAGATCATCGAGAAGATCGACCCCAAGCAGGCCTGGCCCGGCCTGAAGCTGCTGATGGTGTCGACGACCGGCGAGCATTCGGCCTGGTTCACGCTCGACACTGAATTGAAGCCGCGGCCGGCCGAGATGCCGGCGCCGGTGCGCCATGTCGTCGACCGGATCGCCGAGAATTGCGAGCCGGCGCTCTGCACCGTGCTGTTCATGGCCGGTGCCGGCGGTTCGCTGCGCGCGGGAGTCACCGAGAACCCGGTGCGATTGACGCGCTCGGTGCGCGACACGCTGACCAAGGTCACGCTGGGCGGCGCGCCGGCCTTCGTCTGGCCGGGCGGCGGCATCACCCTGATGGTCGACGTGGCGCGCATGCCCAAGAATTCGTTCGGCTACGTGCCGACCCCGGCGCTGGTGGCGCCGATCGAATTCACCCTGCGCGCTGACGACTATGCGGCACTGGGCGGCTATGCCTCGCGCGCCGTGACGCTGGAAGACGTGCTGGCGCACCACAAGGTGCGAATCGAATGAGCGCCGTCGCCGCCCGCCTCGGCGACGGACGGCTGCACCTGCAGCACGGTCCGATCGACCTTGTAATCGAGGCGTTTGGCGCGGCCGATGAGATTGAGCGCGCCTATGCGCAGGCGATCGACCGCTTCGGCGATATCCTGACGACGCTGGTCGGCGAGCTTGCGGTGCTGCGCCGGCCCGTCGGAGAAGCCTATCCGCTGCTGCAGGGGCCCGTGGCGCGCCGCATGGCCGAAGCCGTGTGGCCGCACCGCGCGGCCTTCATCACGCCGATGGCCGCCGTCGCGGGCGCCGTCGCCGACGAGATGCTGCAGGCGATGGCCCGCGGCCGCACGCTCGCCAAGGCCTATGTGAACGACGGCGGCGACATCGCGATCCATCTGGCGCCGGGCCAGTCGCTGCGTGCCGGTATCTTCGCGCAGGCGCTCGACGGCGTGGCGCTGGTGACGCATGAGCGGCCGGTGCGCGGGATCGCGACCTCGGGCTGGGGTGGGCGGTCCTTCTCCCTGGGTATCGCCGACAGCGTGACCGTGCTGGCCGCGACGGCGGCGGCGGCGGATGCCGCGGCGACGATGATCGCCAATGCGGTGATTGCCGATCATCCGGCGATCGAACGCCGGCCGGCCCATTCGCTCGATCCCGACAGCGATCTCGGCGAGCGGCTGGTGACGGTCGCGGTCGGCGCGCTACCACTGGAGATCGTCGACACGGCGCTCGACCGCGGACTCGCGGAAGCGCGGCGGCTGCGGCTGTGCGGGCTGATCGACAGCGCGGCGCTGTCGGTTCAAGGACAGTGGAGACTCGAAACGGGCGGCACGCCGCTTGCTCTGTCGGAGGCGGGATGAGCGATCTGGTGAAGGTGCGGAAATACGTGGCGACGGTCGAGGAGACGCTGCACGACGGCGGGCCGGCGCTGGTGCGGCCGGTGACCAAGGCCGTGGTCGGTGGCGTCATCGCCAACCCCTATGCCGGCCGGCACGTGGCCGACATCCAGCCGATGATGAAGGCGCTGGAGCCGCTGGCGGTCGATCTCACCGAGCGGGTGATGAAGATCCTGGGCGCCCGGGGCTCGGAGCTTGAAGCCTACGGCAAGGGCGCCATCGTCGGGCTGAACGGCGAGCTGGAACATGCAGCCCTTTGGCACCAGCCGAGCGGCTTCGGCATCCGCCACGCCATGGGCGGCGCCAAGTCGATCGTGCCCTCGACCGTGAAGGTCGCGTCGGCGGGCGCGCGCATCGACATTCCGCTGCATCACGTGACGGCGGCCTATGTGCGCAGCCATTTCGACGCCATCGAGTTCTGCGTGCCCGACGGGCCGAAGCCGGACGAGATCGTGTTCATCGTCGCCGCCTCGATCGGCGGCCGCCCCCATGCGAGAGTGGGCGGGCTGACGCCGGCCGAGATCAAGCTGGGGGACGGGCAGCGATGAACGAAGACGCATTGGCTGCCGCGATGAAGGTGATGGACGACTATATCGACGGTCTCAATCGCGGCGACGAGCCGGCCGTCAACAATGCCTGCAATTTCCCGCATGTGCGGCTGGCCGGCGGCAAGGTCGTCGTCTGGCCCGACCACGGCGACTACAAGCTCGGCGATTTCGTCGCCCGGGCCGGCGACGGCTGGCATCACAGCACGTGGGACGAGCGCACGCCGATCCATGTCGGCCGCGACAAGGTCCATCTCAAGGTGAAGTTCAGTCGCTGGCGCGCCGACAATTCGCTGCTGAGCGTTTTCGAGACGATCTACATCGTGACCCGGCAGGACGGTCATTGGGGAATACAGGCGCGGTCGAGCTTTGCCGACTGAGCGCTTGTGAGGTGGGGGCCGGCCTCGCTAGGGTCGGTTCACAGGGAGTGTTTCACTTAACGAAGAGGGGGATCTCATGCTGACCCGCAATCGCCTGCTCGCCGGCACGGCCGCGCTCGTCGCACTGGCGCTCGTCGGACCGGCCGCCGCGCAGGCGCCGATCAAGATCGGCGAACTCAACAGCTACAAGGTCTTCCCGGCCTTCCTCGAACCCTACAAGAAGGGCATCGAGCTGGCGGTCGAGGAAGTGAATGCGGCGGGCGGCGTGCTCGGCCGCAAGATCGAGGTCGTGAGCCGCGACGACAACGGCAATCCGGGCGATGCAGTGCGCGTCGCCGAGGAGCTGCTGAGCCGCGAGGGCGCGGCGTTCCTGATCGGCACCTTCCCCTCGAACGTCGGCCTCGCCGTCGCCGACTTCGCCAAGCAGCGCAAGGTGCTGTTCATCGCCGCCGAGCCGCTGACCGACAAGATCGTCTGGGACCAGGGCAACGCCTACACGTTCCGCCTGCGCACCTCGACCTACATGCAGACGGCGATGCTCATTCCCGACGCGGTCAAGCTCAAGAAGAAGCGCTGGGCGATCGTCTATCCGAACTACGAGTATGGGCAGTCGGCGACGGCCGCCTTCAAGAAGCTGCTGAAGGAGAAGCAGCCCGACGTCGAGTTCGTCGCCGAGCAGGCGCCGCCGCTCGGCAAGATCGACGCCGGTGCGGTCGCGCAGGCGCTGGCCGACGCCAAGCCCGATGCGATCTTCTCCTCGCTGTTCGGTCCCGACCTCGCGAAGTTCGTGCGCGAAGGCCAGACCCGCGGCCTGTTCAAGGGCGTCGAGGTGTTCAACCTGCTGGCCGGCGAGCCGGAATATCTCGACCCGCTGAAGGAGGAGTCGCCCGACGGCTGGTACGTCACTGGCTATCCGTGGAGCGAACTCAAGACGCCCGAGCACACCAAGTTCCTCAACGCCTACCAGGCGAAGTTCAAGGACTATCCGCGTCTCGGCTCGGTCGTGGGCTACGCGACCGTGATGTCGGCCGCCGAAGCCATCAAGAAGGCGGGCTCGCTCGACCAGGAGAAGCTGGTCGCGGCCATGAAGGGCCTCACGCTGATGACGCCGTTCGGCATGGTCGAGTACCGGCCGATCGACCATCAGTCGACGATGGGCGCCTATGTCGGCCAGATCGGCGTGAAGGACGGCAAGGGCTACATGAAGAACTGGCGCTTCGTCGACGGCAAGGACGCCCTGCCGAGCGACGCCGACGTCCAGAAGATGCGGCCGAAGAACTGATCGCCCGGTTGCAGGTCTCCCTCTTCTCATTTCCTCCCCCGTCATACGGGGGAGGTGGCCCGAAGGGCCGGAGGGGGAGAGCCATCGGTATGATTTCCGATTCTTCCTTCGCGTTGCTTTCCCCCTCCCCAGCCCTCCCCCGTAGGACGGGGGAGGGAGTGGAGAGTGGCGACTTCTCCCCATGACCCTCGCTTCCTTCGTCATCCAGCTCCTGAACGGGCTGGCCGCGGCCGCGTCGCTGTTCCTGGTCTCGGCCGGCCTGTCGCTGATCTTCGGCGTCACGCGGATCGTGAACTTCGCGCACGGTTCGCTCTACATGCTGGGGCTCTACGGCGCCTATTCGCTGATCGAGTTCTTCGGCCGCACGCCGCTGGGCTTCTGGGGCGCCGTTGCGCTGTCGGCGCTGGCCGTCGGGCTGGTCGGTGTCCTGATCGAGGTGCTGGTGCTCCGGCGCATCTACCGCGCGCCGGAGCTGTTCCAGTTGCTGGCGACCTTCGCGATCGTGCTGGTGATCAAGGACATCGCGCTCTTCACCTGGGGCGCCGAGGACCTGGTCGGGCCGCGCGCACCCGGTCTCACGATGGCGGTCGAGATCATGGGCCGCCGCATCCCTGCCTACGACCTGCTGCTCATTGCCATCGGACCGGTCGTGCTGGGGCTGATCTGGTTGCTGCTGACGCGCACGCGCTGGGGCGCGCTGGTGCGGGCAGCGACGCAGGATCGCGAGATGGTCGGCGCGCTGGGCGTCGATCAGGCCAAGCTCTTTACCTCGGTCTTCTTCGTGGGCTCGGTGCTCGCGGGCCTTGGCGGCGCACTGCAGATCCCGCGCGAGCCGGCCAATCTCGAACTCGACCTCGCCATCATCGCCGACGCCTTCGTGGTCACGGTGGTGGGCGGGCTGGGCAGCATCGGCGGCGCCTTCCTCGCGGCCATCATCATCGGCGTCGCCAAGGCCTTCTGCATCGGCATCGGCACGGTCACCTGGTTCGGCTTCGAGATTTCCTTCTCCAAACTCACCTTGGTGGTCGAATTCCTGATCATGGCGCTGGTGCTGGTCGTGCGGCCCTACGGATTGCTCGGCAAGCCGCAGGCCGCGCAGCGTGCCGCGTCGGAGCCGGCGCCGCCGCTGCAGGTCCCGTCCTGGACCTTCGCGCTGGTCTGGCTGGCGCTGCTGGCCATCGTGCCGCTGGTCGCCGACCGTTACGCCACGATCCTGCTGACCGACATCGTCTGCTTCGCGCTGTTCTCGGTTTCGCTGCACTTCATCATGGGGCCGGCCGGCATGGTCTCGTTCGGCCACGCCGCCTATTTCGGCATCGGCGCTTATGCGGCGGGGCTGCTCCTGAAGCGCTTCGGCCTGCCGATGGAAGCAGCGCTGCTGCTGGCGCCGCTGGTCGCCGGCGCCTTCGCCATCGTCTATGGCTGGTTCTGCGTGCGTCTCTCGGGCGTCTATCTCGCCATGCTGACGCTCGCTTTTGCGCAGATCAGCTGGTCGATCGTCTTCCAGTGGGATTCCGTGACCGGCGGCAGCAACGGCGTGTTCGGTGTCTGGCCTGCGGCGTGGCTCGCCGACAAGACCGCCTACTACTATCTCGCGCTCGTCCTGTGCGGCGCCGGCATCGTGTTCCTGTGGCGCGTGCTGTTCTCGCCGTTCGGCTACGCCCTGCGTGCCGGCCGCGATTCGCCATTGCGGGCCGAAGCGATCGGCATCGACCTGCGCGGCTTCCAGTGGGCGGCCTTCGTGCTGGTTGGCGCGCTGGCCGGCCTCGCGGGCGCGGTCTACGCCTTCTCCAAGGGCAGCATCTCGCCGTCGAGCATCTCGATCGCGCAGTCGACCGATGGATTGATCATGGTCCTGCTGGGCGGCGTCGAGACGCTGACCGGGCCGGTCGTCGGCGCGGCAATCTTCACCTGGCTGCGCGACGCGGTCGCCCGCAACACCGAGTTCTGGCGGGCCGTCATGGGCGGCGTGATCCTGCTGATCGTGCTGCTCTTCCCGCAGGGACTCGTCGGCGGCCTGAAGGCGCTCGTCGCGCGCTGGCGGGAGCAGCGGGCATGAGCCATCCGGTCCTCCAGGTCGACGGGCTGCACAAGGCGTTCGGCGGCGTCCAGGCCGTGGCCGACGTTTCCTTCGCCGTCTCGGCGGGCGAGATGCTGGCGCTGATCGGGCCGAACGGCGCGGGCAAGAGCACCTGCTTCAACATGCTGAACGGCCAGCTCGCGCCCGACTCCGGCATCGTGCGCCTCGAAGGCCGCGACATCGTGGGCCTGCGTCCGCGCGCCATCTGGCGACTGGGCGTCGGCCGCACCTTCCAGATCACGGCGACTTTCGCGTCGCTCAGCGTCCGCGAGAACGTGCAGATGGCGCTCTACTCCCATGCCGGCCGCCTGCGCTCGCTGCTGTCGCGCTTTGGCGCCGCCTTCCGATCCGAGGCCGATGCGCTGCTCGACCAGGTCGGCATGCTCGACCAGGCGGAGCGGACCTGCGGTGTGCTGGCCTATGGCGACCTGAAGCGCGTGGAACTCGCCATCGCACTGGCCAACGAACCGCGCCTGCTGCTGATGGACGAGCCGACCGCCGGCATGGCGCCCAAGGAGAGAGTCGCGCTGATGGAGCTGACGGCGCGGCTGGCGCGGGCGCGCAACATCGCCGTGCTGTTTACCGAGCACGACATGGACGTCGTGTTCAGCCAGGCCGACCGCATCATCGTGCTCGACCGGGGCGTGCTGATCGCCGGCGGCACGCCGCAGGAGGTCCGCGCCAACCCCGACGTGCGCGCGGTCTATCTCGGGAGCGCGCACTGATGCCCCCCGCGATGCTCCTGGTGAAGGACCTGCACGCCTTCTACGGCCGCGCCCATATCCTGCACGGCATCTCGCTAGAGGCGCGCGCCGGCGAGGTCGTGGCGCTGCTGGGCCGCAACGGTGCAGGCAAGTCGACGGCGATGAAGGCGATCATGGGCCTGGTGCCGCCGGCCCGCGGCGAGGTGAGCTTCGCCGGTCAGCGCATCGAGCGCCTGCCGCCACATCGTATTGCGCGTCTCGGCCTCGGCTACGTGCCGGAGGAGCGGCGCATCTTCACCGAACTGTCGGTGATGGAGAATCTCGAGGTCGGCCGGCAGGCGGCGCGCGACGGCGTGCCGGTCTGGACGGAAGAGAAGCTGTTCAAGCTGTTTCCCAATCTTGCCCGCATGCGCGAGCGGCCAGGCGGGCGCATGTCGGGCGGCGAGCAGCAGATGCTCACCATCGCGCGCACGCTGATGGGCAATCCGAGCTGCGTGCTGCTCGACGAACCGTCCGAGGGGTTGGCGCCGATCATCGTCGAGGAGATGGCCAACTCGATCCGCGCGCTGAAAGGCGAGGGCGTCTCGGTCATCCTGTGCGAGCAGAACCTGCACTTCGCCCTGGGCGTCGCCGACCGCGCCTACATCATCGAGAAAGGCCAGATCCGCTTCGGCGGATCGATGGCCGAGCTGGCCGCCAACGATTCCCTTCGCGAACAATATCTTTCGGTCTGAACCCATGGCGCCCAAATCGACTTTCACCGTTGGCATCGATGTCGGCGGCACCTTCACCGACCTGCTCGCGATCGATCCCGGCTCGAACGAAGTCAGGCTCGCCAAGGTGCCGACCACCGTCGACAACCAGGCGATCGGCTTCATGGCGGCTCTGGCGGCGGCCGGCCTCGATCCGGCGCTGCTGCAGGCGGTCGTGCACGGCACGACCACCACCACGAACGCATTGCTCGAACGCAAGATCGCCAAGGTCGGGCTGATCACCACCAAGGGCTTCCGCGACGTGCTGGAGCTGGGCCGCCGCACGCGGCCGCAGCCTTATGGCCTGCGCGGCACCTTCACGCCGATGATCGACCGCGAGGTCCGACTCGAAGTGCCCGAGCGCATGGATGCCGACGGCAAGGTGCTGACCGCGCTCGACGAGGCCGCGGTTGCCGACGCCGCGCGAAAACTGCTGGCGATGGGCTGCGAGGCCGTCGTCATCCATTTCCTGCACAGCTACATCAACCCGGTGCACGAGCGCTGCGCCGCGGAGATCGTGCGCGGGCTGTGGCCCAACGACTATGTCACGGCCGGCCACGTGATCTTGTCGGAGTACCGCGAGTACGAGCGCGGCGTCACGGCAGCGGTGAACGCCTCGGTGCAACCGGTGCTCGACCGCTACCTGTCGCGGCTGCGCAGCGAGCTGAAGGCCAAGGGCTTCGACCGCGACCTGCTGGTGATGCAGGGCAATGGCGGCACCATCTCCTCGCAGCTCATTGCCGAGGCCGCGGTGAACACGGTGATGTCCGGCCCGGCCTCGGGCGTGATGGCGGCGGCCTATACCGGCCGCGCCTCGGGCCATCCCAACCTGATCACCTACGACATGGGCGGCACCTCGACCGATGTCGGCCTGATCGAGAATGCCGTGCCGCAGGTCTCGGGCGAGCTCGAACTCGAATATGCGATGCCGATCCATGTGCCGATGGTCGACGTGCATACGATCGGCGCGGGCGGCGGCTCCATCGCCTCGGTCGATGCCGCCGGCATGCTGCGCGTCGGGCCCGAGAGCGCCGGCGCGCGGCCCGGTCCGATCTGCTACGGCCGCGGTGGCGCCGAGCCCACCATCACCGATGCCAACCTGATCCTGGGCCGGCTCAACCCCGACAAGCTTCTGGGCGTCGACCATCCGGTGACGCTCGACCATGTGCGCGGCCTCATGCGGGAGAAGGTCGGCCAGCGACTGGGCCTCGATGCCGAGGCCGCCGCCGCCGCCGTGCTGCGCATCGCCAATGACCGCATGGCCGGCGCCGTGCGCCTCGTGTCGCTGTCGCGCGGCCACGATCCGCGCGACTTCGCGCTGTTCGCCTTCGGTGGCGCGGGTCCGTTGCATGCGACGGCGCTGGCACGCGAACTCGGCATCCCGACCGTGCTGGTGCCGGCGCGACCCGGCATCACCAACGCGCTGGGCTGTGTCGTGGCCGACCTGCGCCACGACTATGTGCGCACGGTGAACAAGCCGCTGTCCGCCGTCGACGACGCCACGGTGGCGCGCATCTATGCCGAGCAGGCGGCCGAGGGCGAGGCTACGATCGGGCGCGAGGGCGTGCCGGTAAGCGAGCTGCGCCGCGTCCTGTCGGCCGACATGCAGTTCCAGGGGCAGAGCCACATCCTGTCGGTCGGCGTCGACAGCGCCGATATCGGCGTCGCGGGCCTGCACAAGGCCTTTGCCGCCGCCTATTGGCGGCGTTTCGGCATCGAGCTGGCGGAGATCCCGCCGGTTCTCGTCAACTTGCACACGGCGGTGATCGGTGTGCGACCGGAAATTTCCCTCGGCGCACTCGCTGCGACCGAGCGCGCGGCGACGCTTGATGCCGCGAAGCTCGGCACGCGGCGTGTCTGGTTCAGCGACGGCTGGCACGAGACGCCGGTCTATGCCCGCGAGAAGCTGCCGCTCGACGCCACGCTCGAAGGCCCGGCGATCCTCGAACAGCTCGACTGCACGACGGTCGTCGAGCCGGGCGACAAGGTCCGGCAGGACAAGCTCGGCAATTTGCTGATAACAGTCGGCTAACAAATAAACTTGGAGGAAACGATGAAGGTGACGGACGTCGTCTGCCACATCCTGAGCTGCAAGGTCGAGAAGCCGTTCGTGTCGGCGCGCGGCTGGGTCTATGGGACGCGCTCGACCTGCTTGGTCGAGATCACGACCGACGAGGGCATCACCGGATGGGGCGAGTGCTACGGGCCCGCCGCCGTCGCCAAGACCTTCATCGAAACACAGTATAAGGCGCGGGTGATCGGCAAGGATCCGTTCGACGTCGAGGCGATCTGGGAAGACCTCTACAACAGGATCAAGGACTACGGCACGACCGGCATGGCGATCTCGGCCATCTCCGGCATCGACATCGCGCTGTGGGACATCATGGGCCGCGCCGTGAACAAGCCGGTCCACAAGCTGATCGGCGGCGCCTATCGCAGCGAGGTGATCGCCTACGCGACCGGCCTCTACTTCATCGACATGAACAGGTTGATCGAGGAGGCGGTCGAGGAGGCGCTGGAGTTCAAGCACGCCGGCTTCCAGGCCATCAAGATGAAGATCGGGCTGGGCGACCTCAAGCTCGACACCAAGCGTGTCGCCGCGGTACGCGAGGCGATCGGCCCGAACGTGAAGCTCGCCGTCGATGCCAACCACTGCTTCTCGGTACCGAATGCCATCAAGCTCGGCCGCATGCTGGAGGAGCACGACATCCTCTGGTTCGAGGAGCCGATCAGCCCCGAGGACCATGACGGCTACATCGAGGTCACGCGCGCCCTCGACATGGCGGTGGCCGGCGGCGAGAACGATTTCACCCGCTGGGGCTTCCGCGACGTCATTGCGCGCAAGGCGATGGATATCGTGCAGCCCGATCTCTGCGCGGCGGGCGGCTTCTCGGAATGCCGCAAGATCGCGACGCTCGCCTCCGCGTTCGGTGTCGAATGCGTGCCGCATGCCTGGGGCTCGGCGATCGGCCTCGCCGCGACGGTGCAGTTCCTCGCGGCCCTGCCGGACCAGCCGCCGGCTTTCCGCCCGATGCCGCCGATGCTCGAGTTCGAGCAGACGCCCAATCCTCTGCGCGATCACCTGGCGCAGGCGCCGATCGAGCAGAAGAAAGGCATCGTGACGGTTCCGACCGGACCGGGCCTCGGCATCGAGATCGATCGCGAGGTGTTGAAGAAGTACAAGGTGGCTTAGCTGGGGGCGCGCCACTCCAGTGGCGCGTCATGTGTTTCAGCAAGCGAAGACGCGCCACTGGAGTGGCGCGCCCCCAGCGGGGAGGACATCCATGAAAATCGTCGACGTAAAGGCCTATCCGACCAGCTATCGCGTACCGAAGGAGCTGCAGGTGTCGCTCGGCATCGGCACCATGACCAAGCGCGACTGCGTGATGGTCAAGGTGACGACCGAGGACGGCATCGTGGGCTGGGGCGAGAGCCACCATGCGCGCTCGCCGGGGAGCATCGGTCACCTGATCAACACGACCCTGAAGGGCTTCGTGGTCGGCATGGATGCGACGGACACGGTCGGCATCTGGGCGAAGATCTACAAGTTCCAGCTGGGCAGCCACGGCATGGGCGCCGCCACCGCCATGGCGATGAGCGGCCTCGACCAGGCCCTGTGGGACATCAAGGGCAAGGCCGTGGGCTGGCCGCTCTACAAGCTGCTGGGCGGCTCCAACAGGCCGGTGCCGGCCTATGCCGGCGGCATTTCGCTGGGCTACCAGGCGCCGGAGTCTCTGGCCGACGAGGCCGGGCCGATGGTCGCGGCGGGCTACAAGGCGCTGAAGCTGCGCGTCGGCGACAGCGTCAAGAACGACATCGCCCGCATGACCGCGGTGCGCAAGCGCTTCGGCGACGACATGGTGCTGCTGACCGACGCCAACACCGGCTACACGGTCGAGGATGTTCGGCGCGTGATGCCGGCGATGGACGAGCTGGGCATCGCCTGGCTGGAGGAGCCGTTCCCGGCGCACGACCATCGCTCCTATGCGATGGCCAAGGGCTGGGGCGTCACGCCGCTCGCCGCCGGCGAGAACCACTACACGCGCTTCGAGTTTCACCGGCTGATCGAGGACGGCAACATCTCGATCCTGCAGCCCGACCTGTCGAAGAGCGGCGGCATCACCGAGGTGCAGCGCATCGCCGCCGCCGCCTCGATGTGGAAGCTGCCGATCCATCCGCACAGCTCGATGACCGGCCTCAATCACGCCGTGTCGATCCACTTCCTGGCGTCGATCGACAATGGCGGCTACTTCGAGGCCGACCTCTCGGTGGCCAACAAGTTCCGCGACGAGCTGGGCAGCGCGCCGTGGGAGATCGGCAAGGACGGCAACGTCCGCCCGCTCGACAAGCCCGGCATCGGCGTCGAGATCGACGAGCAGTTCCTGATCGCGCATCCGGTGATCGAGGGACCTGGGTACGTCTGATCAATGGAGCGCGCCACTCCAGTGGCGCTCATGATCATGATTGCGCCACTGGAGTGGC
>LSKJ01000647.1 GCA_001557035.1 Rhodospirillaceae bacterium CCH5-H10 | reverse complement strand
TGCGCGTTCCCACCCTTCGAGACGCATCGCTGCGCGATGCTCCTCAGGGTGAGGTTGGGATTGGTGATTCGGTCATGTCCGGAAAGACTGCAGGGCCACTCCCTGCCGCTCCGGCCGGAGGGTGAGCCAGAGACCTTTCGTCACCCTATTAGGTGCGCGCGCGGTGCCTGTGCAGGCGGTGGCGCATGCGGTCGGCGTGGGTGTGGAGGCGGCGGCGCAGGCCGCGCAGCAGGCCGCCCTTGGACGTCGCCTCGAAGATCTCGCCCGGTCCCTCGGGATCGAGCACCTGGTTGTCGGCCAGCCAGGTTTCGACCTCGTGCAGGTCGAGGATCACGTAGGGGCGCAGCGACCGGCCCTCGCCGCGCAGCGCCTCGATGGCCGCGATCAGCGAGCCCTTGCCGTCGACCGCCGCCGCCACCGTCCCGGCGGTCACGCCGAGATGTTCGGCCAGCAGCCGGTCGCGCAGCGCGCGGATCGTCGGCGCGGCGCTCTCGTTGCCGGGCAGGCCCGCGTCGAGAGTGACGTCGCATTCGGTGTCGAGGCGCATCGAGCGGTTGTTCATGTTGGACGAGCCGACATGCAGCACCTCGTCGTCGACGATCATCATCTTGGCGTGCACGTAGATCGGCTCGCCGGCCTGCGTGAACGGGTGATAGATGCGGAACCGCGCGTGGCAATCGAGATGCTCCAGCGCCGCGTAGAGGCGGGCGCGCGCGGTATCCATTGCCACAGGCTCCAGCCAGCCCTGCGACTTGAACGGATTGACGAGCACGATCTCGGGCCCGTCGGCCTCCTCCAGCCGGTGGGCGATCGCCTCGGCGATGCGGCGCGACGCGAAATACTGGCTCTCGGCGTAGATGTATTTGCGGGCGCGGGCGATCAGCGCGAGATACGTCGCCTCGATCTCGCGCACCGGCGGGCCGCCATCGTCTCCCTCGGGGCGCGACCGGGAGATCGAGATCGAGACGTCGCGGAACTGGGCCTCGACGCCCTCGGGCCAGCAGTCGGTGCCGCACTCGACCGGTTCCAGCGCGTGGCCGCCGGCCGTCTCCCAGCGCTTGCGCGACAGTTCGCCCAGCGCCTGCGCCACCGGCCCCTCGAGGATCGTGGTCGCGTCGTGCCAGGGTGCGTAGGGGCCGCCATCCGGGCCGACCCGTCGAGGGTCGCCGTCGCGATGCTCCGGCGTGTCCCAGCGGTTGCTGGTCATGTCGATGCCGCCGCAGAAGGCCAGGCAATCGTCGATCACGACGATCTTGTGATGGTGCGAGGCGCCCAGCGTCGAGGCGCCGTCGAGCCGCGTGTGGATGCGTGGATGGGCCATCCAGCGCATCAGCGTGAAGATGGTGGTGCCGCGGAACAGCGCGCGCAGCGCGCCGATGTTCCAGCGCAGCAGGAAGACTTCCAGCTCGGGATTGCGCTTCACCAGCCACAGCACGAAATCGCCCAGGGTGCGGGGCTCGCCCGGCAGGCGCTCGTCGGAGAGCTCGATGCGCGCGTCGAAGTCCCAGCCGATCAGCATGATGCGCCGCCGCGCCTTCAGCATCGCCTTGCGCCCGGCCTCGAAATAGTCGCTCGCATCGACGATCAGCCCGGCCCGTGTTGCCGTCTCCCGCCGCCAGAACAGGTTTGGCGGGTCCGGACTTTCATTGTCTCTCATGGGCCCATCGTAGCGCATCTGGCAGTCGTTTTGGTGACGACGGGCCCGCCATCGGCAAACGCGGCCCGGTGCCCCGACGCGAAGCCATGATATCGGGAGGCATGGCAACGAGGCGATTGCGCGAAAAGTTCCAGCAGCTGTAATTCGGCATGACAGGCGGGCCCGCAGGTACTTCTACGGGCTCATCCGGCGCACGATCGATCTTGGGTCTTCATCGTCATCGTGGCGCCCGCATCTAGTTCGGCCGGGCGCCGCAGGAGGCCAGTTCCCTGCGGCGGGCGGCGTCTTCGATGGCGTGCCGGTCGACGGGTGTGCGGTTGCACCAGTGCATGTGCTGGACGATGTTCGAACTCCACCGCATCCCGTCGAAGGTGCAGCTCGATGAAAGCGCCTGGGCAAGCTCCAGCTGTGTGCGCGACCGGGCCACGTACTCGTTGCAGCTCTTTATCTGTACGGTGCCGAAATCTCCCCGGCACATGGTCAAGGCTTTGCGGCGCGCGTCGTCCTCGCGGCCGCGCTCGCGCGCGGAGGCACGCTTGCACCAGGCGGCATGGTCGGCCGGCTCGGCGCTCCAGGCTGGTCCCGAAACGCTGCAGCCGGTTGCCATCTGGACCTGGCTCATCGCCCGGGCGACGTAATCGGAACAGTTTTCGATCGTGAGGCCGAATGTGCCCTGGCCGAGGGCCGGTCCAGCAATCAATACCGCGAGGGAGGCGACGCTGCCCGCCAGGGCTCTGAAATTCATGCCGTCCTCCACCGTCAGGCGCGGGATAAGGCCTCCGCGGTCCGGCCGATGCCGCACGCACAACGGTCCTGCGGCATGCAAGTTCCGTCAGGCTGAATTCCGGCGTCAGCGCCCGCGGCGCTTGTCGATGAACCGCATGACCGGCGTGACGGTCGTGCCGTGCAAGGTGATCGAGATGAGGATCACCAGAGATACGGCGTTCCACAGCAGGTCCGCTCCCTCGAACGGCGCCCGGCCCAGGGCAAAGGCGATGTAATAGACGGACCCGATGCCGCGAATGCCGAAGAAGGCGATGATCGCCCGTTCCGGTGTCGGCTCCTTGCGGCCGAGCAGGCTGATCCAGGCGACCAGCGGCCTCACGACCAGCAGCGTGAGCGCGGCGAACCCGACCATCGCCCAGTCGGTGTTGCGCAACAGGCCGCCCTCCGCCAGCGCGCCGCCGAACAGCACGAGAAGCATCATCATCAGCAGGCGTTCGATCTGCTCGACGAAGTCGTGCAGCTTCTCGTGGTAGTGATGCCGCCGTTCGAAGCCGCGGAAGGCGACGGCCGACACGAAGACCGCCAGGAACCCGTAGCCGTGCGCCATCTCGGCGAGGCTGTAGGCGATCGCGGTGATGCCCAGCGCCACGAACCCGTCGCCGGTGCGCGAGAGCTTGGAGCGGTTGGGGAGACGGAAGGTCAGCCAGCCGAGGCCGCGGCCGACGGCGACCCCGACGGCGATCCCCGCCGCCAGCCGCCAGCCCAGGTCGAGCGTCACCCAGTCCAGCCAGGACGCGTCGGCCGGGCTCGCCGTCGCGAGCAGGATGGCAAGATAGACGAAAGGAAATGCGAGCCCGTCGTTCAGTCCGGCTTCGGACGTCAGGGTGAAGCGCACCTCGTCTTCGCCGCCCTGGCCCGGCGGGCCGACCTGCACGTCGCTGGCCAGCACGGGATCGGTGGGCGAGAGCGCAGCGCCCAGCAGGAGCGCCGCGGCCAGCCCGACGCCCAGCAGCCCGTGCGCCAGCAGGGCGATGGCGACGATGGTGAGCGGCATGGCAATTCCCAGCAGCCGCCAAGTCAGGCCGGCGGTCGCCCACGCCAGCGGCCGGTCGAGTTTTAGCCCGGCACCCATCAGCGCCACGATGACAACGGCTTCCGTCAGCCTTTCCGTCAGCTTGAGATGGGTCTGGGGCGAGGGGGCCTGCGCCTGGTCGAAGAAGCCGGCCAGAAGGGCGCCGCCCGCGACACAGAAGATCGGCAGCGAAAGCGGCAGCTCCTTCAGCACCATGGGAAGCCATGCTGTCAAAAGCACGATCGCGCCGAAGCCGGCGAGCATCACGATATAGGGGTCCATGATCCTCGTTCGGGACCGAAGTCCGGGGTCGCGAAATTGCGGACCCCAACGTCTGGACCCGGGCGTCGTTCCGCCATCGGTTCGATACCCACCCATCCACGACGCGGAAATGCCGTGAATTGAGGCGGTACAACGTCACGCTTCTCGCGGAGAATGACGGCCAAACGCACTCGAAGTGCCGCACGCTCCGGGAGGATTGCATGTTCGATCTGGTCGTCACGAATGCCGACGTCGCCGACGGTCTGGGCAACCCGCTGCGCAAGGCGGACGTCGCGGTGAAGGACGGCCGCATCGCCGCCATCGGCCGCGATCTCGGGCCGGCGCGCGAGACGGTGGACGCGGCGGGCCTGGTGCTGGCGCCCGGCGTCATCGACGTCCACACCCACTACGACGCGCAGCTCACCTGGGATTCCACGGCCTCGCCGTCGCCGGCGCTGGGCGTCACGACGGTGGTGATCGGCAATTGCGGCTTCGGCATCGCCCCGGCGACGCCGGCCACGCGCGACACGCTGCTCAAGAACCTCTCCGAGGTCGAGGCGATGTCGCTCGACGCGCTGCGCGAGGGCGTCGACTGGCAGTTCGACGATTTCGCGAGCTACCTCGACTTCATCGCCCGGCGCGGCGTCACGCCCAACGTCGCCTCCTTCTGCTCGCACTCGGCGCTGCGCACCGTCGTGATGGGCGACGCGGGCTCAGAGCGCGAGGCGACGGCCGACGAACTCGCGAAGATGTCATCGCTGTTCGACGAGGCGCTGGCGGCCGGCGCGATCGGGCTGGGCTCCTCGACCTTCGAGAACCACAATGGCTATGGCGGCATTCCGGTGCCGTCGCGCCTGGCCAGCGACGACGAGTTCCGCGCGCTGGCGCGGGTGATGGCGCGGCACGGCCACGGCGTCACCATGGCGACCTGCGGCCAGCGCTCGACCATTCCCTTCATGGAGGAACTGGCCCGGCTCTCCGGCCGGCCGGTGATCTACTGCCCGCTGCTCGACTATCCGACGAAGCCCGAGCATGCGCCGGGGATCTCCGCCGCCTGTGCCGAGGCGCGCACGCGCGGCCACGCGGTCTATGCCCAGGCCTCGTGCCAGCCGCTCAACATGAACTTCGGCCTGCTCAACGCCTACATGCTGCAGACCATCGCGCCGTGGCCCAAGGCCGGCGACAAGGCGCAGCATCGCGCGCTGTTCGTCGATCCCGCCTTTCGCGCGGCGTTCAAGACGTCGCTGGCGACGCCGGTCGAGGGCGGCCGCATCTTCAACGGCACCTGGCACCTGATGGAAGTGGCCGTCTCGCCGACGCAGGCCCAGCTGGAAGGCCGCACCATCGAGGACATCGCGCGCGAGCGCGGCGTCGATCCGGTGGATGCGCTGCTAGACATCGGGCTGGCCGACGATCTCGAGACGACCTTCATCGTGCGGCTGCTGAACGTCGACGAGAAGCGTGTCGGTGATCTCATCGCGGACGACGGCAACCTCATCAGCCTGTCCGACGCCGGCGCGCATCTCACGCTGTTCTGCGACGCGGGCTATGCCATGCACCTGCTCGGCCGCTGGGTCCGCGAACTCGGCCGCTTCAGCCTGCCGCACGCCATCCGCAAGCTGACCGGCGATCCGGCCCACATCTACGGCATCGTCGACCGCGGTCGCATCGAGGTCGGCGCCTGGGCCGACCTCATGCTGTTCGATCCCGCGACCATCCATGTCAGCCGCACCCGCCGCGTCGCCGACCTCCCGGCCGGCGCCAACCGCCTGATCCGCAGCGCCCCGGGCCTCAAGGGCGTGTGGGTCAACGGCGTGCAGGTCTTCGACGGCGAGGACTATGTGAAGGTGAAGCCACCCGGCCAGGTCCTGCGCTCCTTCAGCACCGCCCGGCCCACGCTCGCGATGCCGCTGGCGCGGGCGGCGGAGTAGTTTCCGCCGTCCTCGTGCCCCGAACCCTCGGCCATGATATCTGAGGGCATGGCGACGACGACACTGCGCGAAAAGTTCCGGGATCTCTATTTCGGCGACGGGCCGGAAGCGCGACGGTTTCGTTACGGTCTCGTCGCCTTCGACGTCGCCACCATCGGCGTGTTCCTGCTGGCGCCGTTCGGCGGGCAGCAGCCCTGGATGATCGCGCTCGATCTCGCGCTCGGCGTCGTGCTGTCGGTCGAGTTCGCCGCCCGGCTGTGGGTCCAGCGCCGGCCGCTGCGCCACCTGTTCAGCCTCACGTCGGTGGCCGACCTGATCGTGATCCTGTCGCTGCTGCTGCCGGTCTTCATCGACAATCTCGGCTTCCTGCGCATCGCGCGGGCGCTGCGGCTGCTGCGCTCCTACCACCTGCTGCGCGACCTGCGGCACGATTCGCCGTGGTTCCGGCGCAACGAGGACATCATCCAGCGCACGGTCAATCTCGGCGTCTTCATCTTCATCGTGACGTCGGTGGTCTACGTCACCCAGCACAGCATCAACCCACAGATCGCGAACTACGTCGACGCGCTCTACTTCACCATCACGACGCTGACGACGACCGGCTTCGGCGACATCACCCTGAAGACGCCCGGCGGCCGGCTGCTCGCCGTGATCATCATGGTGGTGGGCGTGGGCCTCTTCCTGCGCCTGCTGCAGGCCATCTTCCGGCCCAACAAGGTCCGCTTCGAGTGCCCCTCCTGCGCGCTGCTGGTGCACGACCTCGACGCCGTCCACTGCAAGCATTGCGGCGTCGTCCTCAAGATCCCCAACGAGGGGATTTAGGATCGGCGAAGGGAAAGGTCCCTCACTGCGTTCGGGATGACAATGGGGCTCGGGTTGGCGCAGTGCGTCGATGCAGCAATCACTGTCATCCCGAACGCAGTGAGGGACCTTTGCTTCACGCAGCTAAAGCGCCGGCCCCGCAAGAATGCTCCGCGCCTCCACCGCGATCGTCTCGGCGATGGTGGCGTAGCTGTCGGCGTAGGCCGAGCCGTCGCGCCAGACCGCGGCGATGGAGCGGCTGGCGCTCCAGCCGGCCATCGAGAGGCGGGTGACCATGTCGGCGCCGCCTACCTCGGACCGCAGATAGAGTTCCGGCAGGATCGCGAAGCCCAGGCCCGAGCCGCACATCTGGCGCAGGCTGTCGAGGCTCGTGCCCTCGTAGTCCTCCAGCAGCGTGGCCTTGAGGTCGTCGCAGATCTCGCGGGCCTGGCGATGGGCATGGTGGCGGCGGTCGAGGCTGAGGAAGCCGATGCCCGCCAGATCGCCGCGGCGCACCTTCGCGGCCCGGCCCAGCGGATGCTCGGGCGGGCAGACGATGTGCAGCGGCTCGCGGAACAGCGGCTCGATGTGCAGGTCGCTGCCGGAGACGGGGAGCGGCGACAGCACCATGTCGAGTTCGCCGCGCGCCAGCTCGCGCGCCTGCTCGTCGGGAATGCCCTCGCGGATATAGAGCCGCATGTCGGGGAAGCGCCGGTGCAGCGAGGCCACGATGCGCGGCATCAGGTAGGGGCCGAGCGTCGGCGTGACGCCGAAGCGGATGGTGCCGGCGATGCCCGCCCGCGAGCGCCGCACCATGTCCTCGGCATCCTTGACGTCGAGGAGGATGCGGCGGGCGCGCGTCACCAGGTCCCGGCCGATCGGCGTGAGCTGAACCGGGCTCTCGTTGCGCTCGACCAGGGTGACGCCCAGCCGCGCCTCCAGCGCGCGGAGCTGCTGGCTCAGCGTCGGCTGGGCGATGTGCACGGCGTCCGCGGCCCGCCGGAAGCTGCGGCTGTCGGCCAGGGCCACCAGATAGGAGAGTTGCCGAAGCGTGGTCATGCAAGGCGATAGTCTGAGACTATCGAAAATAGCCCGTCAATTCTATTTATACAATCGCCCTCCGGTGCCCATGTCGGACGTCTCATCGCAGAGGACGACGCACCATGAGCCGCCGCATCCACCGGGCCCCCGCATGACCGAGTTTCTGGTCCAGCCCTTCCTCGGCACGCCGGTCTGGTTCTGGCTCGCCTTCGTGAGCCTGGTGGCGCTGCTCACCGCCTTCGACCTCGGCCTCCTGAACAAGGAGGACCGGGTGATGGGCATCGCCGAATCGCTGAAGCTCTCGGCCTTCTACATCTCGATCGCGCTGGCCTTCGGCGCCTGGGTCTGGGTCGAGAAGGGCGCCGACCTCGGCATGCAGTACTTCACCGGCTTCTTCATCGAGAAGGCGCTGTCGATCGACAACATCTTCGTCATCAGCCTGATCTTCACCTTCTTCGCCATCCCGGCGAAGTACCAGTATCGCGCGCTGCTCTGGGGCATCATCGGCGTGATCGTGCTGCGCGGCCTGATGATCGCGGCAGGTGCTGCACTGGTGAGCGAGGCCTACTGGGTGCTCTACCTGTTCGCCGCCTTCCTGATCGTGACCGGCATCAAGATGTTCTTCACGACCGACCAGGAGCCCGACCTCGCGAACAACGCCGCCATCCGCTGGATCTCGAAGCGCATGCGGGTGACCAAGGAACTGCACGGCGACAGGTTCTTCGTCTTCCGCGCCGACGAGCGCACCGGCCGCATGGCGCTGGCCGCGACGCCGCTGTTCCTCGCGCTGGTGGTGATCAACCTCGCGGACCTGGTGTTCGCGGTGGACTCGGTGCCGGCGATCTTCGCCATCACCACCGACACGTTCGTGGTCTACACCTCGAACATCATGGCGGTGCTGGGCCTGCGCGCCCTCTACTTCGCGCTGTCGGCCATGATCGACCGCTTCCATTACCTGAAGCACGCGCTCGCGGCGGTGCTGG
>LSKJ01000646.1 GCA_001557035.1 Rhodospirillaceae bacterium CCH5-H10 | reverse complement strand
GCGGTCGGCTGCACACCGCGCGCTCGCGCAACGACCAGATCGCGCTCGACGTGCGCCTGTGGGTGCGCGACACGATCGACAAGGTCGAGCTGATGCTGCGCGACCTGCAGGCCGCGCTGATCGACCGCGCCGACCAGTATTCCGCGACGATCATGCCGGGCTTCACTCATCTGCAGACCGCCCAGCCGATCACCTTCGGCCATCACCTGATGGCCTATGTCGAGATGTTCGGCCGCGACCGCAGCCGTTTTGCCGACTGCCGGGCGCGTCTCAACGAATCGCCGCTGGGTGCCGCGGCGCTGGCCGGCTCGCCGCATCCGATCGATCCACGCAAGACCGCGAAGGCTCTGGGCTTCGAGCGGCCGATGGCCAATTCGCTCGATGCCGTCTCGGACCGCGACTACGTGATCGAGTTCATCTCCGCCGCCTCGACGACCGCCGTTCACCTGTCGCGCCTCTCCGAGGAGATCGTGATCTGGTGCTCCGCGCCGTTCCGGTTCATCGCGCTGTCGGATGCCTTCACGACGGGCAGCTCGATCATGCCGCAGAAGCGCAATCCGGACGCCGCCGAGCTGACGCGCGCCAAGGTCGGCCGCATCGTTGGCGCCTTCGTGGCGCTCTGCACCATCCTGAAGGGCCTGCCGCTGACCTACGGCAAGGACATGCAGGAGGACAAGGAACCGCTGTTCGACGCCGCCGACTCGCTGGAGCTGGGCATCGCGGCGATGACCGGCATGATCCGCGACCTCAAGGCCAACCCGGAGCGCATGCGCGCCGTGGCCTCGGCCGACTACTCCGTGGCGACCGATCTTGCGGACTGGCTGGTGCGCAAGGTCGGCCTGCCGTTTCGCCAGGCCCATCACGTGACCGGGCGCCTGGTCGGGATCGCCGCCGACAAGGGCATCGACCTCGACAAGCTGTCGCTCGAGGAGATGCAGGCGGTCGAGCAGAAGATCGACCGCAGCGTCTATCGCGTGCTGACGGTCGAGGCTTCGGTCAACGCCCGCAAGAGCCTGGGCGGCACCGCGCCCGCGAACGTCGTGCGCGCCGTCGCCGACGCGCGTCGCCGCTTCCTCGGCAAGACCGGGGGCCGCTGACGATGAGCTTCTTCAGCTACAAGGACGGCGAGATGTGCGCCGAGGGCGTTACGCTGGCCGCCATCGCGGCCCAGGTCGGCACGCCGTTCTACTGCTATTCGGCCGCCGCGCTGCGCGCCGGCTGGAGGGAATTCGCCGAAGGCATCAAGGGCATGAACGCCAGCGTCGCCTACGCGATGAAGGCCAACAGCAGCCAGGCCGTCATCCGCCTGTTCGGCGAGATGGGCGCCGGCGCCGATATCGTGTCGGTGGGCGAGATGAAGCGGGCGCTGGCCGCCGGCATCCCGGCGAGGCGCATCATTTATTCGGGCGTCGGCAAGAAGGCGTCGGAGCTGATGGCCGCGCTCGAAGCCGGCATCGGCCAGATCAACGTCGAAAGCTCGGCCGAGCTCGAGACGCTGAACGCCGTGGCGGGACAGCTCGGCCTCAAGGCCGACATCACGATCCGCGTGAACCCCGACGTCGACGCCAAGACCCACGCCAAGATCACGACAGGCCGCAAGGAGAACAAGTTCGGCATCGACATCGACCTGGCGCGCGAGGCCTTCGCGCTGGCCGGTCGGCTGCCGAACCTGAACGTCGTCGGTGTGGCGATGCACATCGGCTCGCAGCTCACCTCGCTCACGCCCTATCGCGATGCGATCGTGCGCGTGCGCGAGTTGATCGGGCAGCTCCGCCAGGATGGCCATTCGATCGACCGGTTCGATATCGGCGGCGGCCTGGGGATTGTTTACGCCGACGAGAAGCCGCCCTCGATCG
Organism: Rhodospirillaceae bacterium CCH5-H10; assembly: GCA_001557035.1. Lineage (GTDB taxonomy): Bacteria > Pseudomonadota > Alphaproteobacteria > Reyranellales > Reyranellaceae > Reyranella. The sequence continues at coordinate 2,406 of LSKJ01000646.1, read as the reverse complement.
CCGACTTCATGGCCGTCGTGGCGCGCGAGACCGATGGCCTGGGCTGCGAACTGTCCTTCGAGCCGGGCCGCCGGCTGGTCGGCGAGGCGGGCGTGCTGGTGGGCGAGGTGATCCTCGTGAAGCCGGGCTCTGCCAAGACTTTCGTCATCGTGGATGCGGCGATGAACGACCTGATCCGGCCGACCCTCTATGAGGCCTGGCACGATATCCTTCCGGTCCGGCAGCCACGCCCCGATGCCGCCACGATCCGTTGCGACATTGTCGGTCCCATCTGCGAATCCGGTGACTTCCTCGCGCAGAATCGTGATCTGCCGCCGCTGGTTGCCGGAGACCTCGTCATGATACGCTCGGCGGGCGCATATGGGGCGGTGATGGCGTCGAGCTACAACAGCCGGCCGCTGGCGCCCGAGGTGATGGTGGATGGCACGAGGTTTGCGGTTACGCGACCGAGGCCAACCGTCGAGGACATGATCTCCGCAGAGCGGCTTCCGCCCTGGATGGAGCCGATTAAGGCCTAACGAAAGGACGTCGATGGACGCCAGCCAGACCACCCCGACGATCCAGGCCCCAGGGCTGGGACGCAAGATCGGTTTGGCGTGGGCGGCCCTGGCGTGGGAAGGCCTGTGGCCGCGCGTCGTGCCGTTGCTCGCCTTCGTGGCCCTGTTCGTCGCCGCGGCCCATCTCGACCTGTTCGCCGGCCTCGACCCCTGGGTCCATACGGGTATTCTGGGTGCCCTTGCGCTGGCCTTCGCCGGTCTCGCGTGGTGGCAGCTGCGTGATTTTTCGTGGCCCGCGCGGGAAGAGGCGACCCGTCGCCTCGAACGCGACAGCGAGATCCCGCACCGGCCGCTGGCCGCCGTCCAGGACAATCTTGCCGCTGGTAACACCGACCCGATGGCCGTGGCCCTTTGGGAAGCCCATCGCCGCCGCGAGGCCGAGCGCCTCGCCAGCCTGAGCAACAAGGCGGCCCATCCGGGTCTTGCCAGCCTCGACAAGTGGGCGCTGCGCTTCGTGCCTCTGCTCGCTCTGGTCGTCGCCATCGCCGCCGCGGGCGGCTGGCGCAGCGATCGCATGGCCGCCGCCGTGACGCCGGCGTTCCCGCCGCCGCCGCCGGTCGTCGCCAATCTGTGGATCGCGCCGCCGGCCTATACCGGCAAGCCGCCGGTCTATCTGGACATGGCCGAACACGACAAGGTGCTGCGCGTTCCTGTCGGCAGCAAGATCGCGGGCTTCGTCGACGACACGCGCGGCCGCAAGCCGCCGGTGCTGTCGATCGACGGCAAGACGACCGAATTCTCGACCGTCAGCAAGGGCAAGTACCAGGTCGAGGAGACCATCACCGAGGGCAAGCAGATCACCCTGCAGGCGCGCGGCGACGAGCAGGCGCGCTGGAAGCTCCACGTCATCCCCGACCTCGCCCCGACCGTCGACTTCACGCGCCCGATCGGCGTCGACAAGTGGTCGACCAAGATCGAATACATCGCCGGGGACGATTTCGGCGTGACCGGCGTCCAGCTTCAGATGCGCCTGCACGGCAGCGTGCTGGGCGACGACGCGCTGAGCAGCGACGAGGAGCCGGAAGTGCTGCGCGTCGACCTGCCGGTCGCGGGCAATTCGAAGAAGATCGCCGACACCTTCGTGCGCGACCTCACCAGCCATCCGTGGGCGGGTCTCAAGGTCACGGTGATGCTGTTCGCCACCGATGCGCTCGGCCAGAAGGGCCGCAGCTCGGTCGAGACCTTCCTGCTGCCGGAGCGGGTGTTCAACGACCCGACCGCGCGGGCGCTCATCGTGCTGCGCAAGGCGTTGACGCGCGATCCCAAGGGCTATCGCATCGACGTCGCCGACGGCATGCGCCTGGTTCATGCGAATCCCAAGAGCTACCGCGAGGATCCGGTCGTCCAGCTCGGCCTGCGCATCGGCTCGGTGCGGCTGGCCCAGAAGGACGACAAGGAAACGATCGTCGACACGCAGAAGCTGCTGTGGGACCTCGCGATGCGCCTCGAGAGCGGCGCCACGTCCGACGCCGAGCGCGCCGTCGAACAGGCGCGCCAGGAGCTGCGCGATGCCATGCAGCGCCAGGCCGGCGACGAGGAGATCGAGAAGCTGATCCAGCAGCTCTACGACGCCATGGCGCGTTGGCAGCGCGAGCTGGCCGAGAAGATGAAGGATCCCGACGAGCGCCGCCGCATGGAAGAGCAGGCGGAGAAGATGGATCCGAACAACACCATCACCGGCGACGACCTGCAGAAGATGCTCGACAAGATTCGCGAGATGGCCAAGAACGGCCAGCGCGAAGAGGCCAAGCGCATGCTCGAGGAGCTGCGCAAGATGATGGAGAACGCCACCCCGATGATGGCGAACCCCAACGGCCAGCAGCGCCAGCAGCAGGGACAGCGCGGCCAG
>LSKJ01000645.1 GCA_001557035.1 Rhodospirillaceae bacterium CCH5-H10 | reverse complement strand
CCGTTTGACGGGGGAGGTATGAGGTTGCCTAAGCCGCCTTCGACTGAGCCTTGGCCCGCTCTTCTTCCTTGAGTTCCTTCTTCGAGAGCTTGCCGACCGGGGTCTTGGGCAGCTCGGCGCGGATCTCCAGGGCGACCGGCATCTCGTGCTTGCCGATCTTGCCTTCGAGATGCTTCTTCAGTTCCTCGAAGGTGAGCGAGGCGCCGGGCTTCAGCTTGGCGAAGACCTTGGGCGCTTCCTGGCGATAGGGATCGGCGATGCCGATCACGATCACCTCGTCGACCGCCGGATGCTCGTAGACGGCCTCCTCGATCATGCGCGGATAGACGTTGTAGCCCGAGGAAATGATGAGGTCCTTCGAGCGGTCGACCAGGTAGAGCCAGCCATCCTCGTCCATGTAGCCCATGTCGCCGGTGCGCAGGCCCATCCAGTTGCTCGACGGATGACGGAACAGGACCTTGTCGGTCTCCTCCTGCTTCTTCCAGTAACCCTTCATGACCTGCGGGCCGATGATGCAGACCTCGCCGACATGCTCCTTTCCAGGCGGCAGGACCTTGTCGCCGTCCTCCATGTCGCGGATCTCGATCACGGTGCCGGGCATCGGCACGCCGCAAGAGCCGACGCGGCGCACGCTCTTGTCGACCGGGCAGATCGCGCCGGTGGGCGAGGTCTCGGTGAGGCCGTAGCCCTCGATCAGCGTGGCGCCGGTCAGCTTCTCGAAGCTCTGCTGCACCTCGACGGGCAGCGGCGCGCCACCCGACATGCAGATCTTGAGCGAGCTGAGGTCGAGGCCCTGCGCCTTGGGATGCTTGTTGATCGCGGTGTAGAGCGTCGGCACGCCCGGCAGGAACGTCGGCTTCTTCTTGCCGAGGTCGTTCACGATCATGTCGATGTCGGGACGCGGATAGAGGATGAGCTGGTTGCCGTTGCGTACCGCGCCCAGCATGATCCCCGACAGCGCGTAGATGTGGAACAGCGGCAGCACGCACACGACCTTCTCGGTGCCCGGCGTGGTGTAGGGCACGGTCCAGGCCTGGCCCTGGCTCATCGCCGCCATCACGCAGCCATGCGTCAGCATCGCGGCCTTGGGCAGGCCGGTCGTGCCGCCGGTGTATTGCAGCAGCGCCACCTCGTCCCACAGATTGTCACTCGAGGGCTTGTAGGCGAGGTACTTGCCGTCGTTGTTCAGCAGGTCCTTGAACGACATGTGCCAGTCGTCGCGCGGCCAGGCCGATAGTTCCTTCTTCTTGGCGATCGGATAAAGCCAGCTCTTGGGCCAGGGCAGGTAGTCGGCGATCGAGCCGACGATCAGCTTCTTCAGCCGGGTCTTGCCGCGCATCGCGGCCATCTTGGGGTAGAGCGCGGCGACGTCGAGCGTCACCAGGATGTCGGTCTCGGAATCGCCGATCTTGAATTCGAGTTCACGCGCCGCATCGAGCGGCGAGTAGTTCACCACCCGGCCGCCCGCCTTCAGCACGCCGAAGAAGGCGATGATGTAGTGCGGGGTGTTGGGCAGGTAGAGGCCCACGTTCACGCCGGGCTTCACGCCCAGCTTCTGGAAGCCGGCGGCGGCCCGATCCGAGGCCTCCTTGTAGTCGCGGAACGTCATCACCTTGTCGAGGAAGTCGGTGAAGGGCCGGTCGCCGAACTTGGCGCAGCTTTCCTCGAAGCTCTGGTGGATCGTCATCCGGGGGACGTCGAGCTCCCACTTCACGCCCGGCGGATAGCTTTTCTCCCATGGGTAGTTCGACATTTTTGAGTTCCTCCCTGCATCGACTATGCGAGGGGGAACGCACGAGGGTCAAGAAGCCGGCGGGATGCGATATTCGTAGGCATAGACCGTACGGAAGCCCTGGGCTTCGTAGAGCGGCATCGCGGCTTGATTGGTCGCCACCACCTGCAGATAGGCATGGCGGGCGCCGCGCTCCCAGGCCCAGGCATAGAGGCTCTCCGTGACCCGCCGGGCCAGGCCCTGGCGACGCGCCTCGGGCATCACCAGCACGTCGAACAGACCCATATGGTCGCCCTCGACTGCACTGATCGCCATGGCCATCGGCCGGCCCTCGTGCTGAACGAATGCGAAGCCCACCGGCTGAGCGATGGCCTGCAGCATCTTGTGCATGGTGTCGCGATGCTCCGGCCTGACCGGGCTGTGGGTAGCGAAGGCCTCGAGCCAGGCCGGGCTGGGTGTCGGGGAGATCGCAACGGCGGCATCGGCCTGGAAGCGGTCGTGCAGCGGGCAGACCTGCAGCAGGCTGCGTTCGATGGCACGGTAGCCGCGCTCGGCGAGGAGAGAAACGGCTTCCGGCGGGGCAAGGGGCGTCAGGCGCCAGGCCGGCACTTGCCCACGATCACGATACGGTGCCTCCAAGGCTTCGATGTCAGTTGAGAATTCTGGCCCTAACGCATTGATAGAGTTTGCTCTTTTGGTGTAGCCGCCGGACAGGCGCAGCCGCCAGCCGCCCACGTCGCGGCTTTCGAGGGCCGGCCAGCCCTTGAAGGCTAGGAGCTCCAGGCGCCGGACTTCATCCAGACTCCGAGGAACTTCATCCAAATTATGAGGAGATGACATCGGGCGCGATCCGTGATAATTTAAAACTCAATAATAACAATTATTTATTTTTCAAACTGTAAGTTACGCATGAAGTCCGACCCCCTCGATGTCGACTTTCGTGTTTGCTGGCAGCCGCTGCATCGTCCCACCTCCAGGATAGACGCGCGGTTGCCAGCAACCCTTCTGCTCGTCCTGCTCCTGGCCCTTTTGCTCGCCGGATGCGGCGGCGGGGGATCGGGCACGGACGACCGTCCGCCGAGCGACAAGGTCGCATACACGGCCTGGAAAGAATGGACGAAATTCGGCCGTGCCACCGTCGTCTATGGCGGGCAGGCCAACGGCTACACCAACCGTCACGGCATGACCGAGC
>LSKJ01000644.1 GCA_001557035.1 Rhodospirillaceae bacterium CCH5-H10 | reverse complement strand
CACCGAGGCCGTCGTGGCGACCGCCGCCGAAGCGCTGAAGCGCGCCGGCGCCACAGTCGGTACGCCCGACTGGCTCGCCCCGGGTATCGCCTGCGACCTGCCTTTCGATGGCTCGGTCGCGCCGCCCGTCCTTCCCGATGTCGATGCGGTCGTCCTCGCCTCGCAGGGCCGCCGCAAGAAACTGCTCGTGGCGGACATGGAATCGACCATGATCCACAACGAGATGCTCGACGAGCTGGCCGACTTCCTGGGCCTGCGCGAGAAGATCGCCGGCATCACGGCGCGTGCCATGAACGGCGAGATCGATTTCGCCGGCGCGCTCGAGGAGCGGGTCGGGCTGCTGAAGGGCCTGCCGGTCGGCAAGCTGGACGAGGCCGCGACGCGCATCCGCTACATGCCGGGCGGCGCCACCCTGGTCGCGACCATGAAGAAGCACGGCGCCTACTGCGCGCTGGTCTCCGGCGGCTTCACCTACTTCACGGCGATGGTGCGCAAGGCGCTGGGCTTCGATCTCGATGCCGCCAACGTGCTGGAACATGACGGCACGTCGCTGGCCGGCACGGTCGGCCGTCCGATCCTCGGCAAGGAAGCCAAGCTCACGACCCTGCAGCGGCTGGCCGGCGAGCGCGGCATCACCATCGCCGATGCCGTGACCGTCGGCGACGGCGCCAACGACCTGCCGATGCTGAAGGCCGCCGGCCTCGGTGTCGCCTTCCACGCCAAGCCCGCCGTCGCGGCCGAAGTGCCGGCCGGCATCAACCACGGCGACCTGAGCGCGCTGCTCTACCTGCAGGGCTATCGCCTGAGCGACTTCGAAGAGAGGAAAGACCCATGACCGACATCCAGCAGATCGTCCTCGCCAAGCGCCCCGAGGGCGACGTCACCGCCGATTGTTTCCGCGCCGAGACCGTCGCGCTCCCGGCCCTGGCCGACGGCCAGATCCTGGTGGCGCAGCGCTTCCTGTCGCTCGATCCCTACATGCGCCCGCGCATGACCGAGCTGCGCTCCTACACGCCGCCCTTCGAGCTCGACAAGCCTCTGACCGGCGGCTCGGTCGGCGAGGTCGTCGAATCGAAGAACCCGCGCTACGCCAAGGGCGACATCGTGATGGGCATGCTGAACTGGGCCACCCACACGGTCCATGACGGCAAAGGCCTGCGCAAGATCGAGGCCGCCGGCCTGCCGCTCTCGGCCTATCTCGGCGTGCTGGGCATGCCGAGCTTCACCGCCTGGTATGGCATCAAGCACATCTGCAAGCCCAAGGCCGGCGAGACGGTGTTCGTCTCGGCCGCGACCGGCGCCGTCGGCCAGGTGGCGGGCCAGCTCGCCAAGCTCGCGGGCGCCCGTGTCGTGGGCTGCGCCGGCGACGAGCAGAAGTGCCAGTGGGCGGTGCGCGAGGCGGGCTACGATGCCTGCTTCAATCACAAGACCGAGCGCGACGTGGGCGCGGTGCTCGACAAGCTCTGCCCGCAGGGCATCGACGCCGATTTCGAGAATGTCGGCGGCAGAATCTTCCACGCCGTCTTCGCGCGCCTGAACAATTTCGGCCGCGTCGCCTTCTGCGGCGCCATCTCGGAGTACCAGGACGCGACGCCGATCGCCGGGCCGGAGAAGATGTTCACCATCGTCCAGCGCCGCCTCACCCTGCAGGGCTTCATCGTCTCCGACCATGTGGCCCTGATGGGCGAATTCGTGAACGAGGTCGGCGGGCTGGTCGCGTCGGGCAAGCTCAAGAGCCGCGAGACGGTGATCGACGGGCTGGCCAGGGCACCCGAAGCCTTCATGGGCCTGCTCAAGGGCGAGAACTTCGGCAAGCTGGTGGTGAAGGTCGGCTAGGCTCTATTGGAGCGCGCCACTCCAGTGGCGCTCATGATCATGACTGCGCCACTGGAGTGGCGCGCTCCAATGAAAAAAAGGCCGCGCGGTGCGCGGCCTTTTCGTTTGTCTGAGGTGAAACCTACTTCTGCAGCCGGAGCGCCGCGAACCGGGGGTCGCCCTGGCGTTCCACGAACAGGAGCACGGAGCGCTTCTTCTGCTGCTGCAGCTTGGTCACGAGATCGGTGACCTCCTGCGGGCTCGTCACCGGCTTCTGGTCGACCTCGAGGATGACGTCGCCCGCCTGGAGCTGCTTCTCGGCGGCCGGGCTGTTGGGCGCCACCTTGGTGATGATCACGCCCTTCACCTGGTCGGAGAGGCCATAGCGCTCGCGCAGCTGGTCCGTGACCTTCTGCAGCGAAAGGCCGAGCTGCTCGATGGTCGAGGTCACCGGCTGGTCGGGCTCGGCCGGCTTCTTCGTTCCCTGGGCCGAGGTGTTCTGCTTCTCGGCCTCTTCCTGCTCGCCGACGCGCAGCTTCAGAGGTACTTCCTTGCCCCCGCGCCAGACGACGACATCGACCGTGTTGCCGACGCGCGCATTGGCGACGATCTTCGGGAAGCGGCGCAGGTCGAGCACGTCCTGGCCGCCGAACGAGAGGATGATGTCGTTGCGCTTCAGGCCCGCCTTGGCGGCCGGGCCGTCGGCCGTGACATTGGCCACCAGCACGCCGCGCGCGCGATCGAGACCGAACGAATCGGCGATGTCGTCGGTGACGCTCTGGTAGCTGACGCCGATCCAGCCGCGCTTGACCTTGCCGAACTCGCGCAGCTGGTCGGCGACCTGCTTCACGAGGTTGGACGGGATCGAGAAGGCGAGACCCGCATTGGTACCGGAGGGCGAATAGATGGCGGTGTTGACGCCGATCACCTCACCGTCGGTGTTGAACAGCGGGCCACCCGAGTTGCCCTTGTTGATGGCGGCGTCGGTCTGCAGGTAATCGTCGAGCGAGTCGTTCAGAGAACGGCCGCGCGCCGAGATGATGCCGGCCGTCACCGAATGGCCCATGCCGAACGGATTGCCGATGGCGATCACCCAGTCGCCGACCCTCGACTTGTCCGAATCGCCCCACTTCACCGCCGGCAGCGGCTTCTTGTTCGGCGGCTCGACCTTCAGCAGCGCCAGGTCGATGCGGCTGTCGGAGCCGATCAGCTTGGCCTTGAGCTGGGTGTCGTCGCGAAAGATGACGGTGATGTCCTCGGCGCCCTGGATGACGTGGTTGTTGGTGACGATGTAGCCGTCGCCGTCGATCACGAAGCCCGACCCCAGCGACGTGCCGCGACGCTTCTGCTGCTCCTCGCCGCCGCGCTTGTCGAAGAACTCCTTGAAGAGCTCCTCGAAGGGCGAGCCGGGCGGCAGCTGGGGCATGTCGCGCAGGCGCGGACCCTGCTGGGGCACGTTCTGCGTCGTCGTGATGTTGACGACGGTCGGCATCAGTTTGTCGACCAGCTCGGAGAAGCTTTCCGTCGGCTGGCGAGCCCAGGCCGGCTCCGTCGCCACGAGACCGAGCGACGCGATGGCCGCGAGAGCGGCTCCTCTGAAATAGCCTTGAAAATCAGCTAGAATCACGACCGACCTCCAACGGCGCTCAAGGCCAAACGGTCGGTACGGCCGGCGCCGCGCGTTAGAGTTCCTGTCTACCTGCGGCCCGATTGTGGCGCAAATAAAGAGGCCGTTATCAGGCCCGTATTTGCTGGGTTTTTCACGTGTCTCCAAAAAGAAACCGGCGGCGTGGCAGGAGTGCCACAGCCGCCGGTCCGGTACGGTTCTTGCCGGGCTCTACTTCTTCAGTGCCGGTATTCCGGACGGGTCGTTGAAGTAGCGGAAGAAGTCGTTGTCCGGGCTGAGCAGCATGGTCGAGCCGCCCGAACCGAACGCCTGCTTGTAGGCCTCCATGCGCCGGTAGAAGGCGTAGAAGTCCTTATCCTTGCTGAAGGCCTTGGCGTAGATCTCGGTCGCGGCGGCATCCGCCTCGCCCTTCAGGACCTGGCCCTTCAGCCCGGCGTCGGCCTTGATGACCGCAACCTCGCGGTCGGCCGTCGCCTTGATGCGGGCATTCTCCTCGTCGCCCTCGGCGCGGAGCTGGCCGGCCTCGCGCTCGCGGTCGGTCTTCATGCGGTTGTAGACGGACTGGGAGTTGGCTTGGGGAAGGTCGGCGCGCTTGATGCGCACGTCGACCGTCTGGACACCCAGTTCCATGGTCTTGCCGTTCACCCGCTTGGTGATCTCGTCCATCAGGTTGGCGCGCTGGTCGGTCAGCACCGCATGCAGCGGCACCGACGACAGGACGCCACGGATTTCCGAGTTGATCAGCGAGTCGAGCAGGCCGCGCAGGGTCGTCTCACCTCCCGGCACGGTCTGCGCATAAAGTTTGGCCGCGACGATCTTGTAGCGGGCATAGGCATCGACCACGAGGCGCTTCTGGTCGCCCGCGATGATCTCGAACTCCTCGGCTTCGTAGTCGAGCAGCCGGCGGTCGATCCGCTGGATGTCCTGGATCAGCGGGATCTTGGCGTAGAGGCCGGGTTGGGTCTTCGGTTCGCCGACGATGGCGCCGAACTGCCGGACCAGCACCTGCTTGGTCGGGTCGACCGTGTAGAAGGTCTGGGTCACGAGAAAGCCCAGGACCGCGAGCGCGATCAGCGCGATGATCGAACGGTTGCTCATCGCGTGGCTCCCGGCAGAGGCTGCGGCGCCGGACGTGGTTGCGGGCCGGCTCCCGGCGTCTGGCCCGAGCGCAGCTCGGGCAGCGGCAGGTAGGGCAGCACGCCGCCATTATTGGTCGTTCCCTTGTCGACCAGCACCTTGTTCACGTTGCGCAGCACCTCTTCCATCGTGTCGAGATACAGACGCTCCGTGGTGATGTCCTTGGCCTTGGCCCACTGCTCGTAGACCTGGTCGAAGCGCTGCGCATCGCCGCTGGCGCGGGCGATGATCTCGGCCTTGTAGGCCTCGGAGCGCTGGACGATCGACTCGGCTTCACCCTTGGCCCGCGGAAGCTGCTGGTTGCGGTAGGTATTGCCCTCGTTGATCAGCTTCTCCTTGTCGGCACGCGCCGCCTGGACGTCGCGGAACGCCGCGATGACCTCCTGCGGGGGGTCGACGCGCAGAAGCTGGATCTGCGAAATGCGGACGCCCAGCCCGTATTCGTCGAGGATGCCCTGCAGCAGATCCTTGGTGTCCTGCTCGATGCGGCTGCGGCCCTCGGTCTGGGCATATTGCAGGTTCGACTTGCCGATGACCTCGCGCATCGCGGCTTCGGCGCCGGAGCGGACGTTCTCCTCGGGATTGCGCACGTCGAATGCGTACTTGAACACGTCCTTGATCTGCCAGAGCACGGCAAACTCGATGTCGACGATGTTCTCGTCGCCGGTGAGCATCAGGTTTTCGGTCGACGTCGGACGCGGACCGCGCGTGTAGGGAGTCGAAGCCTGGGCGCCGCGGGAGCCGAGGACGGTGCGCCGCTGATCCTGCACGTTCACGACCACGACGTTTCCGATCGGTGCGGGCAGATTGTAGTGCAGGCCAGGCTCGACGGGCTTGCCGTAGGGCTTGCCGAACACGAGCTGGATCGCCTGCTGGTTGGGCTGCACGCGGAAGAAGCCGGTCGCCAGCCAGATCACCAAGGCGCCGAGCACCACGAGGGCGATGCCCTTGTAGGTGCCGAAGCCGCCGGGCATGAGGTTCTTGAGCCGCTCCTGGCCCTTGCGGATGACATCCTCCATGT
>LSKJ01000643.1 GCA_001557035.1 Rhodospirillaceae bacterium CCH5-H10 | reverse complement strand
ATTCCGCCACGGCCAGCGTTTCGGGATCGTCGTAGAGCCGCCGCGGTGGGGCCACCTGTTCGAGCTTGCCAGCCAGCATGACAGCGACCCGGTCGGACATGGTCATGGCCTCGGCCTGGTCGTGGGTCACGTAGATCATCGTGGCGCCGAGCCGACGCTGCAGTTCGGTGAGTTCGGACCGCATCTGCACGCGCAGCTTGGCATCGAGATTGGACAGCGGCTCGTCGAGCAGGAAGGCCGACGGATGACGGACCATGGCGCGGCCCAGGGCGACGCGCTGCTTCTGGCCGCCGGAGAGTTGGCCGGGCTTGCGGGCGAGCAGGGGCCCGATGTCGAGGGCCTGGGCGGCCTCCGTTACGTCCCTGGCGATGGTCCTGCGGGCGGCGGCGGTTCCCGGCAGCAGCGATCCGATCCAGGGCAGGCGCTGCCAGACGTTCATGCGGCGCATCGAGAGCGGCAGGCCGATATTCTGCGCCACCGTCATGTGCGGGTAGAGCGCGTAGCTCTGGAACACCATGGCGATGTCGCGATCGCGCGCAGGCAGTTCATCGACGCGCCGGCCGCCAATGACGATCGCGCCGGCGTCGTTGCGCTCGAGCCCCGCGATGATGCGCAGCAAGGTCGACTTGCCGCAGCCCGAAGGCCCGAGCAGCGTCAGGAACTCGCCGTCGGCGATCTCCAGGGAAATGTCCTTGAGTACCTCGACGGGACCGAAACTCTTTCGAATCCCGTCGATGGAAATGGTCGCCACGCGACGGTCTCTCCCCACACCTTCGCTTCAGCCTAGCCGACTATTGTTACAGCCGCTATGCGCCGATGTGGGGAAGAGTCGACGTTCCGCGCCTAGTAGAGACCGTACTTCTTGGGCGGGCCGGGATGATTCACGCAGAGCATCTCGGGCGACATGATCGGGCCGAGCTTGATGCGTTCTTCCTCGCACTTCTCGTAGGTGAACGGGCCACCGAACACTTTCGGGCCGCCGCCGACGATGATGTAGGATTTCTCGAGGTACCAGCCCGGGCCGGTATAGGCCTCGCTGGCACCGGGGCCGGAGCAGGCGCCGAGGGTCGCGGCCAGCACCGGAGCGGCCAGCAGGGTCGCCCAGCGACCGATCGAACGTTCCGACATCAGCTCAGTATCTCCCCCGGGGCAAGAACGCTGCCCGCGTGCAGCCGGCAAGGTAGGCCAAGGCGGCGATGGCTTCAATGCGTCGCTGCCGGCGACTAGGATGCGGCGCATGCGCCGCTTCTTCACCTTGCCGTTCTTGGTCACTGCGGGATTTGCGCCGGGGAATGTGTCCGCGCTGGATTGCGCCGCCCTCAAGGACACCGACATTCCCTTCGCCCTCACCCTCGAGGTGACGACCCGGCAGGCCGGCGAAGTCCCGACGACGAGAACCCAACAGATCCAGGTGTTCCGCAAGGGTGCCGACGTCACGACCTATACGGTCGATTCGCCCACCGTCTATCTCAGGACCCGTGGCCCGGATCCCTTCTTCCCGTTGCAGAGTTTCTATTCCAGCCAGCCCGACGATCCCCGCACATGGACCTACTCGGTCGCTCCCACGTCGATCTACCCCGCCGGCAAGCCGCTGCGGTACAGCGCCGACATGAGGGGAACCGACGGCAAGGTGCGGCTGGCCGCCACGATGAGCCTCGAATACGTCGAGGCCGGCACCCGGCAGCTCGGCGGGTGCATTCTTGTGGTCGCGAAAATCCGCCGGACACTCGATGGCCTGGCGGACCGTCATCCGGTTTCCAACAGCAGCGAGGAGTGGTTTGCACCGGCGCTCCGGACGGTGATCGCGTCCACTCTGCGGACCGGCAATGTCGAGGTTACTTCAACCCCGACGGCAATCTCGCTGGAATTCAAGCGGGTAGAGTAACTTCCTGAAGTCGGCTATTGCGATGCAACGAGGGCTTTCGCCGGAGCCCGCGACCGGTCTAATAATGCGCCGATACACGAAAGCATCCGGGGGGATGCTGGGCCCGCTCGCGCGCCAGCAGGATAGAGTCATGGGATTGCCTGAAAAGCAGGGACTGTACGACCCACGCAACGAACACGATTCGTGCGGCGTCGGCTTTGTGGCCGACATCAAGGGGCGCAAAACCCACGACATCGTGCGACAGGGTCTGCAGATCCTGGTCAACCTCGACCATCGTGGCGCCGTCGGTGCCGATCCGCTGATGGGCGATGGCGCCGGCGCCATGATCCAGATCCCGGACGCGCTGCTGCGCGACTGGGCGCGCAAGGAAGGCGTCGACCTCCCGGAGCCCGGCCACTACGCCGTCGCCATGTGCTTCCTGCCGCCCGATGAGAAGGCAAGATCGTTTGCAATCAAGCGGTTCGAGCATTTTGTTAAAGTCGAAAAGCAGAAGCTGGTCGGCTGGCGCGACGTGCCGACCAACCTCGAGGGACTGGGAAAGGCGGTCATCGGTTCCATGCCGGTCATCCGCATGGCGATCGTGGGCCGGGGCGCCAAGCTCGCCGACCAGGACGCGTTCGAGCGCAAGGTGCTGGCGATCCGCAAACAGACCCAGAACCCGCTGGCCGACCTGGAGAAGAAGCACAAGCTGCCGGGCCTGTCGCAGCTCTACATGCCGTCCTTCTCGTCGCGGACCGTGGTCTACAAGGGCCTGCTGCTCGCCCACCAGGTTGAGAGCTTCTATGAGGATTTGAGAAATCCTCTTTGTGAATCAGCGCTTTGCCTCGTTCACCAGAGATTCTCCACGAACACGTTCCCGTCGTGGAAACTGGCGCATCCCTACCGGTTCATCGCCCATAACGGCGAGATCAACACCGTCCGCGGCAACGTCAACTGGATGTACGCCCGCCGGCGTACGATGGAATCCGACCTGATCGGCGCCGACCTCGACAAGATGTGGCCGATCATCCCGCACGGCCAGTCGGACACGGCCTGCCTCGACAACGCGCTCGAACTGCTGGTCGCCGGCGGCTATTCGCTGAGCCACGCCATGATGATGCTGATTCCGGAGGCCTGGGCCGGCAATCCGCTGATGGATGGCAGCCGCAAGGCCTTCTACGAGTATCATGCGGCGCTGATGGAGCCGTGGGACGGCCCGGCCTCGATCGCCTTCACCGACGGCCGCCAGATCGGCGCCACGCTCGACCGCAACGGCCTGCGGCCCGCGCGCTTCCTGATCACCGAGGACGACCTCGTGGTGATGTCGTCGGAGTCGGGCGTCCTGCCGATCCCGGACAACAAGATCGTCCGCAAGTGGCGCCTGCAGCCCGGCAAGATGCTGCTGATCGACCTGGAAGAGGGGCGCATCGTCGAGGACGAGGAGCTGAAGCGGACGCTCGCCGAGGCCGAACCCTACGAGGAGTGGCTGAAGGAGACGCAGCACAAGCTCGAAGAGCTCTCCGAGATTCCCGACGCGCCGTCGCCGGTGCCGTCGAACGATCCCTCGACCCTGCTCGATCGCCAGCAGGCCTTCGGTTACACGCAGGAGGACATCAAGTTCTTCCTCGAGCCGATGGCGAGCGAGCCCGACGATCCGATCGGCTCCATGGGCACCGATACGCCCATCGCCGTTCTCTCGAAGAAGCCGAAGCTGCTCTACAACTACTTCAAGCAGAACTTCGCGCAGGTCACCAACCCGCCGATCGATCCGATCCGCGAGGAACTGGTGATGTCGCTGGTCTCGATGATCGGGCCGCGCCCCAACCTGCTCGGCCGCCATGCCGGCATGCACAAGCGCCTCGAAGTGGCGCAGCCGATCCTGACCAATGCCGAGCTGGAGAAGATCCGCTCGATCGAGGACCTGCTCGACGGCTCGTTCCGCACCGCCACCATCGACACGACCTGGCTGGCGTCGGAAGGCGCGGCCGGGCTGGAGAAGGCACTCGACCGCGTCTGCGCCGAAGCGACGGACCTGGTGCTGGCCGACCGCAACATCCTGATCCTGTCGGATCGCGCGGTGTCGGCCGAGCGCGTGCCGATCCCGGCGCTGCTGGCGACCGCGGCCGTGCACCACAGCCTGATCCGCCGCGGCCTGCGCACCCAGACCGGCCTCGTGGTCGAGACGGGCGAGGCGCGCGAGGTCCATCACTTCTGCTGCCTGGCGGGCTACGGCGCCGAGGCGGTGAATCCGTACCTGGCCTTCGAGACCCTGGAGGCGCTGCGCGTCCAGAACGGCCTGCCGCTCAAGCCCTACGAGGTTCAGAAGAACTTCATCAAGGCGGTCGGCAAGGGCCTGCTCAAGGTCATGTCCAAGATGGGCATCTCGACCTACCAGTCCTATTGCGGCGCCCAGATCTTCGACGCGATCGGCCTCCACTCGGGCTTCGTCGAGAAGTACTTCACCGGCACGGCCACCACGATTGAGGGCGCGGGCTGGCAGGAGATTGCCGAGGAGACGGTGCGCCGTCATCGCAACGCCTACGGCGACAATCCGGTCTACCGCACCATGCTCGATGTCGGCGGCGACTATGCGTTCCGCCTGCGTGGCGAGGATCATGCCTGGACGCCCGAGAGCGTGTCGCGCCTGCAGCATGCGGTGCGCGGCAATTCGTCGGCCGAGTACAAGGCCTTCGCGACCACGATCAACGAGCAGAGCGAGCGGCTGCTGACCATCCGCGGGCTGATGCAGTTCAAGTGGGCCGAGGCGCCGGTTCCCATCGAGGAAGTCGAGCCGGCCGCAAACATCGTGAAACGCTTTGCCACCGGAGCGATGAGCTTCGGTTCGATCAGCCGCGAGGCGCACACGACGCTCGCGGTCGCCATGAACCGCATCGGCGGCAAGTCGAACACCGGCGAGGGCGGCGAGGAGGCGGACCGCTTCAAGCCGATGGCCAACGGCGATTCGATGCGCTCGGCGATCAAGCAGGTCGCGTCGGGCCGCTTCGGCGTCTCGGCCGAATACCTGGTCAACGCCGACGACATCCAGATCAAGATGGCGCAGGGGGCCAAGCCCGGCGAGGGCGGCCAGCTTCCCGGCCACAAGGTCGACGAGAACATCGCCCGGGTCCGCCGCTCGACGGCCGGCGTGGGCCTGATCTCGCCGCCGCCGCATCACGACATTTATTCGATCGAGGACCTGGCGCAGCTCATCCACGACCTGAAGAACGTGAACACCGCCGCGCGCGTGTCGGTGAAACTCGTTTCCGAGGTCGGCGTCGGCACGGTCGCCGCCGGCGTCAGCAAGGCGCGTGCAGACCATGTCACGATCTCGGGCTACGAGGGCGGCACGGGTGCATCGCCACTCACCTCGCTGACGCATGCCGGCTCGCCGTGGGAAATCGGACTTGCCGAGACGCAGCAGACGCTGGTGTTGAACGGCCTGCGCGGCCGAATCGCCGTCCAGGTCGACGGTGGCCTGCGCACCGGCCGCGACGTCGCCATCGGCGCGCTGCTGGGGGCCGACGAGTTCGGCTTCGCCACCGCGCCGCTGATCGCCGCTGGCTGCATCATGATGCGCAAGTGCCACCTCAACACCTGTCCGGTGGGCGTGGCGACGCAGGATCCCGTGCTGCGTAAGCGCTTCACCGGCCAGCCCGAGCACGTGATCAACTACTTCTTCTTCGTCGCCGAAGAGCTGCGCGAGATCATGGCGCAGCTTGGCTTCCGCACGCTGAACGAGATGATCGGCAAGGTCGATCGGCTCGACATGCGCAAGGCCATCGACCACTGGAAGGCGGGCGGCGTCGATCTGTCGAAGCTGCTCTACCAGGCGCCCGCCCGCGAGGGCGTCGCGATCTGGAACGTCGAGCGTCAGGACCATGGGCTCGACAAGGCGCTGGATCACCAACTGATCGAGGCGGCGCGGCCGGCACTCGAACGGGGCCAGCCTGTCCAGGTCGAGTTGCCCATCACAAACGTCAACCGCACCGTCGGCGCCATGCTGTCCGGCGAGGTGGCGCGGCGCACAGGTCACGCCGGCCTGCCCGAGGACACGATCTCGGTGCGCCTCACCGGCACCGCCGGCCAGAGCTTCGGCGCCTTCCTGGCGCGCGGCGTGTCGCTGGAACTCTCGGGGGACGGCAACGATTACGTCGGGAAGGGCCTGTCGGGCGGCCGCGTCGTCGTGCGCCAGCCCAGGGACTGCGCCCGCGATCCGCTGAAGAACATCATCGTCGGCAACACGGTGCTCTACGGAGCAATCGCGGGTGAAGCCTATTTCCAGGGCGTCGCCGGCGAGCGCTTTGCCGTGCGCAACTCGGGCGCGGTCTGCGTCGTCGAGGGCACCGGCGACCATGGCTGCGAGTACATGACCGGCGGCGTCGTCGTCGTGCTGGGCGACACCGGCCGCAACTTCGCGGCGGGCATGTCCGGCGGCATCGCCTACGTCTACGATCCAAAGGCTCGCTTCAAGGATCTGTGCAATCCCGCCATGGTCGATCTCGAAAAGATCGCACCGGCCGGCGGCGAGAGCGACGAGGCGGGACGGCCGCGCCAGCGCGCCGCCGATGTCGAGGACAACGGAATGGGCGACGTGCTGCGCTTCGATGCGGAGCGCCTGCGCATCCTCGTCGAGCGCCATCATCTTCACACCGGCAGTGCGCGCGCGCGTGCGCTGCTGGAGGATTGGGACAATGCGCTGCAGAGCTTCGTGAAAGTGATGCCGCGCGATTACAAGCGGGCGCTGTTGCAGGCGCGCGAGCGGGCGGCGGCGAAAGCCGTTGCGGCGGAGTGACGGCCCCCGGCCGTCATCCCGAGCCCTTGCGAGGGATCTGCAAAGACATGAGCTGGAGTTACTAAAATGGGCCTAGCCACAGGCTTCCTCGAGATCGAGCGCAAGGACCGGTCCTACGAAAAGGTCGAGTCCCGCCTCAAGAACTACAACGAGTTCGTGCTGCCGATGCCGCCGGCCGAGGTCTCGCGGCAGGGCGCGCGCTGCATGGATTGCGGCATTCCGTTCTGTCACAACGGCTGCCCGGTCAACAACATCATCCCCGAGTGGAACGAGCTGGTCCGCCGCGACCGCTGGAAGGACGCGCTCGAGGTCCTGCACTCGACCAACAATTTCCCGGAGTTCACCGGCCGCATCTGCCCCGCGCCCTGCGAGGCCTCGTGCACGCTGAACATCGACGACAACCCGGTGACCATCAAATCGATCGAATGCGCGATCGTCGATCGTGGCTGGGAAGAGGGCTGGATCCAGCCGGCGGTGCCCGCGCACAAGACCGGCAAGCGCGTCGCTGTCGTCGGCTCCGGGCCGGCGGGACTTTCCTGTGCCCAGCAACTCGCGCGCGCCGGCCACGCCGTGACGCTGTTCGAGAAGGCCGATCGCATCGGCGGCCTGCTGCGCTACGGCATTCCCGACTTCAAGATGGAGAAGCATCTCATCGACCGGCGCATGCGCCAGATGGAAGCCGAGGGCGTCGAGTTCCGCACCGGCGTCGAGGTCGGCGCGACGCTCTCGATCAAGTCGCTGCTCGAAGGCTATGACGCCGTGGCGCTGACGGGCGGCGCCGAACTGCCGCGCGATCTCGAGGTGGCGGGGCGCGAGTTGAACGGCATCCATTTCGCGATGGATTTCCTGACCCAGCAGAACAAGCGCAATGCCGGCGACGACGAGTCGCGCGCCGCGCCGCGCGGCACGCTCTCCGCCAAGGGCAAGCATGTCATCGTGATCGGCGGCGGCGACACCGGCTCCGACTGCGTCGGCACGTCGAACCGCCATGGCGCCGCGTCGGTGACGCAGCTCGAGGTCATGCCGCAGCCGCCGGTGCGCGAGAACAAGGCACTGACCTGGCCGGATTGGCCCCTCAAGCTGCGCACCTCGTCGAGCCACGAGGAAGGCGCCGCCCGCGATTTCGCCGTGCTGACCAAGCGTGCGATCGGCCGTAACGGCAAGATCGAGGCGCTGGAATGCGTGCGCGTCGAGTGGGTGAAGGGGGCCGACGGCCGCATGAGCATGCAGGAAGTGGCGGGCAGCGGCTTCGAGCTGAAGGCCGACCTGGTGCTGCTGGCCATGGGCTTCCTGGGGCCGCGCAAGCCCGGCCTCGTGGAGCAGGCGGGCGTGGCGCTCGATCCGCGCGGCAACGTCGCCGCCAACGTGGTCGACTACCGGACCTCCGTGCCGAATCTGTTCGCGGCGGGCGACATGCGTCGCGGCCAGTCGCTGGTCGTCTGGGCCATCCGCGAGGGCCGCCAGTGCGCCCGCTCGATCGACGAGAGCTTGATGGGGTCTTCGACGCTGCCGCGTTGATCCGCCGAACCGATGGTTCGCGCGAGCGAACGATTGTCGTAGGGTGCACCCGATGAAGCTGTTGCTGATCCAGGGCGCGAACATGGAGTATCTGGGCAGACGCCAGCCCGAACTCTATGGAACCACCACGGCGAAGGAACTCGACGCAATTATACGCCGGCGGGCTCGGGAACTCGGCGTGTCGGTCGAGATCCTCTACACCAACATCGAGGGTGAGGCCGTGTCGGCGATCTACAAGGCCGATCGCGCCAAGCTCGACGGCTTGTTGTTCAATCCCGCGGGGTTCCTCCATGCCGGCTATGCGCTGCGCGATTGCCTGCGGTCGATCGCGATGCCCGCGATCGAAATCCACATGACCAACATCGAGAAGCGTGGATTCGGGTCGATCACCGCGGCGGCCGCGGTCGGCATGATCGCGGGCTTTGGAACCGATTCCTACCTGCTGGCGCTCGAGGCCATGGTGGCGCGGGTTCGCTCGGCGGCCGTCTGATCTCCGGCCTCGGCTTCATACCTGCCGATGTAGTGGGCGTCCTGCCGATCGGCCTCGCTGGCCGGGGCTTGGAGCCTGTCGAGATAGGGCTCCTGTCTGGGCCGCAGCGCTTCGGCCGCTCCGAGCATGAGGTGTAGCGCGCGAAAGCCCGCCAGGTTCAGGACGGCATCGCCGACCTTGCGCTTCAGGCCGCTTCGCGGCTGCGGCGTCACGTAGTAGCGCTCGCCGCCCCATTCCCGGAAAGCGGCGGCGAGTTGTGGCATGTAGGTCTGGCCCGCCCCCACGATCGACAACCTGATCAGACTGTCCATCAAACCATTGCGCAGGGCTTCGGCGCAGGCCCGGTGCTCGAGATGGTCGCGCAGGATCGCCGCCCACTTCAGCCAGTAGCGCGCCGACCACAGGAGCTGGTTGGTGTCGTCGCCGGCGTGGGTGATGCGTGGAGCGGCGTGGACGCGAATGTAGTACATGCCGACTTCGCGACCGATCACGTGCAGGCCGGACAGGATGGCCCGGCCGCACAGGTCGAAATCCTCATAGAAGCTCAGGTCCTCGTCCCACTTTTCCGTGTCGAACAGGTGGCGCGGCCACAGGATCGTGGTGTGGGTGATGGTGCGCAGCGCCGTGGGCTCGAGAAACTGGATCAGCGTGTCGGTGTCGGAACGCTCCGCCGCCGTCCAGACCGGCGGGCCGAACACGATCTCGTTGTCCCGGACGGCGAAGTCGCGCGACCGTCCCGCGACGAGCGAGCGGGGAGGAGCCGCCAGCGTGGCCGCCAGAAGCTCCGCCAGGTGAGAGGGGTGCATCAGGTCGTCATCGTCGTGGAAGAAGATCCAGTCCCCCGACGCGGCGGCGACACCGGCGTTGCGCGCGGCACTGGGGCCTTTCGACGACGGGTGATGGACGACCTTCACGTCGGGAAAGGAGGTCGCGAGCATCGCAAGCGTATCGTCGGTCGACCCATCGACGACGACGACGATTTCCTTGTCCCGCACGGTCTGCGATTGCACGCAAAGCAGTGCGCGCCGCAGAAGTGACGCGCGGTTATGCGTCGGTATGACGATACTGACCTTGTTTCCCACGACTTCCCGATCCCAGCCCGACATACCCTGCCGGACTGGGAGTTGTACGGAGGAATGTGGCTACCACGTGCCCGTATGGAGCGTGCTTGGTGCAAATTCACCGAAAGTTGACCCCGAGGGAAATGCCAATCGCGTGCGCCAGGCGCGCCTGACCTGTACGCGCCACAGCCGCTCCGCCCCGGCAGGCTCGCTTCCGTCCGGCTGCCAATCGATTGCGACGGTGCCCTGGATCTGCAGCAGGTCGCCGGCGTCGAAGTCGATGAACAGCAGGCCGGCCCTCTGATCTCCCAGCAGGTTGCCGAGCGTGTTGAAGAAGCCGTTCCCGCGAAAGTCGGGAACGACGAGCGTGTCTCCCTGCACGGCGACGAAGCCGGGCCGTCCGCCGCGATGAGACATGTCGAAGCCGCCCTCGGCACCAAGCTCGCTTCGGCCGCGGCTGGCCACGAAGAACGTATCGGCCGACTCGATGAGGTCGCGCGCGGCTTCGTCCAATCCGTCCAGTATCACAGCCGGGGATTCGCCCGCCGTGGGGGCGCTTTTGGCGGCGGTGACGGTGCGTGTCTGGATGTACTGCGGGCAGTTGCCGAAGCTCTGGGCGATGTGCACCGTCAGGCCGCCGTCGCGGTTGACGATCCGCCCGTTGGCCCGGTTGCGCCGCCGCGTGGCGAGGTCGAGACCCAGCAGGCCGATCTCGGCACCGGCCGCGAACCCCGGGGCGGCAGGATCGCCGGTGCGCGGCAGCGCGCCGATCCGCAGGGTCGTCGCGTCGGGCGACGTGACGAACCCTGGCGCGCCCGTCAGCACCGAGGCCATCGGCCAGCCCGCGGCATCGGGCGTGGCGGTGAACAGGTAGGGCAGGAGCGCGAAGAAGGCGCGATGCTGTTCCGGCATGTACGGCCGGATGGGCGCGGTGCGGCCCGTCTGAATGCCCGCGCGTCGTTGAGCGGCCCGCTCGTCGGCGTTGAAGGGGAGAAAGGCATCGGCGGTCATCAAAAGCCCTCCGGCTTCTCGGGCACCGCAACCTTCGGGTCGTACCAGGGCGCGGCATCGGATCTCCAGATGTGGACCTGCGGCCGGTCGCGCACCTCCGTGTCGAGGCAGCCCAGGCGCAACAGGATGACGGGCTGCGCCACACGCTCGGCCATGACGTGCGAACCGCACTTGCTGCAGAAGCGGCGGAACTTGCCGGGTGAGGATTCGATCGCGCCCAGAGAGTCCTCGCCGCGCAGCCAGCGGAAACCCTCGCGCGGCACGGCCGTGACGGACGAGAAGGCGGTGCCGTGTGTCTTGCGGCAGGTATGGCAGTGGCAATGCACGATACGTTCGATCTGCGCTTCGGCCTCGTAGGCGACCGCACCGCAGAGGCAGCTTCCCTTCAACATGCCGGCTCTCCTTGTGGAGGTGAACATAGGGCCGCTCGATTGCGGCGATAACGGCATGAATGCTAAAGTCATAATTCCACTATCTGGAAGAATGACATGGACCGGCTCGACGAGTTCGCGATCTTCGTGCGGATCGTGGAAGATGGCAGTCTGGTGCGGGCGGCGCGCCGGCTGCGGCGCTCGCCGCCCGCGGTCACGCGCGCGCTGGCGGCACTCGAGGACCGGATCGGCGCGCGGCTGATCGACCGCACCACGCGTCGTCTGGCGCCGACGGAAGCGGGACGCGCCCTGTACGAGCGGGCGCGCGCCGTGGTGGCCAGTTACGAGGCGGCGACGGCGGGCGCGCGCGAGGCGCCGGTGCGCGGCTTGCTGCGCATCTCCGCACCGGTCCAGTTCGGACGACGACACGTGGCGCCGCTCGCGGCTCGCTTTCTCGACACGCATGAGGAAATCGAGATCGAACTGCTGCTGAACGACCGCAACGTCGATCTGATCGACGAGGATATCGACGTGGCGGTTCGGATCGGGGCGCTGGCCGATACCAGCCTTACGGCCCGGCGCGTCGGGCATGTGCGTCGGCAATGGGTGGCGAGCCCGGCCTATCTGGCGCGTCGCGGCGTGCCGAAAAATCCGACGGACCTGGCGCGGCACGAGGCCCTTCTGGGTACGTCGCAAGGCGCGATGGACTGGAGTTTTGCCAGGCATCGCCGCGGGACGCCCCTGCGTCTTGAAGGACGCTTCCGAACCGACGACATCGAAACGAGGCTTCGCGCCGTTCGCGACGGACGCGGGATCGCGCAGTTCCTGTCCTACCAGGTGGCGGACGATCTGGCAGCCGGACGCCTCGTGAGGCTGCTGCGCGCCTTCGAGACGGCGCCGTTGCCGGTCCAATTGTTGACGAAGGGCCGTGCCCATCGTGCGTCGAAGGTCGATGCCTTCCTCGACTTCGCGGCAAGGCAATTGTCGGCCTTGCCCGTGCTGCGCACCGATTGACATACGATGTGAAGTTGCACTATCGAATTAACCATACGGTTAAATAGAAGGAGAATCCGATGTCCTATGTCGATGGCTTCGTTCTCGTCGTGCCGAAGAAGAAGCTGGCTGCCTACACCAAGCTGGCGCGCCTCGCCGGCAAGGTCTGGCGCGAGCACGGCGCCCTCGACTATCGCGAATGTGTCGCCGACGACCTCAAGGTGAAGTTCGGCTTGCCGTTCACGAAGCTGGTGAAGGTCAAGCCGGGCGAGACGATCATGTTCTCCTACATCGTCTACAAGTCGCGATCGCATCGCGACAAGGTCAACGCCAAGGTGATGGCCGACCCGCGCATGCAGGAACCACCCAAGGACATTCCGTTCGACATGAAGCGCATGGCCTATGGCGGCTTCAAGACGATCGTCGCTTAGCGGCCTGGGATGCGGCGATAAGCGGACGATCGCCCGCGGGGATGATGGGCGCTGCGTCCGCGTAACCATCGCATGACGAAGATGCGAGATGCGCTCCTTGTGAGTGCAGCAATCATGATCGGGCCGGTGGCGGCGAGTGTGCCGGCGGTTGCCGATGCGCCGAGGGTCGGGATCACGTCGGCGGTGGCGGGCGATCCGACGGGCAAACCTCCCGATGAGGTCGAGCGCGTCCTTCATGTAGGCTTCGACGTGCAGGCGGGAGAGGTCATCACCACCGGCAACGCTGATCGCGCCCATCTTTTGTTCCTCGATGGCACCTCCCTGACGATCGGCAGCGAGGCGCAGGTCACGCTCGACAGGTTCGTCTACGATTCGGACAGGAAACTGGGCGAGCTTGCGGTCACGGCCTCGAAGGGCGTGTTCCGGCTGGTTGGCGGCAGGATCAGCAAGAAGACACCCGTCGTCATCACGACACCTTCCGGCACGATCACCATTCGCGGTGGCATCGCGATGTTCAGCGTCGAGCCGACGAAGACGACCGCGACTTTTGTCTTTGGCTACGAGATGACCCTGACCAGCCAGGGGCGGACCCGAAGCGTGACGACGCCGGGCTTCCAGGTCAGTGCGATGCGCGGCCAGTCGCCTGGTATGGTGTCACGCGTGGAGCGGGCCGGGCTCGCCGACAGTATCGGCAGGCTGGAAGGAAACGGCGGCAGGCGCGACGGCGGCGGCGACCGCGCGGCGAAGGCGGCGGGTCTCGCGGAGGCCAATTCTGCGAAAGGTCCGCACTCGATGGGCCCCCTGCAGGGTGGGCCGGCACCTGCGCCGCAGGGGCCCGGCGGACCATCCCGTCCGGGCGGCTTCGAGCAGGGACCCGGTCCGATGCCACCCCAATCCCTGATGGGCGGAGGCGCACCGCGCCCCGCACCATAGGCGCTACTTCACCGCTATCAGGCGTATGCCGCCGAGTTCGCGCTGCGTGATGAGTTCGACGAACCGGATGTAGGATTCGTGGAAGGCATCGTGGCCCATCGGCGTGCCGGCGGCGCGGGCTTCCTCCCGAAGTCGCTGGTACATGGCGAGCCGCTGCTCGAGAATCGGTCCCCATGCCTCGGTCAGGTCCGTTGCCGCTTCGACCCGGAAGCCTGCCGCGCGCGCTATGGCGCCATAGCTCGCGAGCGTTTCCAGCGGCTGGATGGCCATGCCGTCCCACATGAGCCTGGCGTCCTGCGTCGAAAGCGGCTTGTTGGCGATCCAGTCCGTCGTGGCCAGGCGCCCGCCCTTGCGCAGCACCCGGAATGCCTCCGCCAAAGTCCTCGAGTGATCGGGGACGTGACAGAGGGCTTCCTGGCTCACCACGACGTCCATGCTCTCGTCCGCCAAGGGGACGTCCATCACGTTGCCCTGCCGGACGCGGGCACGGTCCTGCAGGCCGACCAATGCGATGAGTTCCTGCGCGGCGGCGACACGCGACGGCGTCAGCTCGATGCCGGTCACGTCAGCGCCGTAACGGTGGGCAAGGTAGCGCACCGTGCCGCCGAGGCCGGCGCAGAAATCCGCGACCTCGGTGCCGGGCCCGATCGCGGCGGCGGCCGCCAGCGCATCGGTCGCGGCGATGCCGCCATAGTGATCCTGATCGTGCGGCCAGAGTTCCTCCGGCGCGACGCCATCGAGGTTGCCGCGCGCGGCACGCAGCTTCGCCTTGATGATCTCGCCGGACATCGGATGCCGGTCATAGAAATAGATCGCCTGGGTGGTCGCGTCGTTCATGGCCTCCCCCGGCCGGAGCGCCCGACCGTTATTGTTTTGCGGGGAGCATCTTCAGGATCGCGCTTGGAGCGTCAACTTTCAGTCCGGCGTGACGCCGAAGCGGCGCTGCCAGAAGTCACGGGAGCGCCGCTCGCCGACGTCGCAGCCCAGCTCGTATTCGGGGCGCACGAATCGGGTGTAGTCGTCGTCTGCCTTGACGGCGCGGCGCGTGCCGCCGGACTGCGCCAGCTCGATCCCGTCGCGCGCCGTGCCGAGATCGCCGATGTCGAAGTCGTTCAACGGACCGATGTCCGCCACTTCCTGCAGCAGCTTCTTGCGGATGGCGCGGGGAAAATCCTCGAAGCTGCGCGCGACCTCGACGAAGGAGCGCGGCCCGCCGGTAACACAGTGCAGGTAATACTTGTCGAGGTCGTCCTCGGCGGGGAAGCCGAACGGGTTGGGCCGACCGTTCATGATCGGCAGGCCGTTGATGATGATCCGCTCCTTGAGGGCATCGCGGCGTAGATCGGTGACCAGCCCGCCGTCGTTGTTCGAGCCGTCGCCCGAAATGTCGAGGACCTTGCGCTCGGCATCGTAGGGGATTCGGCCGTACATCGGGATGGCGTAGCGGATCGCGCCGCTGATCGAGGTCCGGCGCGAGATCGAGATCGGTGCGTCCGCGAGTCGATTGGTGAAAGCCGCGATGGCAGCCTCCGAATCGAGCAGGGTCCAGTCCACGAGCAGCTTCTGGATCCATGAATCGGACCATTCGAAATAGGCAACGGCGATGCGGCCATGATTGCCGCCGAGGATCGCCTTGACGATGACGGGATCGCGGAACGCCTCGACATAGCCCTGGCGCTGCAGCCTGGCTTCGTCGGGGTCGATGCTGCCGGAGATGTCGATGGCCAGCACCAGCGCGAGGTCGACCTCCTTGCGGTCCTGCGCCGTCGCCGGCAGTGCCAGGAGAAGAAGGGCGATCAGACCAACCAGTCGGGCCACGGCGACCTCCGCGTTCGATTACGCTTTCGAGGCAAGAACCATACCGCTCGTCGGAAGCCCGTGTCAGCCGCGCACTGGACGCGCCATGGCGACGGTCGCTAGCCTCGCTGGAAAGTGAAAAGGGAGCACGCTGATGGATCTGGCGCTGAGCAGGGAAGACGAAGCCTTCCAGGACGAAGTCCGCCGTTTCCTCGACGAGAACCTGACCGAGGACCTGCGGGAAGCGGGTCGAAAGACCGGAGGGGTGTTCGCCGACTTTGCAGCCGGCCTGCGCTGGCATCGGATCCTGGCGCGCCGCGGCTGGTCGGCGCCGAGCTGGCCGAAGGAGCACGGTGGTACCGGCTGGAGCGCAACGCAGCGCTACATCTTCAGCCGCGAGTGCACCGCCGCGGACGCACCCCGCATCTTCTCGATGGGCCTGCGCATGGTCGGCCCGGTGATCATGAAATTCGGCACGCCGGAGCAGAAGGCCAAGTACCTGCCGCGCATCGTCTCGGGCGACATCACCTTCTGCCAGGGCTATTCCGAACCGGGCTCGGGCTCGGATCTCGCCAGCCTCAAGACACGCGCCGAGAGGGACGGCGACGACTATGTCATCACCGGCACCAAGATCTGGACCACCGGCGCGCATGTCGCCGACCACATGTTCTGCCTGGTGCGGACCTCGACCGAGGGCAAGCCGCAGGACGGCATCTCCTTCGTTCTGATCGATTCGATGAAGACGCCTGGTCTCACTGTGTCGCCCATCCTGACCCTGGCCGGAGACCACGAGGTCAACCAGGTGTTTCTGGACAATGTCCGCACGCCGGTTGCCAACCGGATCTGCCCCGAGAATGCCGGCTGGACCGTGGCCAAGTATCTGCTCGAGTTCGAACGCGGCGGCGATGCCTACACGCCGAACCTGCATGCCCGGCTGGACGACGTGAAACGGATCGCGAGGGAGGAGGCGGCCGATGGATCGGGCCGATTGATCGAGGAGCGCGGCTTCGTCGAGCGCCTCGCGGAGACCGAGATGGAAATCCAGGCGCTGGAGATGATCGAGATGCAGGTCCTCTCCGATCTGAGCCAGGGTCGCAACCCGGGCGCCATTTCCTCGGCGATGAAGATCCGCGGCAGCGAGGCGCTGCAGAAGCTCGACCATCTCGGCGTCGAGGCGCTGGCCTGGTACGCCGCCCCCTTCGAACCCGAGGCGCGGGAGCTCGGTCACAACGAGCCGACCGTGACGCCGGCCTGGGGCGTCACGGCGATGCCGCTCTACCTCAACAACCGCGCCTCCACGATCTATGCCGGCTCCAACGAGATCCAGCGCAACATCATCGCCAAGGCGGTGCTGGGGCTCTGAGCGGTTCGTGAGGGCTTGCAAGGAAGCAATTCACACCACATCTGTAGGGCTATGAGCGATCCCTATTCTGTCCTGGGCGTGCCGAGGACCGCCACGGACGACGACATCCGCAAGGCGTTCCGCAAGCTCGCCAAGAAACATCACCCCGACCTCAATCCCGGCGACAAGGCGGCCGAAGCCAGGTTCAAGGAAATCGGGCAGGCCAACGACATCCTCTCCGACTCCGAAAAGCGGCGACGCTTCGATGCCGGCGAGATCGACGGGACCGGCCAGGAGATGCCGCCGCGTGGTTTCTATCGCGACCAGGCGGGTGGCCGTGGCGGCAAGTACGAACATGCGGCCGGTCACGAGTCCTTCGTCGACATGGGCGGCATTTTCTCCGAGATGTTCGGCGAGCGTCGCGGCGGCGCCGGCCCGGGCTTCGGCGGAGGCGGCTTCGACATGGGCGGCATGCCCGTCAGCTACAGCCTGCGCGTGCCGTTCCTGGTGGCGGCGCGCGGCGGCAAGCAGCGTGTCACGCTCCCGGACGGCAAGACCCTCGACATCGACGTGCCGGAGGGCACGACCGACGGCCAGACCCTGCGGCTCAAGGGGCAGGGCATGCCGGGTTCCCAAGGGCGGCCGCCCGGCGACGCCTATGTCGAAATCCACGTCGATCCGCACGCCTTCTTCCAGCCGCGCGACAACGACATCCATGTCGAACTGCCGGTCACGCTCACGGAAGCCGCCCTCGGCGGCAAGGTGAAGGTGCCGACGGTCGGCGGCGCGGTGATGCTGAACGTGCCGGCCGGTTCGAACACCGGCACGTCGCTGCGACTGAAGGGGCGCGGCCTGCTCGACCGCAAGTCCGGCCAGCGCGGCGACCAGTATGTGAAGCTGAAGGTCGTCCTGCCCGAGGCACCGGACGAAAAGCTGAAGGAGTTTCTCGCGGGCTGGGAAGCGGGTCGCAGCTACGATCCGCGCAAGGAGATGGAGCAGTTCACATGACGAGCCTGGACGACCTGCTGCGCCAGCATGGCCGCCTGACGGCCGTTCACGTCGAACGCTGGGTGGCCCGCGGCCTGCTGCGGCCGGCCGGCGGTGGCGATGGCTGGAGCTTCGAACAGATCGACGTTGCGCGCGCCCGCCTGCTGGGCGAGCTGGTCGACGAACTGGGCTTCGACGACGAGTCCGTCGAGACCGTGGTGGATCTGGTCGACCAGGTCCATACCCTGCGCCGCCAGCTCGATCTGCTGGGCCGCGCGATTTCCGAGCAGCCCGCCACGACGCGCGAGGCGATCGCCGTCGCGCTCGACCGCCTGTCGCGGCGCTAGGCCGAGCGAAGATCGGCCGCAGGAGCGTCAGGACATTGCTAGCAATGTCCGGGAGCGCCGCTCGGTGCCGCTACGCGGCCTCACTTGAGCGCGCCCCTCCCGTTGCACTCATGCCTTGGTAGCTATCGACGAAGCTTGAGCGCCACTGGAGTGGCGCGCTCCATCGAAGCAGCTTCGTTGTCTTACTCCGGCTGGACGCCGGCGCGCTTCACGGCGTCGCCCCAGGCGGCGCAGCCGGTCTTCATGATCTCTCCCATCTCCGCGGACGTGGTGCCGGTGGCGATCAGGCCCATGTCGAGCAGCTTCTCCTTGCCCTCGGGCGTCTGGACCAGCTTGCGGATCTCCGCGCTCAGCCGATCGACGATTTCCTTCGGCGTGCCGGCCGGCGCCATGATGCCGTTCCAGCCGGTCAGGTTGATCTTGTAGCCCGCCTCCTCGAAGGTCGGGACGTTGGGCAGGCGCGGCCAGCGCTGGGCGGAGGTGACGGCCAGCGGCGTCAGCTTTCCGCCGTTGATCGCGCCGCCGCTGGCGGCCAGGTCCTGGATGGTCATCGGGATATGGCCCGCCACGACGTCCTGCACCGCGGGGCCCGCGCCCTTGTACGGCACGTGGGTCATGTCGAGCTTCTCGGCCTGGTTCAGCATCTCGCCCCAGATGTGCGAGGACGAGCCGTTGCCGAAGGAGGCGAAGTTCACCTTGCCCTTGCGTTCGTTGGCCCAGGCGACGAAGTCCTTGACCGATTTCGGTCCGAGCGTGGGCGGCACCACCATGACCAGCGGCGCCAGGCCATGCTGGGTCACCGGCACGAAGTCCTTGAAGCCGTCGTAGGGCATCTTCTTGTAGACGTAGGGATTGATGCACATCATCGACGAGTTGACGTAGACGAACGTGTAGCCGTCGGGGGGTGCGTTCTTGACGATCTCGGCGCCGACCATGCCCTGGGCGCCAGCCTTGTTCTCGACGATCACCTGCTGGCCGAGCACGCCCGATAACTTTTCGGCGAAATAGCGCGATACGACGTCTGTCTGGCCGCCGGGCGGGTAGGGCGCCACCAGCTTGATGGGCTTGTTCGGCCATGCGGCCTGGGCGAACGCCGAGCCGGCGAACAGGATGAGTGCGCCCGTCAGCGCGGCGACTGATTTCTTGGACATGCGTTTCTTCTCCCTTTGGACCGACCCTAGCGGGAGCGGAACGCGCTGCCAATCGTCAGCCCGTGACGAGCTTCACCGGTATGCGCAAATAGGTCTGCCCATTGTCGTCAGGTGGCGGCAGATGGCCGGCGCGGATGTTGACCTGCACCGAGGGGAGCAGGAGGACCGGCGCCGCCAGCGTGTCGTCGCGCTTGCGACGCATCGCGACGAACTCCGCTTCCGTCACGCCGTCATGCACATGGACGTTGCGCGCGCGCTCGTCGGCGACGCTGGTTTCCCACGCATACCGGTCGCGGCCCGGGGCCTTGTAGTCGTGGCACATGAACAGCCGCGTCTCGGGCGGCAGGGAGAGCAGCCGGCGGATCGAGCGATAGAGGGTCGCGGCGTCGCCACCCGGAAAGTCGGCGCGGGCGGTTCCGTAGTCGGGCATGAAGATCGTGTCGCCCACGAATACGGCATCGCCGATGCGGTAGGCGACGTCGGCCGGCGTATGGCCGGGCAGATGCATCACCTCGATCGCGAGGTTGCCGAGCGGCAGCGTCTCGCCGTCCGTCACGAGCCGGTCGAACTCGCGCCCGTCCTCGCTCACGTCCGCGGCATTGAACACCTTCTTGAAGATCTTCTGCACGTCGCGGATGTGCTCGCCGATGACGACGCGCGCGCCGGTCCGCGACTTCAGCAGAGGGGCCGCCGTCAGGTGGTCGGCATGGGCGTGCGTTTCAAGGATCCACTCGACGGAAGCCTGTCGTTCAACCGCCTTGGCCAGGACGCGCTCCGCCGACTTCGTCGACGCCTTTCCGGACTTGTGGTCGTAGTCGAGGACCGGATCCACGATCGCGGCGCGCTTCGTCTGCGGATCGGTCACCAGATAGGTCACCGTGAAGGTCGCCTCGTCGAAGAAGGCGTCGATGATGGGTTTGGCAGGCATGTTTTCTCTCCTCGGGATACTTGACGGATATATTAGGGATATCTAAATTAGCAATAGCTAAAATGAAGAAGCAGCAAAACATCGACCCCAAGGCCCTTCAGGCGAAAGCCGGCGAAGTGGCCGGCGTCCTCTCGGCGCTCGCCAACGACCGCCGTCTCCTCATCCTCTGCAAGCTGGTGGAGGTCGGAGAGGCGACCGTCGGCACGCTTGCCGCCGAGGTCGGCCTGTCGCAGTCGGCGCTGTCCCAGCATCTCGCGCGCATGCGGGAAGAGGGGATCGTCGCCTTCCGGCGCGAGGCGCAGACCGTCTGGTACCGGATCGGGGACGCGAGGATCGAGACACTGCTGTCGACCCTTCATCGTCTCTATTGCGCGGATTGAAGAACCGCGCGGAAAGGAATTCATATGTCTCTGCAAACCATCGATGCCGCCACCGCCCGCCGGCTGGTCGCCGAGGGCGCCGTTCTCGTCGACGTGCGCGAATCCGACGAACGGGCACGCGAGCACATTCCGGGCACGCGGCACGCGCCGCTGTCGGCCCTCGAGCCGATCGAAGCGACGGGCGCGAAGGCCGTCATCTTCCACTGCCGCTCCGGCGCAAGGACCGGCGCGAATGCCGCCCGGCTGGGGGAAGCCGCCGGCTGCGAGGCCTATCTCCTGGAAGGCGGGCTCGAGGCCTGGAAACGGGCGGGACTCCCGGTATCGACCGATCGCAAACAGCCGATCGAGATCATGCGTCAGGTGCAGATCGTGGCCGGAAGCCTCGTCGTCCTCGGCGTCGTGCTGGGCCTCATGCTTGCGCCGCCCTTCTTCGCGATCTCGGCCTTCGTCGGTGCCGGCCTCGTCTTCGCCGGCAGTACCGGGTGGTGCGGCATGGCCAAGCTGCTGGCCGTGATGCCCTGGAACCGCGCGGTGCGGAAGGCGCTGGCGTGATGTTCGCCCCGGTCGCGGCGCTCGCCTCGGGCGGCGTGGTCGGCCTGGTGCTCGGGCTGATCGGCGGCGGCGGGTCCATTCTCGCCGTGCCGCTGCTGCTCTATGCCGTCGGCATGCCGTCGGCCCACATCGCCATCGGAACCGCGGCGGTCGCCGTCGCGGTCAATGCGGCGGCCGGGCTTGCGCTGCATGCGCGCAGGGCGCCGATCCGCTGGCCTTGTGCGATCGTTTTCAGCCTGGCTGGTGTCGGCGGCGCGTTTGCAGGCGCCGCGTTCGGCAAGGCGGTCGACGGGCAGAAGCTGGTCGCTCTGTTCGGCGTGTTGATGATCGTCGTTGGCCTGATGATGCTGCGCCCCAAGGACAAGGGCGGCCAGACATCGGCCTGGCTGACGCGCGAGAATGCCGCGCACATGGTGCCTCGCCTCGTGCTGCTGGGCGCGGGCGTGGGCCTGCTGTCGGGCTTCTTCGGGATCGGCGGTGGGTTCCTGATCGTCCCCGGCCTCATCCTCGCGACCGACATGAAGCTCGAGGATGCGACCAGTGCGTCGCTGGTTGCCGTGACCGCCTTCGGACTTTCGGCGGCGACGAGTTACGCCTGGTCGGGATTGGTCGACTGGAACGTGGCAGGCCTGCTGATTGCAGGCGGCGTGGCGGGAGCGCTGGCCGGCACGAAAGCCAATGCCATCCTGGCG
>LSKJ01000642.1 GCA_001557035.1 Rhodospirillaceae bacterium CCH5-H10 | reverse complement strand
GATTACGGCGCATCCGGCATCGCTGTCGCGGGTGCTTCTGAAGGCAGGTTTGTCCGTAGGCGCCGGTGACGCCCGCCTTGGCGGGCATTCAGCGGCGTGAGAAGTGAGCACGCTAACGGGCAAGTTAGCGGGCGCATAAATGTCGACAGTAACGGTTCTGACGAGCCCCGAGCGGAGCGTCGCTGGTCCACGGCGGAGAAGTCGCGGATCGTCGAGGAGAGCTTGCAGCCCGGAGCAATGGTGACGGCGGTAGCCCACCGCCACGAAGTGCATCCGAACCTGCTGCACCACTGGCGACGGCATGTGCGCCAGGAGCCCGGTCTCAGGGTGAACTTCCTGCCGGTGACAGTTGCGGCTGAGAAGAGACGGCGCCTGCGGTCGCGGGAACGATCGAGATCGAGCTTGGCGGCGCGGTCCGGGTGCGGGTCGATGCGGCCGTCGACGAGGCGGCTCTGGGCCCGGTTCTGCGCTCGCTGGGCCGATGATCGGCCTGTCGTCGGAGACGCAGGTCTGGCTGGCGAGTGGTAAGCGCTAATTTCCCCGCACGTTGATGCCGCCTGTCGGCGTTTGATTTAGG
>LSKJ01000641.1 GCA_001557035.1 Rhodospirillaceae bacterium CCH5-H10 | reverse complement strand
CCTTGATGTGCTCCGCCAAGATCGAGCGTACCTTGCTGGTCGATATCGCCGTGCCAAAGCCCGCTCTAAGCACGCCGGTTTCTCCGCGGTCTGCCAGCTGCGATGCTCTGACCATGTTGTCTATTTCGCCGAAGAGTCGGCGGGAAGCCTGCGCCATGCTCGCGCCAGCAGGGGTAAGGTACGCCTCCACTCGAGCGCTCGAACAAAGAAACACCGAGTTGCTCCTCGAGGTGGCGGATCCGGCGACTGAGAGCCGATTGCTTAATGTTTAGAACTGTTGCGGCTTGCCGAAAACTCCCGTGCTCAGCGGCCGCGATTACGCTCCGCAA
>LSKJ01000640.1 GCA_001557035.1 Rhodospirillaceae bacterium CCH5-H10 | reverse complement strand
CTGCTGCCCATCACCTTCCACCTGCCGCCGACCGCCTCGCTCATCATGCTCGCCGGCATCTACTACGGCGCGGCCTACGGTGGTTCGACCACATCCATCCTGGTCAACCTGCCGGGTGAATCGTCCTCGGTCGTGACCTGTCTCGATGGCTACCAGATGGCGCGCAACGGGCGTGCCGGTGCGGCGCTCTCGATTTCGGCAGTGGGCTCGTTCTTCGCCGGTACGGTCGGCACGATCATCATCGTGATGTTCGCCGAGCCACTGACGCGCATGGCGCAGAAGTTCGGCCCGGCGGACTACTGTTCGCTGATGGCGCTCGGCCTCGTCGCCGCCGTCATTCTCGCGAGCGGTTCGGTCATCAAGGCGATCGCGATGATCTTCCTTGGCCTGCTGTTCGGCCTGGTCGGCACCGACGTGAACACCGGCGCCCAGCGCTTCACCTTCGACCTGCCTGAACTGAGCGACGGCATCGACTTCGCGCCGATCGCCATGGGCCTGTTCGGCATCGCCG
>LSKJ01000639.1 GCA_001557035.1 Rhodospirillaceae bacterium CCH5-H10 | reverse complement strand
CACCGCGTTTGTCGCCCATCCTTCGAGACGCCGCGCAAGGCGCGGCTCCTCAGGATGAGGTGCGTGGTTTATTCAACGTAGGTCCAAGAGACTCTAGCGGATGGCGCCCAGCGCGATCTTGCACTCGGTCGTGAGCTGGTTGGTGCGCTGGTCCGTGCAGGGCTTCTGCCGCTCGATCAGCACCGCCGACCAGTAGAAGACGAAGACGCCCAGGATCCAGGCGGTGATCGACCAGCTCATGGCGCTGTCGAGCCGCCGATGGAAAGCCGGCGTCGCGCGCGCGGGAGCCGCGACGGAAACGGCCGTGCGCACCGCCGTCAGCGTCAGCGGAAAGGTCGCCGCCCCGCAGGCCAGATAGAGAAGGACGACCTTGAGCACGCGAGACTCACCAGGTCAGCTTCGGCATCGGAATGGGCCCGTTCTGCTTGGGCGCCCAGCCCCGCGCTTCCATGCAGCTGGCCATCGAGCGCTCGAAGTTGAACTTGTAGCCCTGGTTGGCCATGTCGGTGTAGAGGCCCTGCTGGCCGTAGCGCTCGCGCTCGGCCGCGAAGGTGGCGCGACGCTGATCGTCGATGTTGCGCTCCTGTTGCGACTGGGCACGCACCTGGCTGCGGCACAACGACTCGTCGCGGCTGAACTGCTCGGCCGTCGCGCCGTCCTTGCTGAAATCCTTGGGCGCGCAGGCCGACATCGCCGCCGCTGCGACCACGAGGGCGATGGCCGCTTTCA
>LSKJ01000638.1 GCA_001557035.1 Rhodospirillaceae bacterium CCH5-H10 | reverse complement strand
CCGCCTCTTCCGCGACCTGCAGGTTGCGGCGGAGTTCGGCGAGACGCTGCTCCAGCCACTCGGTGGCGCGGCGGTTGGCCTCGTTCTTGGTCTCGATCTGGTCGGCGAGATACGCTTCCGCGAGCGCATTGGCGATGCGCGCCGACATCGTGCCGTCCGGGCTCTCGACCGTGATGAGGATGACGAAGGTACGGCCGAGCAGCGTGACGCTGAGACGGCCGGCGACGGCACCGATCGCGGCACGACGGCGCGGGTCGCTGTCTTCGGCGGGACGGCCGGTGCGTGCCGGAGCTGGTGCGGCACTCGCCTGTTGTGGCTTCGGCGGCGGCGCCAGCAACGTCGAGATGCCGGTGCTCCACAAGTCACGCAGCGGCTGCAGCGCGTTGTCGATGAAGCCCGGCGGCTTGGTGCCGTTGAACTCGGGATTGTTGGCAAGGCCGAGCTTGTCGACGACTCGGCCGATCAGGAACTCGGACTGGATGACCTCCAGTTCGCTCTGGATGGCGCCCATGTTGAGCGTGTCGACACCCGACAGCGCCGCCTCGGTGCTGACCACCTTGAACGTCCGCGTATCGAGCATGATGCGCGACGAGGCTTTGTACAGCGGCGTGGCCTGCGCGATCATCAGCGCCATCAGCGCCGTCGCGATGAGACCGCACCCCAGGATCAAGGCCTTGCGGCGATTGAGCAGGCGCAGCCATTCCCACAGCTCGTTCGGTGATTCCACCGGACGAACGGGCGCGAGCGCTGCGGCATCAGGCGCAGGCACGATACGATTCTGGTTGGGCTCATCGACCATGTGGTCTGCCCTCGGTAACGATCCCATCCCACAACACTCCGCGAAAAAGATAACTCGCGACGACACCCATTCGAGTTACGCACCAAGGCAGCCCGCTACCGGACCTGCCGCGGCACGTCACCCCACCCGATGGGCGATCCCACATCGCCCATCCCCAAGAACTCTTACGTCCGAAAGCCTTACGCAGACCTTGGAACTAGAACCAACGCTCCGGCACACGGATGATGTCGCCCGGCCCCACGGGTGAATCCTCCGTTACCGTCTCTTCCTGCCCTTGCTGCGCATTGAAGCGCTGAATAGTGATACGCGTCTTGGACGCGCGACGCGTGTATCCGCCGGCAATCGCAATCGCCTGCAGGACGTTGATCCCCGAAACGTAGGGGAACGAACCCGGCCGGCCGATCTCGCCCACGATGTAGAACGGGCGGCGCGACACGAGATCGACACTGATGCGCGGATTGCGCAGGTATCCCCCCGAGCGATAGCGGTCGGCGAGCATCGCCTCGATCTCCGGCATCGACATGCCCAGCACGACGACCCGGCCGGCCATGCGCGGCGAGATCATGCCCGTCGAGTCGACTTCGTACTCGCCCGACAACTCGGTGTCGGACAGCACCACGACCCGCAGCCGGTCGCCCGGCGCGACGCGATACTCGCCAAGACGCAGGTTCTGGGTGCCTTGCGACGGCTGCTGGATGGTCATCGTCGAAGCGGGCGGCTGCGGATCGCAGGCACCGACTGTCAGCGCCATCGCCACCAGAAGCGGCCCGAGGCAACGGGAGAGGAAAGGACGCACGTTCACCAGATCACCGTTTTGCAACAAGCCTAAGAGAGACCACTTCCCGGGTATAGGATGGGCCGCCGGATGCGACGTCGGTCGACCAGCCGGTCGTGTGTTCGTAAAGCGGGCCGAGCTGTATCTGCGGTCGCAGTGCATACAGCAAACCCAGTGACGCGCGCCAGTAGTAATCCGTGCGGGGTCCCACACCCGACCCGGGCGCCGGCGTGAAATCCGCAATATTGATGCCGGTGCCGCCGACCATCTGCCAGGCGTCGTGGATATCGTAGGTGAAATCGATGCCGACCGCGGTCGACACGTAGTTGATGTAGTTGCTGTAGGCCGATTCGTTGATCGACCGGATGAACGACGGGCGGATCGTCAGGGGCTCGTAGCCGTTCCAGCTTCCCGAAAGGCCGAATGTGAAGGCCGGAGTGGTCGTGCCGTCGGCTATGTAGGTCTGCGTGGAGTAGCCGATATAGCCTTCGAGAATGCTCTTCGTCGTCAACTTGAGGGTGGCCCCCAGATTGACGTTCCAGCCGGTCGAATCGCGCTGCTGGCCGAAGGCATTGACGAACTCGTCGTAGATGCGCTGGTTGAGGCCGGGAGCCACCCAGACGTCGACGCCGTCCATGACCTCGTAGCCCAGGCGCACGCGCTCGTCGTACTCCATGCGGTTGCGGCTGGCCGCGGGCAGTCCACCCACGCTCACGATGCTGTTGTCGGTGTAGTTGTATCGGGTCGCCGAAGCCCTGAAATCATAGAAAAAGCGGTTGAAACGCTGATACAGGCCGACCTCGACCGGAATCGAATCGACCACCGTGGGCGAAGTCGCCACCAGCGCATTCGGTGTGCCGAGTGCCTCGGTCTGACGCCGCACGGCGACCATGCCCGTGGCGTAGAAATCTTCCCGGATATCGAGACGGCCGTCGATCTGGAGGTTGCCGTTCCAGTAATTCTGCGTGCTGGCATTGGTATAGATGCCGAAACCCGCTCCGGCGAGGACCCGGATCGAGTGATTGAGCCAGTCGGACTTCAACTCCACCACCGGCCGGATCAGGGTGTAGGGAGAGCCGACCGTTGGCGCCGACGTCGCGAAGACATTGCTGTCGAACCCGGCCTGAACCTCGATGGACGGATAGAGCGTGAAGGCGCCCACCGCGATCCCGACCTCGCCCGGGGCATTCACGGCGCCGGTAACGGAAACCGGCACGTCGGGGATATCGATGATCGGGGCCTGCTCAAGCATGATCTGGGCAGCCGGAGACGACGTCTCGGTCTGGGCCTGGGCCGCCGACGTCGCACAAGCCAGCAACACCCAGCCAAGAACAGGCGACCAGGTCAGCTGCGATCGATTCGCACTAATAGCCATGGGTTCCGAAGGCCATCCGGGCAGCGGTCCTAGTGTCGGCTGGAAGAAGCTTCCACGCAGACGCTTTGACGCACTAACTCGGGCTCTGCTGCTGCGACGGCGGCGTGTCATAGATCGGAGGAAGAGGCCCCGAGGGCACCACGACCGGGGGGCCGGGCGGCTGCGGATTGTTGATCGGCGTGAAGATCGGCGGCGGCCCCGGAGGCTGTCCTGGCGGCTGTCCAGGAGGTTGTCCCGGCGGCTGCCCCGGGGGGGACAGGGAATTGATCAGGGCGACGAGCGTCGGCG
Source organism: Rhodospirillaceae bacterium CCH5-H10 (assembly GCA_001557035.1). Taxonomy (GTDB): domain Bacteria; phylum Pseudomonadota; class Alphaproteobacteria; order Reyranellales; family Reyranellaceae; genus Reyranella. Next base: position 9,987 of record LSKJ01000638.1, on the reverse strand, counting down.
AAGACGTCCCGTCCGGCCCCGCCAGCATCTGCGCGATGAGCTGCTGCATCGTCGGGCCGCCTGTCGGGCCGCCCGGGAACGCTCCGTAATTCACGGGGTTGTTGTCCGGCGGCGGGATGAGCGGCGAGCCGGTGTTGGTCAGGCTTTCCAGCCCGCCCGGCGGACCGCCGTCCGGCGCGGTGTTCTGAAGCGGGGCGGCCGGCTGCAAAGGACCAGCATTCTGAAGCGGACCATTGGTCTGCAACGGCCCCGCGCTCTGGAGCGGCCCGGCGCTCTGAAGCGGACCGGCGCTCTGAAGGGGGCCTGCACTCTGGAGGGGGCCCGCGCCCTGCAGCGGACCGGCATTCTGGAGAGGACCGCCACCCTGCTGCGGGCCTTGTTGAGCCTGCTGGGGATCGCCTGCGGGGCCGCCCGGCACGCCACCAGTGGGACCAGCCGGACCCGCACCCTGCATCGGACCGGCGCCCTGCACAGGGCCCGTGCCCTGGCTCGGACCGCCACTCTGCTGCGAAGCTCCCGGCGGCGCCTGGGCCACTTCAGGACCCACCTGCGCAACGGCGCCCGCGGTCCACAGTAGGACCGACACCGCCGCTAAACCCTGCGTCCGAAGTGCAATTTTGAACATTTGACCCAACCCGACCATGAGCCTCGAAAGACAACACGATCAATTTTTGGAAGCAGCACCCACTTGGCCCTCACCTAGAAACACGGTTCGGTCCCATCCAAGTCCGTAAACAAAATAGCGAATCGCGTGCAGAAAGCCAAGTCCCGCCCCTCTCCCACACCCAGACGTGAAACGCCCGGAAGCGCGGGGCACAGGCATCTGCTGCCCTTCCCTACGCGATTGATTGCCGACTCCTGAGGCGATTTGAGGGCATAAATTGCATTATATCAGCAAGGTCAGGACGTGCCGGCCGGGCATCGGTCGGCCACTTTCTCCAGCGCCGCCGCAAACCCGTCGGCGTCGCCGCAGGGGACCCGCCAGTATCCCGCGGACGCGGGAGCCGCGAGCAAATCGACGTCCGAAGAGGCGCTCCCCACGAAAAGAACCGGTTTGCCCGATTCGATGCATGCATAAATTTTGGACGGCATCACATAGCCGACGAACGCGTCCCGCAGGGTGACGAGGTGAGCGGCCGGTGCGCGGAGAAGTCCCGACAATCGTTCGAGGGGGACCGGTGAGGATCGATGGAACGGAAGGTCGGCGGCGGCGAACCGCGCGGCAAGATCTTCCGCCCCGGCTCCTGTGGCACTAAGCCACAGGTGGACACGGCCGCTTCCGGACCTGTGGTGAAGCTCGTAGCCCCGCGCCACCGTCTCCACCTCATGGGCGACGCCATAATTGCCCGAGTAAAGCAGCACGCACTTGCCGGCCAGTTCTGCGGGCAGCGGCTCGACTTGCGTGTCGAGCGCGAACGAGACGGGCGATCCATCCCGGACCAGTGCGATGCGATCGGCCGGGATACCGGTCTGGGCGAGGCGACGACGTTGGTCCTCTCCAAGCACCTCGAACCCGTCGACCTTCCGGCGCCAGAAATTCGTCAATCCCAGCAGAAAGCCAAGGGCCCGCGAGGGCCTGTCCCGGGCGGCGATGAGGCACTCTGGATGGAAATCGGTGATCCGGTAGATGAGCCGCCCCCGCCAGAGGAACTTCAGCGGCGCCAGCAGATGGATGAGGAACGGCGGCGAGCCCGTGAACACGATGCCGTCGGCTGCTCGCAGCGGCCCGAACGCCGCCAGGATGAGGCGCAGGTTGGTCGCGATCGTCCACAGCATGCGTCCGACGAGCGAGCCGCGCGGGACCGGGCGCGCATTCAGGCGGATCTCCGCCAGATGTCCCTTGCCCCGAAGCCGCCGGACCGTCGAGCCCGGCGCGGTCGAGAGACCGACGAGAGTTACGTCATGCCCCTGCTCCGCCAGCGCCTGTGCCCGCATCAGCATGTACTGACCGACCGCACCGAAATCGGGCGGCAGCCAATCGGCGATGATGACAATGCGCGGTTCCTTGGCCGGATCGAAGGGACTCTGTTCCAGCAGTTGCATCACGCGGCCGCTCCCCGCCGGGGTGCATCCGCAATCGACCGGTAGAGCTCCGCCATGCGGCGCGCCACAGCCGGCCAGCCATAGTGATCGACGACGTGGCGCTGCCCTGCCAGGCCCTGGCGACGGCAGAGATCGGGATCAGCGAACATCGTGCGCAAGCCGGCCGCGATGGCGGCGGGTGTCGGCTCGACGACGAGACCTGCCTGCGTCGCACGCACGATCTCCGACATGCCGACATCGGGCGTCGCGAGGACCGGTACGGCTCTGCGCATCGCCTCGAAGGCGGCGATGCCGAAATTCTCCGACAGCGAGGTCATTGCAAAGAGACGCGCACCTGCAAAAAGGGCTTCCTTGTCGGCGCCGGAGACATGACGCGCGATGATCGTCACGCGATCGGCGACGCCATGGCGCGCGGCCTCGGACGCGAGATAGGCGGCGTGACCGTCGGCATCGTCGCCGGCCATCACCGCGCGCACGGCGGGCGCCTCGACAAGGGCGGCGATCACGCGGTCCAGGCCCTTCTCCCAACTCAGGCGACCGAACGAGAGGACCATCGGACCGCCCGCGAGGGCCGCGACGATGTCAGGCGACAAAGGCCTCGACGAGGGCGGTGGCGGATCGTCGACTCCGTGCGGGATCATGGCGATCGGCGGGAGGCGCCAGCCGAAGCTCGCGATATGCTGCGCCTCGATCGCCGACGTCGCATGCACGGCCGCCGCGTGCTCGAGATTGGGCCGGTCGATCAAGCGGATCCACGCTTCCTTCACCCAGCGGCTCTTGCGGCGGATCAACTCAGGTACGAGCATCCCACGCGGCGAGATCACGTAGGGTACGCCCGCGCCTCTTGCGGCGCGGGCACCGGCGAGGATCGGCCACAGGAAGACCGAATGGAGATGCACGGCGTCATAGCCCGCCGTCACGTGCGACAGCGCGCGCCCCATCGGCGGCGACCAGTACAGGCGGCGCAGCACGCGGCTCGGGAAATAGGTGACCTTCACGCCTTCCACGTCGACCGGCACCCCGTGCGGCACGTCGCTGTTGCCGGGACCGTCGACGCTGGTGGTGAAGACCTGCACGTCATGTCCGGCCGCGGCCAGTTCGCGGCAGAGCGCGTGGACCGACCGGATCGGGCCGCCGTATCTGGTGGCCGGCAGATAGGTCGGAACGACGTGAAGAAGGCGCAAGACGTGTCCAGTGATTCGGCAAGGGCTTGATGTATCGGGCCGATTGATAGCATAGGTATTGCAGGAATGGGCTCCGCGATCGAATGAAGCTCCGCATCGACTTCCGGCCGTCGATCGTCGTGGCGCTGCTGGCCGCCGCCGCCCTGTTGTTCTGGCTGGCCACATGCCTGCCCGGCCTGTTCTGGATCGCCCTGCCCTTCGCGCTCTTCTACACACTGCTTCTGGCGTTCGCGCTTCTCGCCCTGGTGCGCATCCGGGCGATCGAGCGCTGGATGGCCTGGGATACGCCCGCGCGCCTGCTGATACTCGCGCCACACGAGGATGACTGCGTGATCTCGGCCGGGGGTCTTGGACTTCGCAACAACCGGCTGGGCGGCGTCACCCGCGTGATCTATCTCGCCCGCGATGAAACGCCGGCCTTGCCGGAAAAACGCGAAGCCGAGGCGCGCGCGGCCTGGAGTATCGCCGGCCTCGACGTGGCCGATCTCCGGTTCCTCGATCTGATGCCACCACTGGAGAGCCGCGATCCCGCGAAGCTGCGCGCGGCCGCGACGGCCCTGCGCGGCATCATCGACGACTTCCAGCCGACCGCGATCGTCATGCCCGCGTTCGAGGGCGGCCATGTCCACCACGACATGACCGCCGCGCTGATCGATCTGCTGATCGCGCCGTCCGACCGGTTCGCGGTGTTCGAGGCACCGGAGTACAGCCCGTATGTTTCCCTGCTCCATACGCCGCACCGCATCCTTGCGCTCTGTGCCCGCTGGCTGTTCGGTCTGGTCGCCTATAACGGCCCGCCCGACGGCATCGACGGAAGGCCGATCCTGAAGCTGCGGATGTCGCCGTCCGAACTCGCCGACAAGAAGCGCATGCTGGGGGCCTTCGTGAGCCAGAACGCGCCGTCGCTCATGGCGACTCGCAGCTATCCCGACCGGCTGATCGCACGGACCGGCCGCCGGCAGCGTCGCCAGCCGTTCGACTTCGACCGTTCCTATCTCCGCTTCGTGTTGGCGCTGCGCCAATGGCTGCCGGCCCGCCTCGTCGACAGGCTGCTGCCGGTGCAACTCGGCACGATCGGCCGCATGGGCACGATCACCGACTGGGATTCCGAGTGGGGCAAGGCATGACCGGCTTCGCCTCGGACCTCACGCACGCGACCTACGAGTCGCCTGACATCGTGGCGCTCTATGCACGGCCCGACGGGCTGCAGAAGCCGGAAGAGACCTTGCTGGCCCAACTGCGCCCGTCGCTCGGCTCGATGGACATGCTCGACATCGGCGTCGGCGGTGGCCGGACCACGCGGCATTTCGCGCCCCTCGCACGCTCCTATCTCGGCGTCGACTATTCCGCCGCGATGATCGCGCGATGCAAGACGGAGTTCCCGGCCTTCCGCTTCGCCGTCGCCGACGCGCGCCGGCTCGACCTTGTTGCGGACGAGAGCTGCGACCTCGTGCTTTTCAGTTACAACGGCATCGACCATCTCGACGCGCGCGAGCGCGGCATGGCGCTCGGCGAGATGCGCCGCGTGCTGCGGCCCGGCGGGCTGATGGCCTTCTCGAGCCACAACGCGAACTATCTGCCCGCGATTACAGACCGCTTCCGCTTCCGCGTGCACGCAAGCCTGCGCGAGACGCTGCGCTCGTTCAAGTGGTCGAGCGTGTTCTGGGCGAAGAACGGCCTGCTGCAGTACCGCATGCCGCTGGCCGCCGGCCGGGTCCATGACGGCACGCACTCCTTCCGCTCCTCGGCGCTCTACTATGTCCGGCCCGATGTCGGTGTGGCCGAGCTGCGCCGGCTCGGCATGGTCGACATCGTATGTGCCGGCAACGAGAGCCGCGAATTCGTTCCCGGCGACGATCCCCGCCTGGCACACGATTCAAATCCCTGGATCTACTACGTGTCGCGCAAGCCGGAGCGCGTCTGACGATGGCGCTCGCCCTCGAACTCGTGACCACGGTCGATGCCTTCGAGCGGCTGCGGCCGGCGTGGAACGAACTCGTGGATCGCATGGAATTCCCCGAGATCTTCTATCGCTGGGAATGGAGCTTCCTGTTCTTCCGCCATTGCCGGCCGGACGACGAGCTCTCCATCGTCGTGGCGCGCGAGGCGCACGACGGTCCGATCGCGGCCATCGCCCCGCTCTGCATCCGGCGCGCGCGGTCGTTCGGGATCGCGGTGAAGGTCGCGGAGACCATCGTCGCGGGCCTCGCCGACTATCAGAACATCCTGATCCGCGCGGGCATTCACAGAGGGCGCGTAGTCGACGAGATCCTGGCCTTCCTCGCCGACCGGGCCGAACGCTGGGATGTCCTCGACCTGCAGCAGTTCTGCAGTCGAGATCCCACGACGTTCCAGCTCGTCAATGCCGCGCAGGCGCGTCACGACTGGACCGTGCGGACCCATATCCTCACCCCCGTCGCGGTGCGCGACTTGCGGCCCGGCCACGCCACGGAGGATGCCGGCCGGCTTCGCCGCGTGCGCAGCCGCCTCGACGCGCTGCGGGCCCGTGGCTTCGACGTCCGGATTGGATGCGAAGACTTCGCGTCTCACTGGCCGGCCTTCCGCGAGCTGCATGTCGGCAGTTGGCCCGGCAGCCCGCTCGGCCGGGACAGGGAGGGCAAGTTCTTCGACGCCCTGGTCACCAGCGAGGGGATGCGCGCGCATCTGGACCTCTCGCTTCTGCGGTTCGACGGGCGGATCGCGGCCGGGCATTTCGGCTTCGTCGACGACCGGAAGGCCTATTACTACATGCCCGCGCGCGATCGTTCGTTCCAGAGCGAACGGGTCGGTGCCGCGCTGCTGTTCGCGCTCGTCGAGCACCATGCGCGGTCACGCACCTGGTTCGACTTCATGCGCACGCTCGGACGCTACAAGAGCTGGTACACCGACACGATCGACGTGAATTTCCGCATCGTCATCCACGGCAATTCGAGCGTCCGGGCCCTTGCCTACGGTCTGTCCGACGTGACCCGCCGCTTCCTCGTCGAACTCGGCCTGCCGCGCGCCCTGCTGCGCCGTCTTGCCCGCGGACGATCCTGAGAGAAGATCAGCCTGCGCCGTAGGTGTCGACCAGCGCCAGGTAGGCCATGGCCTGGCTCTCGAGCGTGAACTTCTCGGCGATCATCTCGCGTGGCGCGTAGAGGCCCGCTTCGACGCCGAACCAGAACCGGTCGAAAGCCGGCAGCACGTCGCCGCTGCCCTTGAACTTCATGCCGCAACGCTCGTCCCAGTAGGGCACCGACGTCACCGGCGCGAAACGCACGAGATGAGGCGCATACTTCGGGTCCTTCCACAGACCGCCCTGGTCCCACGCGAGCAGCGGCACGTCGGACGCCAGCATCTGCTGCGCGGCGAGACCCTGCGTCTCGTGATGGCTGAGATAGATCATCGCCCGCGTCCGCCGGCTGAGGTCGTGCAGCCTCTCCTCGCGGTAGAAGCCGTAGCGAAGCATCTCCACGCTGAGCCGCCGGCGCCGCAGTTCGGCAAGCATGGGCTCCACGATGGTGCGCATGTAGCGGCTGCGATGCCGGACGATCTTGTCGTAAATCAGGACATCCACATCCTTGTTGGCACGCCGGGACGGCGACCAGCGGTCGGTATCGATGCCGGAGGGCCAGACGGTGATACTGCCCGGCCAGACGGTCGAGAACATCCTTTCCACCCAGGGGCTCGGCACCAGCACGCGTCGGATCCTGCGGCGGCAGAGCAGTTCGGGATCGTCGCTCGGATGGTTGTAGATGGAAGTGCCGAACAGGATCGGCGTCTCCTGCGGCAGCTTCGCCAGAACATGCGGCTGGCCGATGACACAGGCCAGCTCGTGCGGGTTCTCCCGCATATGCCGGTAATCGTTGATGCGGTACGGCACGTTCAGCCGGTCGAGCCCGGCACACAGGTTGAGATAGACGCGCATCGTGCCGCCGGGCTGCTTGGGTCCGCGCAGGGCCCAGCGCACCAGCCTCCGCGGATAGCGGTCGAACGGCGCCCAGCGGTCCGAATCGGGCTCCTCGTAGAACAGGTTCAGGGGCGAGCGCAGCGGCACTAGCGATCGGCCTCCGCCGACGTCGGCCGGTTGGCCATGATGTCGCGATAGAGAGTCGCCATGTCGTCGGCCACGTCGTCGATCGATCGCGTGCGCCGCATGTTGCCCGACAGGCGCGCGACTTCCGCCCGGTCGGTGGCAGCGACCCGGATCGCTTCGGCCCACGGTCGGGGATCGTCGAACGGCAGCAGCCATCCGTCCACGCCGTGATGGACGCGCTCGGAGATGCCACCGAGATCGGCGCCCATCACCGGGATGCCGAGCGCCCTCGCCTCCTGCACGACGATCGGACCGGTTTCCATGTAGCGTGACGGCACGGCGAGCACGTCGATATCCGCCAGGAACTCGGGCACCTTCTCGTGCCTGACCAGGCCCATCAACTGGATGCGCGCATCCTTCTGCGCGGCGTTCTCCATGCGCTTGGCGAAGCGTGCATCCTGACCGATGCCTGCGATCCGCAGCTGCACCGGCAGGTCGGGCGGAAGCAACTCGAGGGCGCGCACCAGCATGTCCGCGCCCTTGTAGCGTTCGAGCCGCCCGAGGAAGCCGATGACGATCTCGCGGCGACCGGCGCCCTCCAGCGGTCGCTCCTTGCGGTCGGAGAATTCGGCGCTGGCGGACTGTCCCGACACCACGATCTTTTCCGGCGGAATGGCATTCTCGGCGAGCGCTGCCCGCACCCATTCGCTCGGCGCCACGATGCGCTCGCTGAGCGTCGCCATCGAACGCAACTGCCGGGCCTTGGTGGCCGCCGCCGCCCTTGCCGACAGCAACGTCGCCGCCCTCTGCGAAACGCGGGAAACCACGCTGTCGCTGACGTCCCAGCGCGGCAACCGCGACAGGAGATAGGCGGCCGGCGCGGGCAAACCGCGGTCGAGGGCCCAGCACTCCGCGCAGCGCCGGTCATCGATCAGTCCGTCGCAGGGCTTTTCGTCATTGAGCAGCATCGTGCCGCGCATGCAGATCGGCGACGGCACGTGCATCGTCACGACGCTGGGAATGTCCATGCGCGCGACCTGCCGAAGGTGCCGCAGGCCCGCGCCGCTGGTCCAGGAATGGAGATGGAACAGGTCGGGCTTCGCCGACTCCACCAGCTCCTGGAACATGGTCCGGCGCCTGCGCACGCTCCGGTCGCGGACCTTCTGGATTTCCGGCGCATCGATGGGATAGCGCACCACCTCGACGCCGTTCCACGTGTAGCGGTCGTAGGAACCGTCCGTTGCGGCGATGATGGTGTTGTCGATGGCGTGGGCCGACAGGGCCGTCACCAGGTCGCGAACATAGACCTCGGTGCCGCCGGTCGAATCGGGAAAGTAGAAGCCGACGCAGTGCACGACGCGCAGCCGCCTGCCCGGCCTTCCTCCCGCAGCGACATCCGGAAGCGTCATTGCGGCAGGGACCGCAGGCGCAGCAGACGCTCGGTCATGGCAAAGCCCAGCAGCCTGTAGGCAAGAGCCAGCGCGGGTCGCACGGGCGGCACGAACTGCGGATCGAGCCGGTAGATCCAGTCGACGACCTCCGCCGCTTCGCGCGGATAGGCCTTGGCGAAGGATCGCACGTTGGGCCACAGCGTGCGGATGGCCGCCTGCTTGCGGCGCGCGGTCAACTCGCCGCGCTGTTCGAGCAGGCTCAGCACCTTCCGGTAGATCGCGATGTGCGTCCAGTAGCCGAGATCGCGCTTGAAGCCTGCCGTGTACTGAAGGCGCTCGCCTGCATGGCGACGATGCACGAACGCCGGCTGCCGATAGACCGCGAGCCGTGGCTGGCGCATCGCGACCTCGAGGATGAACAGCCGGTCGTCGCGCAGCGCGAAGTCCTGCCGGTGCGGGATGCCACGGATCAGCTCGCGGCGGAACAGGAAGGCTGAATAGTGCGACGCCCAACCCTCGCCGAGCTGCTGGGCGATGAAGTCGTCGCAATCGTTCCAGGCGTTGACCCGCCGTTCGCCACTCGCCTCGTCGTAATCCTCGTATCCCGCGACGACGAGGTCGGCCCCCGTCTCCCGCGCGAGTGCGAGTTGGTCGGCGTTGGCGTCCTCGCAGAGCCAGTCGTCGGAATCCAGGAAGCGCACATACTCGCCCCTTGCGGCGGCAAGGGCCGTCTCGACCGCCCAGTCCTTGCCCCAGTTGTCTGTCCGGATCGCGACGATATCCTGCTGCGCCTGCAGCCAGTCCCAGGTGCCGTCGGTGCTGCCGTCGTCGACGACCACGATCTCGATGTTTCCGCCGGCCGAGCGGCACGACTCCACGGCCTGAGGGAGGGCCCACAGACGGTTGAAAGTCGGTATTACGACGGAGATGTCGCTCACGCCGTCACCTTAGCCGACTCCCGGCGGCAAGGGCATCGGCGGCTTCGAGCACGGCGTCCGCCGCGCGCGCCGGCGAATAGATCGCCATGCGCTCGGCCAATGCCCGCCGTGTCAGGGCGGGATCGAGGGCGAGAACCGAGGCGATGGATGTGGCCAGCGCCGGCACGTCGCCGAGCGGCGCCACCGCGCCGGTCGCGCCGGGCTGGATCAGGTCGGGGCCGCAGCCGACGGCATCGGACACAACGGCGGGCACGCCACAGGCCATCGCCTCGTTGACGACGAGCCCCCAGGTCTCGGTGGCAATCGAGGGCAGGACGATCACGTCGGACGAGGCATAGACTCCCGGGAGCTGGCTCTGATTCACGAAGCCCAGGAACCTCGCATCGACACCGGCGGTCCGGGCCGCCTCTTCC
>LSKJ01000064.1 GCA_001557035.1 Rhodospirillaceae bacterium CCH5-H10 | reverse complement strand
GTCCATCGCCTCGACAAGGACACGAGCGGGCTGCTGCTGATCGCGCGCACCGGCCGCACCCATCAGCTGCGTGTCCATTGCACCGCCATCGGCTGCCCGATCCTGGGCGACCGCAAGTACGGTGGCGAGGAAGCGCTGCTGTCGACCATTGCCGACGCGCGCAAGCTTCATCTCCATGCTCGCCGCCTGACGCTGCCGCATCCCTCCGGCAAGGGAGAGCTGAAGGCGCAGGCCGAGCTGCCACCTCACTTCCGCCGCACCGTCGAGGCATTTGGCTTTTCGACGGACGGTGTTTGAGGGAGAATCGATCAGGATGCGGATTCCCTGGAGGCGCGTGGCGGTGATCACGGCGGTGGCGGTGCCGATCGCCGCCGTCGTCGGCGTCGTCTGGGCCGCCACCCGGGACCTGTCGCGCTATCAGGCTCGATTGACCGAACAGGTCCGCAAGGTCACGGGACGAGAGCTGGCCGCCCGCGTACCGCTGACCGTCAGGCTCGGCAGCGAGCCGGCCATGGTCGCCGAAGGGGTCACTCTATCGAACGCAGCCTGGGGCTCGCGGCCCGACATGGCGCGTGTGCGCCGCCTGACGCTCTTCCTCGATCCGTTCTCGCTGTTCCTGGGCGAGGTGAAGATCGGCCGGATCCTGCTCGAAGGCGCCGACATCCTCGTCGAGCGCAACGAGGTGGGCGACGCCAATCTCGAAATGCTGCCGCCGCCCGATGGATCGGGTCCCCATCCCGGCGACAATCGATCGCTCCGGCTGCGTACCGTTGCCGCCTTCCCGTGGATCAGCACCGTCGAGATTCGCGATTCCGTCCTGACCGTGTCCGAGGGCGCGGGCCGTCCGCCGGCTGTCGTCGAGATACCGAACGCCACCCTGAAGGCGCAGGCGCCGAACCAGACCCTGCAGGTCGATGGACGGTTCGGCGTCGCGCAGGGCGTGCCGATGGACCTCACCGGGACCGCGGGCTCCTTCAACGGCTGGATGGCCGGACTTCCCGGCAACATCGACCTGCAGGGCGGATTCGGCGGCGGCAGGATTTCGGTGAAAGGCAGCATCAACGCCAAGGGCACGTCGCTGCAGATCAATTCCGAAGGCCCCGACGTCTCGGTGTTCGGACCTTACATTCGCCTGCCCGTGCCGTCGGGCGGCCCCTACGTGATGAACACGAAGGCCTCGACCCAGCGCAACGGCTTCAAGGTCGAGGTCCAGACGCTTAAGGTCGGCAACAGCGAAGCCGCGGGCGAGGCGCTGTTCCGCGTCGACCGCAAGGGCACGCCGACGATCGTCGTCAATGCCGACATCACGCGCCTGGATGCTGCGGAGTTGAAGGCGGCACCCGTGGTTGCGGCGCCGGCGGCTCCCTCGCAGGCGCCGGTCCAGCCGCCGCGCCTCATTCCCACGATGCCCTTCGTTGCCAACTGGCTCGGCCGCTCGGCCCTCTCCGTGACGGTGCGCCTGGGAGAAGTCGTGGGTCTCGGCGCGAAGATGCAGAACGCATCTGTAACGCTGGTTTCGGGCGAGACACGCTTCACGTTCCGCGCGGCGGCGACCATCGGCAGCGGTTCGGCCGGCGTCGATCTCGTCTACGACCCCACCGGCCGCCTGGGCCAGACCACGCTGACGGCGACCACCAATCGCGTGTCGCTCGGCGAGATCTCGACCCTGCTGGGGCTCGACCTCGGCCTGCGCGACGGCGTGGCCGATCTGGACCTGCGGCTGCGCGGCAGCGGCCGCACCACGCGCGACGCGCTGAACTCGGCCAGCGGCTCGATCGACGTGGCGATGGGCAAGGGGTTCTGGCCGCACAGCCAGCTCGCGAACTGGCCGCCGGAGACGCAGCGCCTCCTCGGCGGCACGGAGGCCGGCGTGCCGTTCAACTGCATTGCCGGACGCTTCGAGGTGAGCAGCGGTGTCGCCAATCTGCGGCGCCTCGTCGTGGATACGCCGCGCGGCGTGCTGGTGGGGGGTGGTTACTTCCACCTGCGCACCGAGGGCTGGGAGTTCATCGTCGCGCCCGAGGCTCGCGACAACCAGAACGCCTCGCTGGCGACGCCGATGCGCATCAAGGGCGGCGCGGGCAAGCAGACGGCGAGTGCTGTCGATCCCAACCTCTCCAAGCTTCTGGTGGGCGGCGGCACGATTCCCAGCCTTGTCGCCCAGGTGGCGCAGGCCGGCCGTCAGGCGGGCGCCAATGCCTGCGCGGTCCTGGCGCCCCGTGTGGAAGCCCTGCGGCCCGGCCTGCGGGCGCAGTTGCCCGTTCCGACCTCCGATGCGCGGCAGCGGGCGTCGCGGCCCGGGTCGCAGACGCCCGGTCCGCAGCGCAGTCAGCAGCGCTAAGCCTGCCCTTGTCGTCCGGCCGTCCCGCCGTGTAATCCCGACGCGACGATGCGACAGCCGATTTGTCGATTCCGCATCGTGGTTGCTCCGGGAGCTGAATGAAGCGGTTCTACAAACAGACGGGCGTCGACGAGGGTGAGGGCGGTTTCCGCGTCCTGCTAGACGGCAAACCGATGCGGACGCCGGCGAAGGCGACGCTGGTGGTGCCGACGCAGGCGCTCGCCGAGGTCATTGCCACCGAATGGGCTTCCGTGCCCGACAAGGCCGAGATCAATGCCGCGCTTCTGCCGCTCACGCGCCTGGCGGCGACGGGTATCGATCGCGTCGTCTCGCGACGGGATGAAGTGATCGCCAACACGGCGAAGTACGCCGGCTCGGACCTGCTGTGCTATCGGGCCACCGCGCCGGAGAGCCTCGTCAAATTGCAGCAGGATCGCTGGCAGCCTTTGCTCGACTGGGCCGCCGAACGTCATGGCGCACGCCTGGTGACGGCCGAGGGGATAGGCTTCGTCGAACAGCCGCAGGATGCGAGAGCCAGGCTTCAGGAAGCGGTGGCCGCGCATGGCGATCTGGCGCTTTCGGCGCTCTACAATCTGACGCACACGGCTGGATCGGTCGTGATCGCTCTGGCGGTGTCCGACGGCCGCCTCGACGCGGCGGAGGCCTTCACGGCCGCGCAGACGGACGAGCTTTACCAGATCGATCGCTGGGGCGACGATCCGACGGCCAAGAAGCAGCGCGAGGGCGTGCGTCGGGACATCGAGGCAGGCGCGCTCTTTCTTTCATTGCTGGAGAACGCGCGTCTGCGCGGCTGAGAGGGATCATGGGAGCGGGCACCAGGCTGCGGAAGGTCATGGCGGAAAAGGGAATCGCCGAGGCGATGGCGGCGCACAGCCCGCTGTCGGCGATGCTCGCCGCGGAGGCGGGCTTCGACGCGATCTGGGCCTCCGGCTTCGAACTCTCCGCGATGTACGGCGTGCCCGACGTCAGCGTCGTGTCGATGACCCAGCATCTCGACATGACGCGGGCCATGGTCGACCGCTCGGGCCTGCCCGTGGTGGCCGACATCGACACCGGCTTCGGCAACGCCATCAACGTGCTCTACGCCGTGGAGCAGTACGAGCGCGCCGGCGTCGGTGCGATCGTGATGGAGGACAAGAGCTTCCCCAAGGTCACCAGCCTGATCGCCGGCGGCCGGCAGGACATGGTCCGCATCGAGGAGTTCCAGGGCAAGATCGAGGCGGCGCGTTCGGCCCGGCGCGATCCCGATCTCGTCGTCGTGGCACGTACCGAGGCGCTGATTGCAGGGCTCGGCCAGGACGAGGCGCTGAAGCGCGCGCGCGCCTACGAGGTTGCGGGTGCCGACCTGATCCTGGTCCATTCCAAGCAGAAGACGCCGGACGAGATCGAGGCCTTCATCAAGGCCTGGGACGGCAAGGTGCCGATCGCCCTGGTGCCGACCGCCTATCCGCAGATGACGGTGGCGCGCGTGCGTGAATTGAAGAAGGTCGGGCTGCTGATCTGGGGCAACCACGCAATCCGCGCCGCGGTTGGCGCGATGCGCAAGACCTTCGCCCAGATCCGCAAGGACGGCGGCATCCATGGCGTCGAAAGCAGCATCGCTACGGTCGACGAGGTCTTCGACTTGCAGGGTATGGGAACGGTGAAGGACAACGAGAAGCGATTCCTGCGCTAGACGTGATCGCGTTATTGGCCGAAAACTGACCGAGGGCCGGAGAATTAGATGCAGAAAATGTTGGAAGAACTCGAGCGCAGGCGGGCGGCGGCGCGTCTGGGCGGCGGCGAGCGCCGCATCGAGGCGCAGCACGCCAAGGGCAAGCTGACCGCGCGCGAGCGTATCGACGCGCTCCTCGATCCGGGATCGTTCGAGGAATACGACATGTTCGTCGAGCATCGCTCGATCGATTTCGGCATGGAGAACCAGAAGATCCCGGGCGACGGCGTTGTGACCGGCCACGGCACGATCAACGGCCGCCTCGTCTATGTCTTCAGCCAGGATTTCACGGTCTTCGGCGGGGCATTGTCGGGCATGCATGCGGCCAAGATCTGCAAGGTCATGGACATGGCGATGAAGGTCGGCGCTCCGGTGCTGGGCCTGAACGACTCGGGCGGCGCGCGCATCCAGGAGGGTGTCGATTCGCTGGCGGGCTATGCCGACGTCTTCCAGAAGAACGTCCTGGCCTCGGGTGTCATCCCGCAGATCTCGATGGTCATGGGCCCCTGTGCCGGCGGCGCGGTCTACTCGCCCGCGATGACCGACTTCATCTTCATGGTGAAGGACAGCTCCTACATGTTCGTCACCGGTCCCGACGTGGTGAAGACCGTCACGCACGAGACGGTGACGCAGGAGGAACTGGGCGGCGCGCTCACGCACACGCAGAAGTCGGGCGTCGCCGATCTCGCCTTCGAGAACGACATCGAGGCGCTGTTGCAGCTTCGCCGCTTCGTCGACTTCCTGCCGTCGAACAACCGGGAGAAGGCGCCGGTCCGCACGACGCTCGATCCGATCGACCGCGACGACCTCTCGCTCGATACGCTGGTGCCGGAGAATCCCAACAAGCCCTACGACATCAAGGAGCTGATCCTGAAGGTCGTGGACGAGGGTGACTTCTTCGAACTGTCGCCGGAATGGGCGGCGAACATGGTGGTGGGCTTCGGCCGCATGGCCGGCCGCTCGGTGGGCTTCGTCGCCAATCAGCCGATGGTGCTGGCGGGCTGCCTCGACATCGACAGCTCGCGCAAGGCCGCGCGCTTCGTGCGCTTCTGCGATGCCTTCAACATCCCGATCGTGACCTTCGTCGACGTGCCTGGCTTCCTGCCGGGCACCACCCAGGAGTTCGGCGGCATCATCAAGCACGGCGCCAAGCTGCTCTATGCCTATGCCGAGGCGACGGTGCCGAAGGTGACGGTCATCACCCGCAAGGCCTATGGCGGCGCCTACGACGTCATGGCGTCGAAGCACCTCCGCGGCGACGTGAACTATGCCTGGCCAGGCGCGGAGATCGCGGTGATGGGCGCCAAGGGCGCGGTGGAGATCATCTTCCGCTCCGACATCGGCGACGCCAAGAAGATCGCGGCGCGCACCGAGGAGTATCGCGAGAAGTTCGCCAATCCGTTCGTGGCGGCCAATCGCGGCTTCATCGACGACGTGATCATGCCGCACGGCACGCGCCGCCGGATCTGCAAGGCGCTGGCCACGCTCGAGAACAAGAAGCTCGAGAATCCGTGGCGCAAGCACGGCAACGTCCCTCTGTGAGGCGAACGACGTGCATCTCTCTCCCGAGGAGCGCATGAGGCGCGGCCGGATCGTGCGCAAGCATCAGATCGCAGGCCTCGTCGCGCTGCTCGTGATCATCCCGCTGAATTTCATAGTGAGCCGCCAGTATCCGTGGTGGCTCTGGGTCCTCATCGTCTGGTTGCCCCTGATCATCGCCCATTCGCTGTGGGCCAGGGGTGTCTTCGACCGTAGAAAAGAAGGAATGTGAGCATGGCCGCCAGGAAGAAGGTCGCCAAGAACGCCCCCAAGGGCAGCAAGAGCGCCGCGACGGCCAAGGCTCCGGTGAAGGCCCCCAGGAAGGCGCCGGCCCGGAAGCCCGAAGGCGCGCCGCTGTTCGACAAGATCCTGATCGCCAACCGCGGCGAGATCGCCTGCCGCGTCATCCGGACCTGCAAGCGGCTCGGCATCAAGACCGTGGCGGTCTATTCGGAAGCCGACGCCGATGCGCTGCATGTGCGCGAGGCCGACGAGGCGGTGCTGATCGGACCGCCGCCCTCGGCGCAGTCCTATCTGCTGATCGACAAGATCGTCGAGGCTTGCAAGAAGACCGGCGCCCAGGCCGTCCATCCGGGCTACGGCTTCTTGTCGGAGAAGGAGGCCTTCCAGAAGGCGCTGGCCGCCGAGGGCATCAAGTTCATCGGCCCCGATGCCCGCGCCATCTATGCGATGGGCGACAAGATCGAGTCCAAGAAGCTCGCGCAGAAGGCCGGCGTCAGCACGGTGCCGGGCCATCTGGCGGCAATTCCCAATGCCGACGAGGCGGTCAAGATCGCCCAGAAGATCGGCTATCCGGTCATGATCAAGGCCTCGGCCGGCGGCGGCGGCAAGGGCATGCGCATCGCCTGGAACGATGCCGAGGCGCATGAAGGCTTCGGCTCGGCCACCAACGAAGCCAAGGCCTCGTTCGCCGACGACCGCGTGTTCATCGAGAAGTACGTCGAGGAGCCGCGCCACATCGAGATCCAGCTGATCGCCGACGGCCATGGCAACTGCGTCTATCTCTGGGAACGCGAGTGCTCGATCCAGCGCCGACACCAGAAGGTGATCGAAGAGGCACCGAGCCCGTTCCTCGACGCCAAGACGCGCAAGGCGATGGGCGAGCAGGCGGTCGCGCTGGCCAAGGCGGTCAAGTACAAGAGCGCCGGCACCGTCGAGTTCATCGTCGACAAGCACCGCAAGTTCTACTTCCTTGAGATGAACACCCGACTGCAGGTTGAGCATCCGGTGACGGAACTCATCACCGGCCTCGACCTGGTCGAGCTGATGATCCGCGTGGCGGCGGGCGAGAAGCTGCCGTTCCAGCAGAAGGACGTGAAGCTGGAAGGCTGGGCCGTCGAGGCCCGTGTCTATGCGGAGGATCCGTTCCGCAACTTCCTGCCCTCCACGGGACGCCTGGTGAAGTATCGCGAGCCGCAGCCCGGCCCCGACGTGCGCGTCGACACCGGCGTCTTCGAGGGCGGCGAGATCTCGATGTTCTACGACCCGATGATCGCCAAGCTGTGCAGCTACGGCCCGACGCGCAACGCCGCGATCGATCGCATGCGCCGCGCGCTCGACGAGTTCTACGTCCGTGGCGTGTCGCACAACGTGCCGTTCCTGGCGGCACTGATGGCGCATCCGCGTTTCGTCGCCGGCAACCTCACGACCAACTTCATCGCCGAGGAGTTCAAGGGCGGGTTCACGGCGGAGCATCTGCCGCCGGGCGATCCGGCCATGCTGGCGGCCATCGCCGCGGTCGTCGACCGCATCCATGGCCATCGCGCGGGGGCGCCGCAGTCCGAGCGTGTCGTCATGCTCAACCGGGCGCCGATCGCGGTGTCGGTGAGCGGCGGCGGGCTCGAATACGTCGTCGAGACCGAGGGCCGGCACATCGTGATCGAGACTGGCTGGCTGCCGGGCGAGCCGCTCGTGCATGCGAAGGTCGACCAGCACGACCTCGTCGTGCAGGTCGATGCCCTGGGGTCGGGCTGGCGCCTGGTCCATGAGGGCGGGCAGGCGGACGTGCTGGTGCTGACGCCGCGCCAGGCCGAACTCTATGCGCTGATGCCGGTGAAGGCCGCGCCGGACACGTCGAAGTTCCTGCTGTCGCCGATGCCGGGCCTGCTGGCCTCGGTCGCGGTGAGCGAAGGGCAGGAGGTCAAGGCGGGCGAGGCGCTCGCGGTGGTCGAGGCGATGAAGATGGAGAACGTGCTGCGCGCCACGCGCGACGGCACGGTGAAGACGCTCCACGCCAAGGCCGGCGACAGCCTGCGCGTCGACCAGAAGATCATCGAGTTCGCCTGAGCGGATGGCGCTGCAGGCGCGCCTCGGCATCACCGGCCGCGTCCAGGGCGTGGGCTATCGCGACTGGGCGATGGTCACCGCGCAGAGGCTCGGTCTCAGGGGCTGGGTGCGGAACCGCGCCGACGGGGCGGTCGAGGCGCTGGTCGTCGGTGACGACAACGCGGTGGGCAAGATGATCGAAGCCTGCCGTCGCGGTCCGACGCTGGCGAAGGTGGATGCAGTCGAGGTCGAACCGGTCGATCTCGATGTCCTGCCGTCGGACTTCAGGCGGCTGCCGACGGCCTGAACTGCTAAGCTGCATTGGCAGATATTGCCAATGCCCCTATACTGGGCGCATGGCTACCACCATGAATGTGGCTATCTCGCCGGAACTCAAGGCGCATGTCGACCGAGAGATCGCGGCAGGACGCTATGCGTCTTCGAGCGAATATGTCCGCGACTTGATCCGAAAGGACCAGCAGGCCAGAGCGGAGGAGCGGCTGGCCGAGTTGATTCGTGAGGGGCTGGAAAGCCCCATCGAAGCCGAAGACCCCGTCTTCTGGCGAAAGCGGCGGGAAGCCCTGCGACGGACGATCGCAAAAAGACGCTCGTGAAGCTAGTCCAGCGGCGGCGGGCAGTTGAGGATATCGACGAGCACGCTGCTTACATCGCCGAACGCAATACCCGCGCTGCCTACCGCTTTCTGGACAAGGTCGAACAGGCGTTCGAAGTCCTGCGGCGTCATCCAGGGATCGGCTCACCCCGGTTCGACCATATCGTCAGCGGCCTTCGCGCCTGGCCGGTTTCGGGCTTCGAATCCTATGTGATCCTCTATTTCATGACCCGCGGCGCCGTTCAGGTCGTGCGCATCGTGCATGCCGCGCGCGACCTGGAGGAGCTGCTCAAAGGGCAATGGGAAGAGAAGTCTCGGTCCTAGCGCCGAACACTTCCTCGAATGTCTCGGCCAGCGCTGCATCGAGGTCGGTCAGGGTCACCGGCAGGCCGAGATCGACCAGCGACGTCACCCCGTGGTCGGCAATGCCGCAAGGAACGATTCCCGCATAGTGCGAAAGGTCGGGCTCGACGTTGATCGAGATGCCGTGGAAGGCCACCCAGTGGCGGATGCGCACGCCGATGGCGGCGATCTTGTCCTCGCGCGGCGTGCCGTCGGGCAAGGGGGGCTTGTCGGGCCGGACGACCCACACGCCGACGCGGCCCGCGCGCCGTTCGGCCTTCACGTTGAAGCGGCCGAGCGTGCGGATGGTCCATTCCTCGAGGTCGGAAACGTAGCGGCGCACGTCCTGGCGGCGGGCCCTGAGATCGAGCATCGCATAGGCCACCCTCTGGCCGGGGCCGTGATAGGTGTATTGGCCGCCGCGGCCGGCGACATGGACCGGGAAACGCGCGGGTTCGAGCAGGTCCTGGGGGCGGGCGCTGGTACCGGCTGTGTAGAGCGGCGGATGCTCCAGCAGCCAGATCATTTCACCCGCACGGCCGGCGCGGATGTCCGCGACGCGTGCCTCCATGGCGGCGAGTGCCTCCGGATACGGGACGGCGCTGTCGGCGATGCGCCATTCGGGCCTTTTCATGGGGGCAAAATCGGCACTTCCGGCTCTTCGTGCAAGCCCGCCTTGCCACTGGGGGGGCGATTTGGTATCCCCCGCGCCGTCGATCCGGCGCGGCCATGGCGGAATTGGTAGACGCGCTAGCTTGAGGTGCTAGTGCCGCGAGGCGTGGAAGTTCGAGTCTTCTTGGCCGCACCATCGCCGGTTCGATGAAAAGGTAGACGAGAGGTCGCCGCCTGTTGGTAAAGTCCAACTGGCGGCCCTTTTGTTTTTCAGGCGGGAGACGAGCTTTGGCGGACGAACTCAGCGAAAGCGCCCTCCGATACCATCGCCTGCCGAGACCCGGCAAAATCGAGGTCGTTCCCACCAAGCCGCTGGCCACCCAGCGCGACCTGTCGCTGGCCTATTCGCCGGGCGTCGCCGCCGCCTGCAACGAGATCGTGCGCGATCCCGGGACGGCCGCCGAACTGACCGCCCGTGCCAACCTCGTCGCGGTCGTGACCAACGGCACGGCCGTGCTGGGTCTGGGTGCGATCGGCCCCCTGGCCGCGAAGCCGGTGATGGAGGGCAAGGGCGTCCTCTTCAAGAAATT
Source organism: Rhodospirillaceae bacterium CCH5-H10 (assembly GCA_001557035.1). GTDB lineage: Bacteria > Pseudomonadota > Alphaproteobacteria > Reyranellales > Reyranellaceae > Reyranella. The sequence continues at coordinate 9,541 of LSKJ01000064.1, read as the reverse complement.
CGCCGGCATCGACGTCTTCGATCTCGAAGTGGCCGAACTCGACCAGGAAAGACTGGTTGACATCGTCGCCGCGCTGGAGCCGACCTTTGGCGGCATCAACCTCGAGGACATCAAGGCGCCGGAGTGCTTCTTCGTCGAGCAGAAGCTGCGCGAGCGGATGAAGATCCCGGTGTTCCACGACGACCAGCATGGCACTGCCATCATCGTCGGCGCCGCGCTGCTGAACGCGCTTTCGCTCGTCGGCAAGGACATCGGCAAGGTGAAGCTGGTCGTGTCGGGCGCGGGCGCCGCGGCACTGTCCTGCCTCGGCGTGCTGGAGAAGCTTGGCCTGCCGCGCGAGAACATCTGGGTCACCGATATCGTCGGCGTGGTCTGGAAGGGCCGCAACGAGCTGATGGACCCGTGGAAGGAGCGATACGCCCGCGAAACGCAGGCCCGCACCCTGGGCGAGGTGATCGGCGGCGCCGACGTGTTCCTGGGCCTCTCGGCTGCCGGCGTGCTGAAACCCGAGATGGTGGCCCGCATGGCCGACAAGCCGCTGATCTTCGCGCTGGCCAATCCCAATCCGGAGATTTCGCCGGAAGACGTGGCCGGCGTGCGTGACGACGCCATCATGGCGACCGGCCGCAGCGACTACCCCAATCAGGTCAACAACGTCCTCTGCTTTCCGTACATCTTCCGCGGCGCGCTCGATGTCGGCGCGACGACCGTCAACGACGAGATGAAGATCGCCTGCGTGCGCGCCCTGGCGGCACTGGCGCGCAAGGAGCCCTCCGAGGTGGTGGCGCGCGCCTTCGGCGAGCAGGCCGGCGGCTTCGGCCCCAGCCAGATCATCCCCAAGCCGTTCGATCCGCGCCTGATCGTCGAGTTGGCGCCGGCCGTCGCCAAGGCCGCGATGGACAGCGGCGTCGCGACACGGCCGATCACCGACTTCGAGGCCTACCGCCAGCAGCTCAGCCAGTTCGTGTTCAAGTCCGGCCTGGTCATGCGGCCGGTGCTCGAGCAGGCGCGTTCCGATCCCAAGCGCGTGATCTTCAGCGCCGGCGAGGACGACCGCGTCCTGCGCGCCGTGCAGATCATCCTCGACGAGGGCATCGCCAAGCCGATCCTGATCGGCCGGCCGGAGATCGTCCGCCGCCGGGCGGAGCGGTTGGGCCTGCGCTTTCAGCCGGGCGTCGATGTCGAGCTGGTCGATCCGTCGAGCGACCCGCGCTACGACAAGTACTGGGGCGCCTATCACGAGCTGATGGAACGACGCGGCGTCACCGAGCCGACGGCGCGCAATCTCGTGCGCTCCAGCCCGACCCTGATCGCTGCGCTGGCGGTCAAGCTCGGCGACGCCGACGCGATGATCGCCGGTGCCTATGGCCGGTTCCGCACGCACCTGGCTCATGTCCGCGACATCATCGGCCTGCGCGAAGGCGTGAAGAACATGGCGGCGCTCAGCCTGCTGGTCATGCCGACCCGCTCGCTGTTCATCGCCGATACCTACGTGAACTACGATCCCGATCCGGAGACGCTCGCGGAGATCACGCTCCTTGCGGCGGACGAGCTGCTGCGCTTCGGCATCCAGCCGCGCGTGTCGTTGCTCTCGCATTCCAGCTTCGGCAGTTCCGAGCATCCCTCCGCGAAGAAGATGGCGGCGGCGGTAAGGATCCTGCACAACCGCGCGCCGACCCTGGAGGTCGACGGCGAGATGCATGGCGATGCCGCCCTCGACCTGGAGATCCGCAATAGTGTCTTCCCGCGGTCGAAGCTCAAGGAAGTGGCGAACCTCGTCGTCTGTCCGTCGCTCGATGCCGCCAACATCGCCTTCAACCTGCTGAAGGAGGGGGCCGACGGTCTGCATATTGGCCCGATTCTGCTGGGCACCGACCTTCCGGCCCATGTCCTCACGCCGTCGGTCACCGCCCGCGGCATCCTCAACATGACCGCGCTGGCCGTGGTCGAGGCACAGCGCCTCGCGGAAGCGCGTGGATGAGCAGCGAGATCGACCACCTCGATGAAGTGACGCTGGACCTTGTCCGGCAAGTCGAGGCGGCGCTCGCGGAGAACAGGCCGGAGGACGCGAGGGGGCTGCTGGCCAACCTGAGCGCTACCGGCCAGGCGTCCATCCTCGAACAGATCTCCGAGGCCGAGCGCGACAAGCTCGTCGGCATCCTCAAGGACGACCTCGATCCCGAGGCCCTGACCGAACTCGACGAGGAAGTGCTCGAGGACGTCCTCGACCAGCTCGACAGCAAGGAGATCGCGGCCGCGGCCCGTGAGCTGGAAGCCGACGATGCCGCCACGATCCTCGAAGACCTCTCGGAAGACGAGCGCCAGGAAGTCCTGGCGGAAATTCCGGCCGAGGAACGTGCCGACATCGAGCGGGCGCTGGCCTATCCGGAGGACACGGCCGGCCGCCTCATGCAGCGCTCGCTGGTCAAGGTCGCCGACAGCTGGACCGTGGGCCAGGTGATCGACTATTGCCGCGAGGCGACCGACCTGCCCGACGACGTGTACGACATCTTCGTCGTCGACGAGACCGGTCGCCTGCGCGGCTCGGTGCCGCTCGGCCGCATGTTGCGCACCAAGCGTCCGGTGCCGATCTTCGACATCGTCGATCCCGACATCCCGTCGCTGCCCGCGACGGCCGACCAGGCCGAAGTGGCGCACGTCTTCCGCGACAAGAACCTGGTCTCGTGCCCGGTCGTCGACGATGACGGGCGGCTGCAGGGCGTGATCATGGTCGACGACGTCGTCGACGTGATCGACGAGGAGGCCGAGGAAGATCTGCTCAAGATGGGCGGCGTCGGCTCCGACGACATGCATGCCGACACCGTGACGACGGCGCGGCTGCGGGCGCCGTGGCTGCTGGTCAACGTGGCCACCGCCCTCGTTGCGTCCTTCGTCATCAGCCAGTTCGAGGACACGATCGAGAAGATCGTGATCCTGGCTGCCCTCATGCCGATCGTTGCGTCGATGGGCGGCAATGCCGGCATCCAGACCGTCACCGTCACGGTGCGCGCGCTGGCGATGGGCGAACTGACCGCCGCCAACGGGATGCGCTTCATCGCCAAGGAAGCGGTCGTCGGCAGTCTCAACGGACTGCTGTTCGCGACGCTGCTGGCCGTTGGCGTGGTCCTGATCTTCCACGACTGGCGGCTGGGCGCCGTGATTGCCGCCTCCATGGTCTGCAACCTGATGGCCGCTGCGCTGGCGGGGGCTCTCATTCCGCTCGGCCTGCAGAAATTCGGCGTCGATCCCGCGGTTTCCTCGACCGTTTTCCTGACCATGGTCACCGACGTGACCGGCTTCCTGACTTTCCTCGGGCTGGCGACGATCTTCCTGCTTTGAGGTATCGTTCCGGCGGAGGAGGTCCGTGATGTCGGCAATCGTTCGCCTGCTGGGCGCGCTCGCCTTGCTGCTGGCCGCTTCGGCGGCCCAGGCGCAGAACAAGGTGCCGTCCGACCGTGTGCTGGAAACGCTGGTCAAGGCGTCGCTGCTGACGCTCAACGACGCCAACGTGACCGGAAACTATTCCGTCCTCCACGCCAAGCTCTCCAAGCCGTTTCGCCAGCAGTTCTCGCCGGAGAAGCTCAAGGAGACCTTCCGGGAGTTCAGCCAGGGCAACGCCGACTTCGACATCATCGCGGCCATGAAGCCGGCCTACGATCCGCCGCCGGAGGTCGATGGCGACGGCAAGCTTGTGGTGAAGGGCAGTTTCCCGACCGAGCCGTCGCGGCTGCTGTTCGAGCTGGAGTTCATCCCCTCGGATGGCGAGTGGAAGCTGATCCGCATCCACGTCAAACTGGGCTCCAAGTCCTGAGTCATTCCTCAACAGGTCCCAACAGGTAAGACAGATCATGATTCCGAATGCGATGCCGCCGTTCGATTTCGGCCTGGGCGAAACCGCCGACGCGCTGCGTGACCAGGTCCAGCGCTTCGCCTCGTCCGAGGTCGCGCCGATCGCCGCCGAGATCGACAAGAGCGACCGCTTCCCGCGCGAGCTGTGGCCCAAGATGGGCGAGCTCGGCCTGCACGGCATCACCGTCGAGGAGGAGTTCGGCGGCTCGGGCCTCGGCTATCTCGAGCATGTCATCGCCGTGGAAGAAATCAGCCGCGCGTCGGCCGCTGTCGGCTTGAGCTACGGGGCGCATTCCAACCTCTGCATCAACCAGATCCGCCGCACCGGCAGCGACGAGCAGAAGAAGCGCTTCCTGCCCAAGCTGATCTCCGGCGAGCATGTCGGCAGTCTCGCCATGAGCGAGACGGGCGCGGGTTCCGACGTCGTGTCGATGAAGCTGCGGGCCGAGAAGAAGGGCGACCGCTACGTCCTGAACGGCACCAAGATGTGGATCACCAACAGCCCCGACGCGCAGGTGATCGTGGTCTATGCCAAGACCGATCCGGCCGCCGGATCGCGGGGCATCACGACCTTCCTCGTCGAGACCGACCGCAAGGGGTTCAAGGTCGCGCAGAAGCTCGACAAGATGGGCATGCGCGGCTCCTCGACCGGCGAGCTGGTGTTCGAGGATTGCGAGATCCCCGAGGAGAACGTGCTGGGCGCGGTGGGCAAGGGCGTCAACGTGCTGATGAGCGGCCTCGACTACGAGCGCGCCGTGCTGGCGGCCGGTCCGATCGGAATCATGCAGGCTGCGATGGATATCGTGGTTCCCTACGTCCACGAGCGCAAGCAGTTCGGCCAGGCGATCGGTGAGTTCCAGCTGGTTCAGGGCAAGCTTGCCGACATGTACACGACGATGAACGCCTGCAAGGCCTACGTGTACGCCGTCGCCAAGGCCTGCGACCGCGGCCAGACCACGCGCAAGGATTCGGCCGGCGCCATCCTCTACGCCGCCGAGAAGGCGACGATGGTCGCGCTCGACGCCATCCAGCTGTTGGGCGGCAACGGCTACATCAACGACTACCCCACGGGCCGCCTGCTGCGCGACGCCAAGCTCTACGAGATCGGCGCCGGCACCAGCGAGATCCGCCGCATGCTGATCGGCCGCGAGCTGTTCGCCGAGACGGCCTGACTTGCTCGGCAGGGGAGCCATTGCCATCTGCGCGCTCTTTGCGGCGGCTTTCCTTTTTTTCGGTATCGATTGGAAAGGCGGCTCCGTTCCGCGCGTGAAAGTCGCCATCAAGACGACGATCGATGGAACGCCGACCTCCGCCGAATGGATATTGCCTGCCTTTTGGCGTTGGGATTTCCGACCCGGACCCGGATTTCGAAGCGTCCAATCGCCCTTCGACACCGTTTATCTCCGGTTACCTGGCGGAGAGGGGCTTGGTGTCGAGTACGAGGTCCTCGCGGACCTGCTCCGATATCCGCAGAATTGGCCGCGTGTGAGCTACCATATCCTCGATTCATTCGATGACCCGAGAGTGCTGACCGGCTACACCGGCCCCGCCCAGAATGGCCGCGGCTGCCCGACGGACCAACCCATTCTTGATTGCAAGATCACTGGGCAGGTGAACGCGCTTGAAGATGGCCCAATTGAAGTCGCCAAAATCCGTGCCGGCGGTAGTCTGAGCGCTCGTGACGGTTCTACCAGATACGAAGAACTTCGCCAGTTTGGCTGGAAACCGCCAAAGCCCATGCTGTTCGGAGCAATGGAAGGAATGTCGCTACAGAGCTCCGCCTTTCGGTCTGATTCTTTGTTTGGACCTATTATTGGCAATCTTGCCAAGCCCAGCATCGTCGGCATCGATGTCGCCACATGGAAGCGATTTGGGGAGCTGCCTGGATTGCGACTACGCGGTGGTCTGACTTACCGCGGTGGCAATGCCTGGCGAGTAGACGAGCCATTTGGCGGCCTCACGGAATTCTTCGAGGGGCCTTGGAAGTCTTACAGGCTGACGCTGGTCGATGCGGCAGATGTCGTTGGCTCTGGACGCATCCGCCGTGAGAGACGCCACCTGATTGCCGGCACCATCGAATATCGGGGCGAATTGATCGAGTACGATCCAGTCGATCCGATCCATGATGACGCGCGAAGTCTTCATTCTCTGGCACTCGTCGATCCCGAGAAGGATATCGTGATCGTCTTGCTCAGCGGTCCTAGGATCGGTGTGATCTGGAAGGTCGATCCTTAGGGTGAGAAACGCTCGTTTGACCTAGGATGCGTATGCGTACACACTGTGTACGAAAATCATGCCGCGTTACCTCACCGAACAAGACATCGCCGACTTCCGCGCCGCGCTGTGCCGCGTCGCCACCGAGCGGTTCGCCCGTTTCGGCTACGAGGGCGTCACGATGCGCCAGCTGGCCGAGGCGTTGGGCTGCAGCCCCAAGACGCCCTATCGCTATTTCAAGGACAAGGCCGACATCCTGGCGACGGTGCGGGCCGAGGCCTTTGCCCGCTTCGCCGACACGCTCGAAGCCGCAGCGGCGGAGGGCGAGGAGCCACTCGACAAGGCCCGCCGCGTCGGCGACGCCTATATGCGGTTCGCCGACGCGCATCCGCATGCCTATCGCATCATGTTCGAGATCGATCAGCCGATCGGCGACGACCATCCCGACCTGCTGCGCGAATCGAAGCGGGCGCGCACCTTCGTGACCCAGCAGGCCGAGGACATGGTGAAGGCCGGCTTGATCGACGCCGATCCGTTGTTGTTCGGCCTGTCGATGTGGGCCGCCACGCACGGGCTGGTGATGCTGAAGCAGGCGGGCATGTTGCAGCATGGGCCGGATATCCGGACGCTGGCTGGTTACCACGGTGCCCTGATGTTCAAGGGCGCACTGACGGCCCCCGCAAAGACAGGGAAGAAGCGATGACGGCAGGCGTTACGGCGGGCGAGCGGTTCCGCAGCTGGGCGGAGATCCGGGACAATGCGGCGCGCGCGGCCGGCGGGCTGGCGGCGCTCGGTGTCGGCGACGACAGCGCGGTGGCGCTGATGCTGCGCAACGACTTCGCGACCTTCGAGGTCAACATGGCGGCCAGCCAGGTGGGCGCCTACGCCGTGCCGATCAATTGGCACTTCACGCCCGAGGAAGCGAACTACATCCTGCGCGACAGCGGCGCGTCGGTCCTGGTGGCGCATACCGACCTGCTGGCGCAGATCTCGGGCGGCGTGCCCGAGGGCGTGACGGTCTTCGCCGTTCCGACGCCGGACGAGATCGCGGCAGCCTATGGCGTCGCCGCCGATCGGCGGCAGGTGCCGGCGGGAGCCGAACCGTGGGACGCCTTCGTGGCCGGCTCTTCGCCGCGCACCGAGCCGCCGCGCGCGGCGCGCGGCAGCATGATCTATACCTCCGGCACGACAGGCCGCCCGAAGGGCGTGCGCCGGCAGCCGAGCACGCCGGAACAGCAGGCCGCCGCGGCGCAGGAGGCGGCGCTGTTCTGGGGCCTGAAGCCCGACCCGGAAATCGTCGTGCTGATGAACGGCCCGATGTATCACTCGGCGCCGTCGGCCTACGGCAATGCCAGCTCCCGGCTTGGCCTGCACATGGTGCTGCAGCCGCGCTTCGAGGCCGAGGACATGCTGCGGCTGATCGCACGCCACGGCGTCACCCACATGCACATCGTGCCCACGATGTTCGTCCGCCTGCTGCGCCTGCCGGCCGACGTCAGGGCGCGCTACGACGTCTCGTCGCTGCGCTTCGTGAGCCACGGCGCGGCACCCTGCGCGCCGGCGGTGAAGCGCCAGATGATCGAATGGTGGGGACCGGTCATCAACGAATACTACGGCGCCACCGAAACCGGCGTGGTGGTCTGGCACGGTTCGGAGGACGCGCTGCGCAAGCCCGGCACGGTTGGCCGTGCGGTCCCGGGCGCGACCGTGCGCGTCGTCGACGATCAGGGGCGCGACGTGCCGATGGGTGAGGTCGGCGAGATCTACGTTCGCGGCCCGCATCTCGCGGACTTCACCTACAACAACGACGATGCCAAGCGGCGCGAGGTGGCGCTGGGCCAGCTCGTGACCGTGGGCGACATCGGCTACCTCGATGCCGATGGCTTCCTGTTCCTGTGCGATCGCAAGCGCGACATGATCATTTCGGGCGGCGTGAACATCTATCCGGCGGAGATCGAGGGCGCGCTGATCCAGATGCCGGGCGTGCGCGACTGCGCGGTGTTCGGCATCCCCGACGAGGAGTTTGGCGAGCAGATCTGCGCCCATGTCGAGCCCGTGTCCGGCGCGGGCCTGAATGCCACATCGGTGCGCGCCTATCTGTCCGAGCACCTGGCGCGCTACAAGGTGCCGAAGGTGGTCGAGTTCAGCGCCGCGCTTCCGCGCGAGGATTCGGGCAAGATTTTCAAACGCAAGCTCCGCGCGCCCTATTGGGAGAAAGCGGGCCGCAGCATCTGAGGGATTCCATGGCCGATGACGACGTCACCCTGTCCGGCGAGATCAAGGGCAAGCTGGTCGACAGCAAGCAGAAGTGGGCCGAGGAAGGCCGGCTGCTGACGGGAAAGACGGCGGCGCCGTCGGAGCGCCTGCCGCCGGGGCAGCGCCTGGTCGAGACCTGGCCCGTGCTCGACCTCGGCATCCAGCCCGAAATCCCCACCCATGCCTGGCGCCTGTTCGTCGACGGCGAGGTCGAGGCGCCGGTCACGCTCAAATGGGACGAGTTCAAGAAGCTGCCGCAGACCCGGCTCACGACCGACATCCACTGCGTCACCGCCTGGTCGCGCTACGACAACAGATGGGAAGGCGTCAGCGCCCGCGACCTGATCGCCCTGGTGAAGCCGAAGGCAGAGGCGCAGCACGTCATTTTCCATTCCTACGACACCTACAAGACCAACGTGCCGCTGGCCGACTTCGCAGGTGATGACGTGATGCTGGCCTGGAGCTGGAACGACGCGCCGATCAGCCGCGAGCATGGCGGGCCGCTGCGCGTCGTAATCCCGAGGCTCTATTTCTGGAAGAGCGCCAAGTGGATCAAGCGGATCGAGTTCTCCATCATGGACAAGCCGGGCTTCTGGGAAGTGCGCGGCTATCACAATTACGGCGATCCGTGGCGGGAACAACGCTACGACGATGAAATCTGAGAAGAGGAGCCACGGCATGGGCGCGCATGATTTCTCCTTCACGACCATCGACGGCAAGCCGCTCGACATGAAGAGCCTGGCCGGCAAGCCCGTTCTGGTGGTGAACGTTGCCTCCTATTGCGGGTTCACGCCGCAATACACCGACATGCAGGCGCTGCACGAAACATACGGCCCCAAGGGGCTCGTGGTGCTGGGCGTGCCGTGCAACGACTTCGGCGCGCAGGAGCCGCGCAGCGAGGGCGAGATCGCGAAGTTCTGCGAGTCGATGTACGACGTGACCTTTCCGCTCACCGCGAAGCAGAAGGTGATCGGTCCCGATGCCCACCCGCTCTACAAATGGATCGCCGCCGAAGCAGGCGAGGGCGCGGCGCCCAAGTGGAACTTCCACAAGTACCTGATCGGCAAGGACGGCAGCCTGCAGGGCGCATGGCCGAGCCGCGTGCGTCCTGCGTCCGATGAAGTCAGGTCGGCGATCGAGGCGGCGTTGTAGCGAAAGCTGCCTCCCTGGAGCGCGCCACTCCAGTGGCGCTCATGATCATGATGCGCCACTGGAGTGGCGC
>LSKJ01000637.1 GCA_001557035.1 Rhodospirillaceae bacterium CCH5-H10 | reverse complement strand
TCCTCACCCTCAACCGCCCCCACGCCATGAACGCGCTCTCGGGCGAACTTATAGATGCGCTGCAGGCGGAATTCGACAGGCTGGCCGGGGACACCGCCATCCGCTGCGTCGTCATCGAAGCCCAGGGAGACCGCGCCTTCTCGACCGGCCACGACCTGCGCGAGGTCGCCTCGACCCGCGACTATGCCTTCCATCACAGCCTGATGACGCGCTGCTCGGCGATGATGCTGTCGATCGGCCGCCTGCCCCAGCCCGTCATCGCCAAGGTGAAGGCAGTCGCGACCGCCGCCGGCTGCCAGCTCGTGGCCGCCTGCGATCTCGCCGTCGCCTCGAGCGACGCCACCTTCGCCACCTCGGGCATCAACAACGGCCTGTTCTGCGGCACGCCCTCGGTGGCGGTCGGCCGCAACGTCGGGCCGAAGCGCGCACTCGACATGCTGTTCACGGGGCAGTTCGTCGATGCCGCAACGGCGCTGCGCGACGGGCTCGTGAGCCGCGTCGTCCCGCCCGCCGACCTCGACCACGAGACCAGGGAACTGGCGGACCGCATCGCCAGCCAGCCGCCGCAGCAGATCGCCTCCGGCAAGGCGATGTTCCGCAAGCACATGGAGATGAACGTCGAGCAGGCCTACGCCTACGCGACGGACTACATGGCCGGAGCGATCCAGCGCGAGGACGCGCAAGCCGGCATCGACGCCTTCGTGAACAAGAAGCCGAAGCCGGACTGGACGGGGCGGTAATCAATCAAGAAAGCAAAGGGAGAGAACTCATGAGGTTCATGAAACTGTCGCGGCGCGCGGCCGTCGCATCGGCGATGGCGAGTGTCGCCGCGGCGACGGCTCCAGCGCATGCCCAGGACTTCCAGCAAGGCAAGCCGATCACGATCGTCGCGCCGTTCGGCCCCGGCACCACCAACGACATCATCGCCCGCCTGCTCGCCCAGGACATGACGGCGACCCTGGGCCAGAGCGTCATCGTCGAGAACCGGCCCGGCGCCACGGGCAATATCGGCGCCGACTATGTCGCGAAGTCGCGACCCGACGGCCATACGGTGGTGATCGCCTCGCTGAGCAACATCATCAACCAGGCGACCGGCAACACGACCGCCAATCTCCTCAACGACTTCACGCCCGTCAGCTTCACCGGCGGCGTGCTCTATTCGATGTTCGTGCCCAACGAGCTGCCGGCGAAGAACGTCGCCGAGCTGGTCGAACTCGCCCGCCGGGAGCCCGGCAAGATCAACTTCTCGGGCTTCGTCGGGGGCGTGCCCCAGTTCCTGGGCGAGATGCTCAATCGCGCGGCGAAGATCAACACGGTGATGGTGCCCTACAAGAGCACGACCGATGCGCTGAGCGACCTGCTGACCAACCGCATCCAGATCTGGTTCACCCCGGTCGCCTCGGGCGTGCCGGTCTACAACGCCAAGCAGGCGCGCCTGCTGGCCGTCACGGGCGAGAAGCGGGCGGCGGTGTTTCCCGACACGCCGACCTTCAAGGAGCTGGGTTATCCCGATATCGTAGCCGACGTCTCCTTCTACATGATGGCGCCGAAGGGTACGCCGCAGCCGATCGTCGAGAAGCTCTACCGCGCCGTCGACAAGGCGCTGGACAGTCCGAAGCTCAAGGAGTCGTTCCGGGTCCAGGGCATCGAGGACAGGCGCGGCGGTCCCGCCGAGCTGAGCGCCTACCTCGCCGGCGAGCTTCGCCGCTGGACCGAGATCGTCAAACTTTCGGCGCCCGCCAAGTAGTCCTCTCCTCCAGAATCAGAAGAGCGCGCCCCGCGGCGCGCTCTTTTCGTGTGCGGTTGCGGAGACCGGAGGACTACTGGCGCCAGTCGGTGCCCTTGCCCTCGATCTGGCGAAGCGCGGCCCTCCAGTAGGTCATGCCGTATTCCGGATTGGCGCGCTGCTGCTTGGCGCGCTCGCCATACTGGCGGATGACGTCCTCCTCGATCGGCGCGGCTTCCTCGTCAAGGCTGCGGGCGATGACCTCGACCTCGCAGGCACGCTCGAGCATGTACATGCGCCGCAGGGCGCCGGGGATGGTGGTGCCGACCGTCAGCAGCCCGTGGTTGCGCAGCACCACCGAATTGCCGTGCTGGCAGGAGACACCCAGCGCATCGCACTCTTCCTGCGACGTCGGCATGCCGTACTCGTGATAGACGAGGTCGTCGTAGACCGAGAGCGCGTCCTGGCTGATCGGGCGAATGCCCTTCTTCAGCACCGACACGCCGGTGCCGGCGCGGGTGTGCGTATGCATAACGCAGTTTGCATCCGGACGTGCCTTGTAGACACCACTATGGATGGTGAAGCCGGCGGCGTTGAACTTGCCGTCCTTGGCGTAGACGTTGCCGTCGATGTCCATCTTCACGAGGCTCGACGCGGTGATTTCGTCGAACAGATCGCCGTAATTGTTGATCAGGAAGCACTTGGGCTCGCCCGGGATACGCACCGTCATGTGGGTGTCGATCGTGTCGGTCCAGCCGAACAGGTCGGTGATCCGGTAGAGCGCAGCGAGATCGCAGCGCGCCTGCCACTCGGCCTCGCTCATATCCTGCTTGGCGGATTGCATCACCGTATCCATCTCGCGCTCCTGCTGTGTGTCTGCCGATGCCGTGTGCCCGTCATGGTAACGCAACTCGCCCGAACGCGCGACGCACTCTTGCCCTTGCGGCACGCAGAGCCGCCCTGCGAATTGTCGGCACACTATTTGCGTCGTCCTTGTCGGCTAGGCGGCATCGGAGGGCGTTCGTGGCGACCAACCCGTTTCATCTCGCGTGGTTCTTGCAGGGCTCCAGTGTGCAAGCCTGGGGGGAGCCCTGGACCGGGCATATCGGGACGACATGGGAGCAGCCCGAGCTGTTCCTCGACATGGCCCGCAGCCTGGAGCGGGCCTGCTTCGACTATATCCTGCTCGAAGACTCCTCCTATGTGGGCGAGAGTTTCGGCGGCTCGACCGAGATCTACCTGAAGAAGGCCATCGCGGTGCCGCGGCAGGATCCCTCGGTGG
>LSKJ01000636.1 GCA_001557035.1 Rhodospirillaceae bacterium CCH5-H10 | reverse complement strand
GATCTACACCTCGCTCGGCAGCCAGGGTGGCCTGCCGCAGTGGGAGGATTTCTACACGCAGTTCGAAGACCTCTACGTCAAGCTGAACGGCGTCAATCACCTGCTGCTGCGCTTCCGTACCTGAGACAAAGCCTCCGAGATCCGCAATGAGCGGTCACGTCCTGGCCATCGCGCTCGGCAACTCCCTCCTCTGGTCGATCTATCTCCTGCTGACCCGCCATGTCGTGAGTGGCGCGCAGCTCGACGCCTGGGCCTACACGCTGGTGCAACTGTTGAGCGCCGGCCTGGTCCTGCTGTGGGTCGGCCGGCGCACGCCGGGAAGCTGGGCGGACCTGCTGCTGCCCTGGACGGTCTGCTACGCCTTCATGCGCGTCATCATCAACGGCTGCACGGCCGCCGCCATCGTGTGGCTCGCCGTCACGCAAAGCACCCTCATCTCGACGGTGAGCGTGCTGATCGGCGCAGGGACGGGATGGGCCTTGTCGCGCCAGTCGCCGGTCCGGCGTGACTGGCCGGGGCTTGCCCTCCTGGCGCTCGGCATCGTGGCGTTCGTCGCCGGCCTGGGTTCGGAGACGGCGTGGCGCGGCGTCGCCTGGCTGCTCGCTTCGGAGGCCGTGGCGGTCGCGGCGTCGTGGATGATCGCCTATCACCCGCGCAACCGGTCCAACGATGCGGCAGCGCGCAGCCGCTTCACCGGCGAGATCCTGGTCGCCGCGTCGCTGGCGCTGATCCTGGTCTGGACGCTGGCCGGCCTTGCCGGGGCGATGGCGTCGCCCTGGGCCGGCGGCGGCGACGCATTCGGCCGCATCGAGCTCTGGCTCTACGCGATCCTGGCCGGCCTGCTGTTCCGCGCGCCGGGCACCTGGCTGGGCTTCTGGACCATCAACCATTCGGGCGTGCAGACCTACCTGATCGCCCTCACCGCGATGCCGTTCTTCGCCATCGCGCTCGAAGCCCTCCTCGCGCGCGCCGGCTGGCTGACACCCGCCGCGCTCACGACCCCCGAATGGCTCGCCGCCGGCGTGATCCTCGCCGGCGCGGTCTGGCTGATCGTCGTTCGTGTCCGGACGCCGTCGATACCGAGAACGGGATGAAGTCAAAAACCCGTCGTCTCGACGGAGAATTGTATGTCGGATCTACTTCTTGAGAGCGTCCGGGTTGAGGACGTTGATCGGTGCGCCGTCGAGCCAGGCCTCGATGTCCTTGATCGTACCCTCGTAGAAGTGCCGGTAGCTCTCCTCGACGACGTAGCCCAGGTGGGGAATGAGCGTGACGTTGTCGAGCCTGGTGAACGGATGGTCGGCCGACATCGGTTCCTTGTCGTAGACGTCGAGGCCTGCGTGCAGGATCGTGCGGTTCTTGAGCGCCGCGATCAGGGCCGCCTCGTCCACGATAGGGCCGCGCGAGGTGTTCACCAGGATAGCGGTCTTCTTCATCTTCGCGAGGTCCGCCGCGCCGATCAGGCCGCGCGTGCGGTCCGACAGAGCGAGATGGATCGACACGAAGTCCGACGTGGCCAGCAACTCGTCCTTGCTGACGTACCTGGCGCCGCCTTCTTCCGCCTTCTCCGGCGTGAGGTTCTGGCTCCACGCCACGACATCCATGCCGAAGGCCTTGCCGTAGCGCGCCGCACGGCTGCCGAGCTTGCCGAGCCCGAGGATGCCCAGGCGCTTGCCCTCGAGCACGACCATCTGCTCGATGCCGTCGTGCCACTTGCCCTGCCGTGCCAGCCGCTCGGCCTTGGCGAGATCGCGGGCGCACATCATCAGCAGCGCCCAGCCAAGCTCCGCCGTCGGCGCGTTCGAGCCGCCGCCGGGCGTCGTGGAGATCGGGATGCCGCGCTCGGCCGCCGCCTTGTCGTCGAGGCTGGCGGCGCGCGCGCCGGTCAGCACCATGAACTTGAGATTCGGCAGCTTCTCGATCAGCGCGCGCGGGAACGCCGTCCGCTCGCGCAGCAGGCCCAGCATGTCGAAGGGCGCCAGTTTCTGCGCGGCATCCTCGACCGACGCGAAGGGCTCGTGGAAGACGGTGATCTCGACGCCGCGCTTCCTGAGGCGGTCCCAGTCCGCCATGCGCAGGGCAACCTTCTGGTAATCGTCGAGCAGGGCGAGCTTCATCGTTTGCGGCATGGCGTTTCCTGGGAGAGAATGTTTCAAAAGCACTATAGCCGCGGGAGGCCGTCGTGAGCATCACCGTTACGCCAACGCGTCCTGAATTCGTGGCCGAGATCGCCGGCGTCGACGTGTCACGACCGCTGGATCCTGCCGACCGGCAGGCCATCGAGGACGCGATCGACCGCTATGCCGTCGTGGTCTTTCGCGGTCAGACACTCGACGACGAGAAGCAGGTCGCCTTTGCCCGCAACTTCGGCCCGATCGCTTCCTCGGCCCTGAAACTCCGGCATCGCGACATCAAGCACCGGATCGAATCGAGCGACGTCGCCGACATCTCCAACCTCGACGGCGACGGCAACGTGCTGAAGCCCGATGCGCGGCGGCGTCTCGACGGCCTGGCCAACCGGCTCTGGCATACCGACGCCTCTTTCCGCGCCGTGCCCGGCGCCCTCTCCATGCTCTACGCCCACGTCATTCCCGACGAAGGCGGCGACACCGAGTTCGCCGACCTGCGCGCAGCCTACGACGCGTTGCCCGAGGCGAAGAAGAACGAGCTGGAAGGGCTGGTCGCCGAGCATTCGATCTGGCGCTCGCGCGAACAGCTCGGCGTCGTGCAGTACACCGAGGAGGAACGCGCCTCGCTGCCGCCGGTGCCGCAGCGGCTCGTGCGGACCCATCCCGGCTCGCACCGCAAGACGCTCTATCTCGCCGCGCACGCCTCGCACATCATCGGCATGCCGGTGGCCGACGGACGCCTGATCATCCTCGACCTGATCGAGCACGCCACGCAGCCACGCTTCGTCCATGCGCATCGCTGGGCCAAAGGCGATCTGGTGATCTGGGACAATCGCTGCACCATGCATCGCGCGCGGCCGTTCGACACGACCAGGGTGCGCGACCTGCGCCGCGTGACCACGCGCGACGTCGCCTCGACGCTCGAACAGGCCGCCTGAGCGACCGAAGTCCGCGTCAGACCGCCAGATTGTCGATCAGGCGCGTACGGCCGAGGCGCGCCGCGGCGATGACCCGCGCCGGACCGCTGACACGCTCCAGCGGCTTCAGGCTGTCGGCATCGACGACGGTGAAGTATTCGACGATGTCGAAGCCGCCGTCGCGCAGCGCCTGCGACGCGGCTGCCGTGGCGTCGGCGCAGGACTTCGTGCCGTCGCGCACCGTGTCGGCGACCTTCACGAGCTGCTTGTACATGACCAGCGCCTTCGTCCGCTCCTCGGCGCTGAGGTAGCGGTTGCGCGACGACATCGCGAGGCCGTCCGTCTCGCGCACCGTCGGCATGCCGACGATCTCGAACGGCATCGCGAGGTCGTGCACCATGCGCTTGATGACCTGGAGCTGCTGGTAGTCCTTCTCGCCGAAATAGGCGCGGTCCGGCATCGCCATCAGCAGGAGTTTGCTCACCACCGTGGCGACGCCCTGGAAGTGACCGGGGCGCAATGGACCGCACAGTCCGTCGGTAATGCCGGCGACCGTCACCGTCGTGAGCTGCTCGCCGGGATACATCTCGTCCTTGGTCGGCGCGAAGACGATGCGACACTGCGCGTCGCGCAACTTGTCGAAGTCACCCTGCTCGTCGCGCGGATAGGCGGAGAAATCCTCCTTCGGACCGAACTGCGTCGGATTGACGAAGATGCTGGTCACCGGCACGTCGCCGCGCTCGAGCGCGCCCTTCACGAGGCTCACATGGCCTTCATGCAACGCGCCCATCGTCGGCACGAGACCGATCGTGCGGCCCACTTTGCGAAACCCGGCGACGGCGCGACGCAGGTCCGCCACCGTGCGGACGACGAGGAGGCCCGTGCTCTCGATCGGATCGCTTGAAGTCTTCACCTGATGCACCCGCACTTCACCGTCTCTACCCGGTTCAAATTAGCGGGAATCCGCAGCCGATCAACGCGAACGGGGGCGATGTTCGGGCGCCAGTCGCTTCCAGATGACGTCGTCGAGACGCGTCATCTCCTCGATCCTGTCGAAGGTGCGATGCGTCGCACCGAGCGACTTCAAATCCGCGATGCGTGATGCGTAGCTGCCAGCACCGGTATTCAGTTTCATGTCGCGCAGCGGCGAAAATCGCGATCGCAGCGCGCCCCAGCGTCCGAATCCCTGCCGGCCGCAGGCCGCGATGACATCCTCCTGGAGCAGGGTCAGGTTCCCGATCGAATAGAGCCCGTCGAGCCTGTCCAGGTTGTGGCTCGCCTTTGCGAGAAGATCCGTCTCGGAAACCGATACGCCCACCCGGATGCGCCTCCTCGCGTCGAACGACCGTTCGGCGAAATAGTAGGCGTAGAAATTGTCGAACATCGCATCGATATGCTTCCGCACTTCGGGCGAACCGCCGCCGCAGAAGAAGTCGTCGGGCGACAGCGTGAGGGCGGCGTGCATGCCGCGCCTCTCCGGCTTCGCCAGGTTGACGGCGTCGAGCTTCAGGCCCTCGGAGCGCAGATAGAAATAGTAGGAGACCAGGCGGTCCTGCGGCTGGCGCAGGATGCTGAACGTGAAGCTCTCGCCTTCGATCGGGTCGAGGTCGACCCAGTCGATGTGGCCCGCGAACAAGCGAAAGGAACCCAGCCGTTCCCGCGGCACTGCCCGGAACTGCTCGTTGCTCGACGCCGGACAGACGTGCCGGGGGAGGAAGAACATTTGCAGGAAGTGGCGGACGCTCGTTCCTGCTGTCTTGGGGACATGCAAAAACTTTATCTTCATCCGCGGCTCTCCGAACCCCTAAGGCCCGTCGGCACCCGGCCATCAGCGATGGAGCGTCGATACGCTCTTGCCGCCAGATGGACCGGTAGAAATTGGAGCGGGCGAAGGGATTCGAACCCTCGACCCCGACCTTGGCAAG
>LSKJ01000635.1 GCA_001557035.1 Rhodospirillaceae bacterium CCH5-H10 | reverse complement strand
ATGCCTGGTACGACAACGAGGTGGGCTATGTCTGCCGCATGGTCGATCTCGCCCGGATGGTAATCGACGCAGACACATGATGGGCACGTCGGCGCGCGACTACCTGATCGTCACCGCGTCATACTGGGGCTTCACCCTGGTCGACGGCGCGTTGCGCATGCTTGTGCTGCTGCACTTCTTCAGGCTCGGCTACTCGCCGTTCACGCTCGCCTTCCTGTTCCTGCTCTACGAATTCGCCGGCATCGCGGCGAACCTTGCCGGCGGCTGGCTGGCGACGCGCTTCGGCATTCCGCGCATGCTGATGACCGGCCAGGTCCTCCAGATTGGAAGCCTTTTGATGCTGTCGGCGCTCGATCCGGCCTGGACCGCGCTCGTATCGGTCGCCTGGGTCGTCGCGGCACAAGGCATCGCAGGTCTCGCCAAGGACTTCACCAAGACGGCCTCCAAGTCGGCCATCAAGGCGACGGCGGGGGAGGGCGCGGGCCGCCTCTTCAAGTGGGTGGCGTGGTTCACCGGCTCGAAGAATGCGATGAAGGGCGTCGGCTTCTTCGTGGGCGGGCTGCTGCTTGATGCCGTGGGCTTTCGCGCCGCGCTTTGGCTGATGGCGGGCCTGCTGCTCGTCGTTCTCCTTGCCGGGCTGTTGCTGTTGCCGCGCGAACTCGGCAAGACGAAGGCCTCGAAGTCGATGCGCGAGCTGTTCGCCAAGTCGTCGGGCGTCAATCTCCTCGCGGCGGCGCGGGTGTTCATGTTCGGGGCGCGCGACGTCTGGTTCGTCGTCGGCCTGCCGGTGTTCCTCTACGCCTCGGGCTGGCGGTTCGTGGAAGTGGGCGCGTTCCTCGCCGCCTGGACGATCGCCTATGGCGGCCTGCAGGCCATTGCGCCTGCGTTGGTGCCGCGCAGCACCGATGGGCTCAGCCACGAGGTGCCGGGTGCGCGCGTATGGGCGGGCATCCTGCTCACCGTGCCGGTGACGATCGCCCTGCTTCTGTCCGGCGAGTTCGGCTTGCGTCCTGACCTGATCGTCACGGTCGGCTTGGCGATCTTCGCGCTGCCCTTCGCCGTCAATTCCTCGCTGCACTCCTACCTAATCCTGGCCTATGCCGGTTCGGAGAAGGCCGCCGAGGATGTCGGCTTCTATTATGCCGCCAATGCCTGCGGCCGATTGAGCGGCACGTTGCTCTCGGGGCTCTTCTATCAATGGGGCGGAATGACCTTCTGCCTGCTCGGCTCCGCGGCGATGCTGCTGGCGTGCTGGGTCATCACCTTCCTGTTGCCGGGAGGAGCCGGACAGGCTCGCGCCCGGGCCGTCTGAGTCATTTCTAAGATTCTAGAAATATAGTTGACTCTCCGACACGAGAGCCTACGTTAGCGGCATGAAACTCGACGATGCCGCTGCCCGGCTCGAAGCCTTGGGCAATCCCACGAGATTGAAAATCTACCGCACCCTCGTGCGTGCCGGGGCGGAGGGAATGTCGGTCGGCCGCCTGCAAGCCAAGCTGGATGCCGCGGCGTCGACCCTGTCGCATCACATCAAGTCGCTGATGATCGTCGGGCTCGTCACGCAGGTTCGCGAAGGCGCGACCCTCGTCTGCCACGCCAACTACGAGGTGATGCGCGAGCTTCTTGGCTTCATGGCCGAGGAATGCTGCGCCGAGGGCACGTGCCCGCCTGTCGCGGTCCCGCGCGTGGCCTGACTCGCCGCAAAAATTTTTGCCCAGAATTTCTAAAATTCTAGAAGGATAGGAGATCTCCATGGCCGATTCACTCGCCAAGCCGAAGACGGTCGCCGTGATCGGCGCCGGCCCCGTCGGTCTTGCCGCCGCCGCGCATCTCCTGGAGCGCGGACTGGAGCCCGTAGTGATCGAAGCCGGTCCGACGGTCGGCCATGCCGTGCGTCAGTGGAGCCATGTGCAGACCTTCTCGCCATGGGAGTTCAACATCGACAAGGCGGCAGATCGCCTGCTGACGAGCGCCGGCTGGAACAGGCCGCAGCCCGATCATTATCCGACCGGCGCCGAACTGGTGGAGCAGTATCTCGAACCGCTGGAGACTCGCACGCCGTTGAAGGATCGCATCCGCACCGACAGCCGCGTGACCGCGGTTGGCCGCCAGGGCTTCGACAAGGTGAAGACGAAGGGCCGCGAGGCCGCACCGTTCGAGATCCGGTACGAGAACGGCAAAGGAGCGGAGAAGCTCACGGCCGACGCCGTCATCGATGCGACCGGCACCTGGTTCTCGCCCAATCCCGCCGGCGCCAACGGCTTGGCGGCAATCGGTGAGCATGATGCACGCGAACGCATCGCCTACGGCATGCCCGACGTGCTGGGCCGCGACCGCGCGCGCTACGCCGGCCGCACTGTCGCAGTGTTGGGCGGCGGCCATTCCGCCGTCGGCACGTTGATCGACCTCGCGCGTCTGAAGGAAGAAGTGCCGGCCACCGAGATCGTCTGGCTCCTGCGCGCGACCGATCCAACGAAATCCTTCGGCGGCGGTTCGGCCGATCAGCTCAAGGTGCGCGGCGCGCTGGGCTCGGCTCTCGCCGCCCTTTTCGCCAGCGGAAAGATTCGCACCGAAGCCGGTTTCCGTGTCGGACATATCGGCACCGACGGCGAAGGTCTGCGCGTGGCGACGGGCGCGGCCTGTTGTGCGCGCGTGGTGACGATCGATGAACTCGTGGTCGCCACCGGCTTCCGGCCGAACCTCGATTTCCTGCGCGAGCTGCGCCTGTCGCTCGATCCGGCGCTGGAATGTCCGCCGGTCCTCGCGCCGCTGATCGACCCCAACGAACATAGTTGCGGCAGCGTGCGCCCGCATGGCGCGCGCGAGCTGAGCCAGCCCGAGCCGGGCTTCTACTTCGCCGGCATGAAGTCCTATGGCCGCGCGCCGACCTTCCTGATGATGACCGGCTACGAGCAGGTCCGCTCGATCGCCGCCG
>LSKJ01000634.1 GCA_001557035.1 Rhodospirillaceae bacterium CCH5-H10 | reverse complement strand
CGCGCCACTCCAGTGGCGCTCATGATCATGATGCGCCACTGGAGTGGCGCGCTCCGTTGACGGACTCTCCCCTGCCCCGGGGTGTGGCGAAAAGCGTCCCTGCGGGGCGGTCGCTGCGGACGCTAGAGTTTGTCCATGCGACGGGTGGCGGTGTTCGGCACGACGGGATCGGGAAAGAGTTGGCTTGCCGAACGGCTTGCCGACCGCACCGGCCTGCGCGTGGTCGAACTCGACGCCCTGTTCTGGGGACGCGACTGGCAGCCGGCGCCGCCCGACCTGTTTCGCCATCGCGTCGAGCGCGAGACCCTCGAAGGAGGCTGGATCGTCGTCGGCAACTACGGCCAGGTTCGCGATCTCGTCTGGAGTCCTGCCGACACGCTGGTCTGGCTCGACCTGCCGCTGCCTGTCGTCATGGGGCGCCTGCTGCGGCGGACGGTGAAGCGCGCCGTGACCCGCGAGGAACTGTGGGGCACCGGCAATCGCGAGACGCTCGGCAACGCCTTTCTCAGCCGCAATTCGATCCTGCTCTATGCGCTCAGGACGCATCGCCGAAATCGCGAGCGCTTCGCGCAGGAATGCGAAGCGCTCGCCGCAGGGAAACGCGTCGTGCGGCTGCGCAGCCGTCGCGACGTCGAGCGCTTCGCGCTCAGTCCGCTGCCTTGACCGCGGGCACGGGCGCCCGCACGCCACCGCGCGCGAACATCGCGTCGATGTCGGCAGCGGCATAGCCCAGCTCGCCCAGGATGTCCGGCCCGTCCTCGCCGATATGCGGGGCGTGCTGCTGCGGCGCGTGTTCCGACGCCGGCGGCAGGCCCGCGATGTTGGCGACCGGCATGCGGCCGAACCCGTCCTGCTCGATCCAGTCGATCGCGCCCGACTCCTTGACGTGCGGATGGTCGAGATAGTCCTGGTAGTTGTTCACCCGCTCGCAGAACACGTCCTTGGGCTGCAGGATCGCGATCCACTCCTCCGTGGTCTTGGTCGGCATCGTCTCGTTCAGCGCCTTGATGATCCTGGGCGCGTTCTTGATGCGGTTCTCGTGGGTCTGCAGGTCGGGATCGTTGGCGATGTCGTCGCGGCCGATCAGCTCGAACAGCAGGCGGAAGTGATGCGGCCGCATGGCCGACAGCATGATGTAGCCGTTCGACGATTTGAAGCTGCCGGCCGGCATGTAGAGGACCGGCGGGTTGCCCTTGGAGAGCACCCACTCCATCAGCTTGGCGCCCTGGAAGGCGGCGGCCGCGCGCATCAGGCTGGAATCGATGAAGCAGCCTTCGTTGTAGCGGAACTGGCGCATCAACGCGGTGCTGAGCGCCTGGAAGGTGTAGAGGCCGGTCGTCACGTCGACCGCGATCATGCCCTGACGCCACGGCGTGCCGTCCGGCATCTTGTTCATCACCATCATGCCGCTGAACGCCTGGATCAGGCCGTCGACGGTCGGGCGCTTGCTGTAGGGCCCGGTCTGGCCGAAGCCCGACACCGAGCAATAGATGACGTTCGGGTTGATCTTCTTCACGTCCTCGTAGCCGAAACCCAGCCGCTGGATGACGCCGGGACGGAAGCTCTCCATCACCACATGCGCCTTGGCGGCCAGCTTCTTCACGACGGCGATGCCGTCGGCCGACTTGAGGTCGAGCGCGATCGAGCGCTTGCCGCGGTTGAACGCGACGGAATGGGCGCAATGGTCGCCCTTCAGCTCGCCGAGCGCCCGGCCCCAGTCGCCTTCGGGCGGCTCGATCTTGATGACGTCGGCGCCGTGCAGCGCGAGCAGCATGGAGGCATGCGGCCCCGCAATGCCCTGCGTGAAGTCGAGAACGGTAATGCCGTCGTAGGCGCCCTTGATCGTGGTCACTTGTTCCTCCCGAAGGGACTGAACGTACGTTTACCGGCGCCGTCCACGCAAGGCCGGACCTGCATCAAAGCCATGCGTGTAATCATATGCCTCCCCATTCAAATGGGGAGGCGCGCTGAATGTCCTTCAGGCGATGACCGGCAGGATCTCGATGTCGTAGGCGTGGGTGATCTTGCGGCCGAGCACCGGGTCGTCGAGCTCCATCTCGAAGCGCGAGGAGGGCCGGATGGCACCGATTGCCGGCATGGTGCCACAGAACATCACGGCGCCCATGGGCAGGCGCTTGTTGTCTTTCCATCCGAAGATCAACTCGCGCGGATCCCGGATCTTGGCCAGCGGGCCTTCCTGGTACAGGACCTTCCTGCCGCCTTCCTGCACGAAGCTGCGCAGAATCAGCAGGTCCCAGTGCGGCTCGACCTCCTCAAAGCGCCAGGCGGTGCGGCCGATCGGCTTGGCGCACATCTGCTTGGAAACGGCAATGCCGTAGCTCTCGACCTTGCGGTCGGTATGGTCGGCCCCGACCGTGACCCAGAGACGGTCGGCGGCACCGACCAGGACGGGCTCGACTTCGCCCGAACTGTCCTCGCCCAGCACCTGGATGCGATCGGCCTGCGTCAGCATCTGCGCGGCGGCGCGGTAGTAGATCGGCACTCGCGACGGCGGCTGTACGCCGATCGCCTTCAGCTCCTCGATGTGATGATTGAGCGCGGTCACGTCGCGTCCGGTCCAGCCGGCGATGACGAGATTGTCGATGTCGACGGCGACCTGCTCGACCGCGCCCTTGGCGTGGCCCTCGAATTCCAGGCGTGCCATCGTCAGAGAACGGCCAGGCGCGAGTTGAGCAGATCGGTGATCAGCATGTAGCCCGGCGCGTGGGTGATGCAGAACTCGGGCTTCACCGTCGCCACGACCGATTGCGGGGTGACGCCGCAGGCCCAGAACACGGGCAGCTCGTCGTCGCGCACGGGCACCGCGTCGCCATAGTCGGGCTTGCCGATGTCCTTGATGCCGATCATCTCGGGCTTGCCGAGATGCACGGGCGCGCCGTGGACCGAGGGGAAGCGCGTCGTGACCTGGACGGCGCGGATCGCGTCGGCCGGCTTGAACGGACGCATCGAGACGACCATCGGTCCGTGGAAGGGACCGGCGGGCGCGCATGCGATGTTGGTGCGGAACATCGGGACGTTGGTGTTGCAGCTCTGGTGGCGCAGCTCGAGGCCGTTCTCGATCAGCGCCTCCTCGAAGGAGAAGGAGCAGCCCAGAACGAAGGAGACGAGATCGTCGCGCCAGACGCCCTTGAGATCGGTCACTTCCTCGACCATCTCGCCGTTCTTCCAGATGCGGTAGAGCGGGATGTCGGTGCGGATGTCGAGATCCTCGCCGAGCGTCGGGAGCCGCCAGTCGCCCGGCTCGGACTGTCCCAGCAGGGGGCAGGGCTTGGGATTGAGCATGCAGAAGCGCGCGAAGTCGGCGGCGAGTGCCTTGGGCAGGATCGCGAGGTTGCCCTGGACGTAGCCCGGCGCCATGCCGGAGGTCGGCAGGCGGGCCGCGCCTGCACGGATGCGGCGTCGCGCGTCGCGGCCGGTCTCGCCCTTTAAGTTGGTCATCGTGTCCATGACGGTCTCCTCGTTATTTCCTCCCCATTCAGATGGGGAGGTGGCGCGGTAATCCGCGACGGTGGGGTCAGGGGCAACCTGCTGCGGCTCATGACCCCTCCGTCGCCGTTTGACGTCGACACCTCCCCATTTGAATGGGGAGGAACTTCAGACGTGCTGGCCGCCGTTGATCTGGATCTCGGCCCCGGAAACGTAGCTCGATCCCTTCTCGCAAAGGAAGTGAATCACGTCCGCGACCTCGTCGGGCGTGCCGAGCCGACGCATCGGGATCTGCTCCTCGACGATCTTCTCGGTGCCGGGCGACAGGATCGCCGTGTCGATCTCGCCGGGCGCGATCGCGTTGACGCGAATGCCGCGCGGTCCGAAATCGTGGCTCATCTCGCGCGTCAGCGCGGCGAGCGCCGCCTTCGACGTCGCATAGGCGGATCCCGCGAAGGGATGGACGCGGCTGCCGGCGATCGAGGTGACGTTGACGACGCAGCCCTGCGCCGTCGACAGCTCGTTGACCAGCCCGCGGGCCAGCGCGACGGGCGCGAAGAAATTGACGTTGAAGACCTGCCGCCACAGGTCGAACGGCGTGTCCATCGCGCCGAGCCGCGCGCCGTCCTTGCCCTTAGGCGAGATGGCGGCGTTGTTGACCAGCGCATCGAGCCGGCCGCCGGCCAGGCGCGAGCGGATCTGCTCGATCCCGCGGCCGATATCGACGGGATCGGCGAGGTCGAGCTGGACATGGTTCTCGCCGCCGCTCGGCCAGGGGCACAGCGCACTGAAGGGCTGGCGAGAGATCGTGATGACCCGCCAGCCGTTGGCGCTGAATTTCTTCACCGTCGCATGGCCGATGCCTCGGCTTGCACCGGTCAGAACCAGGGTGCGGACATTGTCGCGAGGAAGGGCTGTATCCATGGCGCGCATCCTACCCTGCCTGCGGCCCGACTTCGCGTTCGATTCGCACGAAGCGCATAGCAAGGAGTTGTGGGTTCGCTTTTGTTCTTCGCATCATCTATTAACCCATTGTGATTCCATGGCTTTGTTGGATTTTTAGGGCGAGTTGAGTTAAGCTTCGCTCAGGCTTGGCCCAATTTCAGGGTCGCTTGGCCGTAGTAATTTTGACGAAGCTTATTTTTTGGAGTTGTCCGACATGGCGGACGAGCGACGGGCCTCGATGCCCACACCGTATCTGCGCACGGGGCCTGCCACGATGCTTACGGGGATCGGCCTCTGCCTCCTTCTCATGATCATGCAGATGATGCCGGAAAATCGCGATGCCGGGCCGCAAGCCGTGATTGCTGCCTCGAACACCAGCCGCTGAGCGCGCGTTCGGCCGCTTGTGCGGTTGAGCAAGAGCGCGCATCTAGGGGCCGAGGTTGCGCGTACCCATGACAGCAGAACACGATCAGGCCCTGCCGGTGGGCACGCAGCTCGGCGACTATCGTCTCGATGCGCTGATCGGCCATGGCGGCTTCGGCATCACCTATCGGGCCTTCGACACCCAGCTCGCCAAGTTCGTCGCCATCAAGGAATACATGCCGGTCGAGTTCGCGATGCGCCGGCCGGATGGCACGGTCGCACCGCGCAGCGCGCGCTACGGCGACGATTTCGCTTGGGGTCGCGAGCGCTTCCTCGACGAGGCGCGCGCCCTGGCTCGGTTCCGCCATGTCCACATCGTGCCGGTGCTGCGCTACTTCGAGGCCAACGGCACGGCCTACACCGTCATGGAGTTCGAGGACGGCCACAGCGTTGCGCAGATCCTGCGCCAGCCCGGCCGGCGCCTGCAGCCGGAGGAGGTGCGCAGCCTGACGGAGGGCATGCTGAGCGGTCTCGGTGCCGTCCACGCCCAGGGCTTCCTGCATCGCGACATCAAGCCGTCGAACGTCATCGTGCGCCGCGACGGCGTGCCGATCCTGATCGACTTCGGCGCCGCGCGGCAGGCGATGGGCGGCCGGACACGCACGCTCACCAGCATCCTGACGCCGCAATATGCGCCGATCGAACAGTATGCGATGGACGGCAAGCAGGGTCCGTGGACCGACATCTATTCGACGGCTGCCGTACTGCATCATGCGATCGCGGGCTTTCCGCCGCCCGAGGCGGTGAGCCGGGTCGGCAGCGATCCCTATCGTCCGCTTGCGGTGACTCATGCCGACCGTTTCGACGGTTCGATGCTGGCGGCGATCGATCGCGGCCTCGCTTTCGCACCCGAGCAACGGCCGCAGACGATCTCCGAATGGCGCACGCTGTTCGGCGCCTCGCTGCCACGGGCCGAGGACGCGCCGACGCAGCGCATGATGATCGAACCCGCCCTGGCAGGCTCGTCGTCGCCGCGTCTGGGCGGTGCGAGCCGGCCGCCGACGGAAGAGATTGAAACCGAAGCACCGGTCACGCGGCGAAAGGGTTTTGCCCGACGGCGGCTGCCGATCGTGCTGCTGGTGCTGGCAGCCATCGCGACCTGGAAGTACGCGCCGCAGATTCGCGAGCGTGTCCTCGGCGAGCCGAAGGTCGAGACCCAGGTAGCGCTGCCAGCGCCCGTACCGGTCGGCGCGCCGGTCGCCCCTCCGAGGGAAACGCCACCGACGGCCTCGACAGCCACACCTGCGCCTGCGGTACCGACGCCGCCACCGGTTGCATCGGACACCTCCGCGCAGAAGGCGCTCGTCGACCAGGCGCAGCGTGCGGCGAGCGAAGCCCGCGCCCTGGGCGAACGCGCGGAGGAAGCGGCGCGGGCGGCGCGCGCCATGGCGGGCGAAGCGCGCATCGTGGCGGCGCGTGCCGGGCGGCCCGATCTCGAGAACGGCGAACGTCTCACCTATGGCGGCGGCGCGAGCTATGTCGGCCAGGCTGCCGACGGCAAGCGACAGGGTCTCGGGGTCGCCGAACTGGGCGACGGAGAACGCCAGGCCGGCGACTGGAGCGCCGACCGCCTGAACGGTCTCGGCACGGTCAGGTTGGCCGACGACACGCGCTATGCCGGCCAGTGGAAGGACGGCCAGTCGACCGGCCTCGGCATCCGCGAGAAGCCGGGCGTCGAGCGGTCGGAGGGCAACTTCGTCGGCGGCCGGCTCGAAGGCTTCGGGCTGCAGCGCATGCTGGTCGAGCCGAATGTCGTGCGGGCCGGCGAGTTCCATGCCGACCTTCTCGACGGGCCGGGTGTCGAGCGCATCGGCGAGCGCGAGCGCTACGAGGGCGGCTTCCGCAATGGTCAGCGTAACGGGTATGGCCAGTACACCGACGCCGAGGGCAAGACGCGCGCAGGCCGCTGGGCCGACGGAAAGCTCGTCGAATCAGTACCTTAGTCGCGTTCCAGGATCGCTGGCACGGATGTTGCGCCCCGCGGACTCGAAGAGAGCATCCGCCGACCGTGTCGAAGCCGTTGTCCGTAGTCCTGATCGACGACAATCCCACCCGCGCCGAAATCGTGGAGTTGGGACTGCGCGATGCCGGCTACGTGCTGCTGGCGCGGCTCGACGGCACCCACGACCTCGCGACGCGCGTCAATAACCTGCAACCCGACGTCATCGTGGTCAGCATCGACAGTCCCAGCCGCGACGCGATCGAGGACCTGCGGCGCACGACGGAACAGCAGCCGCGCCCGATCGCCCTGTTCGCCGACCGCTCCGATCCCGCGACCATCGCCGCCGGCATGGAGGCGGGCGTTTCCGCCTATGTCGTGAAGGGATTGACGCAGGACCGCGTGCAGCCGGTCGTCGACGTCGCAGTTGCGCACTTCAATCGCTATCACGCGATGCGCGAGGAACTCGACCGCGCGCGCCTGTCGCTGGTCGAGCGCAAGACCGTCGATCGCGCCAAGGGCTTCCTGATGGAGCAGAAGGGGATCGGCGAGGAGGCCGCCTACAAGCTGCTGCGCAAGCTCGCCATGGACCAGAACAAGCGCATCGGCGAAGTGGCGCAGGACCTTCTCACCTACGCGAAGGCGCTGAAGTTCTGATCCTCTGTCGTCCTGAGCGCAGCGAAGGACCTCACCGAACGACCATGTAAGGTCGGTTGCTACCGAGCGCGTAGTGGGCGGTAGATCCTTCGCTGCGCTCAGGATGACAGGGTACGGATGTGCCTGCCTCTTTGGCGGCACTGGCGCGCAAGCGGGCAGGCGCTATCACAACCATTCGGATGTGATTTCGACGCCGTGGCGCGTCCTCGCCGATTTCTTCAACCAGATCAGACGCTTCGCGATTGATCTCGGCGCGCCCGCCGCTTGGCATGCTTCCTGCTGTCTTGTCAGCGAGGCGCCCAATGACGGGCGGCTCCTGAATTTCGGGCAGGCCAATGGCGGTCTGCCTTCCCGGACAACGACGTCCCACTCGGTCGCTTCATTGCGGCCGCCTGGGGCGTCGTTTTTTTTTGGAGTCGAGTCTGGTGGGTCACGTCGAACGACCGAAGGTGAGAGTGGGGTTCATTCCCCTGATCGACTGCGCGCCCGTTCTGTTCGCGGAGGTGCTCGGCCTCTACGAGCGTCACGGTCTCGACGTCGAGCTGCGCCGCGAGGTTTCCTGGTCGAACATCCGCGACAAGCTCGCGGTCGGCCTGCTCGACGCGGCGCACATGCTGTCGCCGATGCCGCTCGCGACCACGCTCGGCATCGACAGCGTCAACGTCCCGATGATCGCGGCCATGACGCTGCACCTGAACGGCAATTCGATCACGCTCTCGAATGGCGTGTGGCGCGAGATCGAGGAGGCCGCGCCCGAGCATGTCGGAAACAATCGACCGGCCGGCGCCCCCCTCGACGCCCGCGCGCTGGCGGCGGTCGTCGCCCGCCGCGCGCGCGAGGGCCGGGCGCCGATCACGCTGGCGTCCGTCTTCACCTACTCCTCGCACAATCATCTGCTGCGCCTGTGGCTCGCGTCGGGCGGCATCGATCCCGACCGCGACGTGCGTCTCACGGTGGTGCCGCCGCCGCACATGGTGGCGCATCTCTCGGGCGGCACGATCGACGGCTATTGCGTCGGCGAGCCGTGGAACCAGCAATCCGCCAGCCTCGGCATCGGCCGCATCGCGGCGTCCAGCCGGCAGATCTGGGACTCGATGCCGGAGAAGATCCTCGGCGCGACCGAGGCTTGGGCGCAGCAGAACCCCAAGACGCTGATCGCGCTGGTGAAGGCCATAACCGAAGCCGGCGCCTGGCTCGACGAGCCGGCCAACAGGTCCGAGGCGGCTCGCATCCTGGCGACGCCGCGCTTCCTCAACGTGCCGGCGGAAGTGATCGGCCGCTCGTTGAGCCAGCCCGACTTCCACATCTTCCATCGCCAGCTCGCCAATTTCCCGTGGCGCAGCCATGCCGACTGGTACCTGTCGCAGATGGTGCGCTGGGGCCAGGTCGCGCCGCGACCCGACATGCGTGCCGTCGCCGACCGCGTCTTCCGCAGCGACATCTATCGGGCCGCCGCCAGCGAGCTCGGCCTGCCGTGCCCGCTCAGCGACCGAAAGGTCGAGGGCGCGCATCCCGATCCCTGGATCCTTCCGACCAACGGCGCGCCGGTCGCGATGGGGCCGGACAGTTTCCTCGACGGGTCGGTGTTCGACCCCAGCAATGAAACGTCAAAGACCTTCAAACAGCAGGAGAGCAATCATGGCTAACGGGATCGGCCGCAAGGGCCTGGGACGGCGCAACCTCATCAAGAGCGCCTCGGGCGTCGCGGCGACGGCCGCCCTGATGAGCGCCGTGCGTGCCTCCTTCCCGGGCGGCGCCTTCGCGCAGGCAGCCGGTCCGGAGACCAAAAAGGTCACCCTCGGTTTCATCGCTCTCACCGATGCCGCGCCGCTGATCATCGCCAAGGAAAAGAAGATCTTCGACAAGTATGGCATCACCGACGCCAACGTCGCCAAGCAGGCTTCGTGGGGCACGACCCGCGACAACCTCGTTCTGGGAGGCGAATCGGGCGGCATCGATGGCGCCCATATCCTGACGCCGAAGCCGTACCAGATCACGCTCGGCACCACGACGCCGGAGAACCGGCCGGTGCCGATGTATATTCTGGCGCGGCTCAACTACGACTGCCAGGGCCTGTCGGTTTCCAACGAGTTCAAGGGTCTGGGCGTCACCATCGATGCCAAGCCGCTCAAGGAGGCCTTCGCCAAGAAGAAGGCCGCCGGCAAGGAAGTGAAGTGCGCCATGACCTTCCCGGGCGGGACGCACGATGTCTGGATCCGCTACTGGCTCGCGGCGGCGGGCATCGATCCCGACAAGGACGTGTCGACCATCGTCGTGCCTCCGCCGCAGATGGTGGCGAACATGAAGGTCGGCAACATGGACGCGTTCTGCGTCGGTGAGCCGTGGAACGAGCAACTCGTGAACCAGGACATCGGCTTCACCGCGGCCATGACCGGCGAACTCTGGAAGAACCATCCGGAGAAGTCGCTCGGGATGCGCGCCGACTGGGTCGACAAGAACCCGAAGGCGGCGATGGCCATGCTGATGGCGGTGATGGAAGCCCAGCAGTGGTGCGAGAAGATGGAGAACAAGGACGAGCTCGCCACCATCCTCGGCAAGCGCCAGTGGTTCAACGTGCCGCCGGCCGATATCGTCAATCGCATCAAGGGTCAGTTCAACTACGGCGATGGCCGCAAGGTGGCCAACTCCGATCAGCTGATGAAGTTCTGGACCGGTGGCGTCTCGTATCCCTACCAGAGCCACGAGCTCTGGTTCCTCACCGAGAACCAGCGCTGGGGCAAGCTGCCCATGGATCTCGACACCAAGGCGATCATCGGCAAGGTCAATCGCGAGGATCTGTGGCGCACCGCCGCCAAGAACATCGGTGCGGCGGAATCCGACGTTCCGAAAACCACGTCGCGTGGCAAGGAGACGTTCTTCGACGGCAAGGTGTTCGATCCCGAGGATCCGAAGGCCTATCTCGCCAGTCTCCAGATCAAGAAGGTGGCGTGATGCGGGCCGTTGCCAAAGCGGCCGTGTCGGTGGCCGACGCCGTTCCCGTTCCGGAATCCTCCGCCGAGATCGTCACATTTCGGCCGCCGGTACGCCCGGCCGTGGAACGCGTCATGGAGATGGCGCGGCATGTCGTGAGCGTCGTCCTGCCGCCGCTCATCGTGCTCTCGATCACGCTGTTCGTCTGGCAGCTCCTCTGCTCGGAACCCGGCGCACGCCTGCCTCCGCCGACCAAGGTCGTGGCGGATGCCTGGGATTTCATCGCCGATCCGTTCTACGACAATGGCGGCGTCGACAAGGGCGCCTTCTGGCAGATCTCCAAGAGCCTCGGCCGCGTCGCGATCGGCTTCAGCCTGGCGGCGGTCGTCGGCATCGCGCTGGGCGTGCTGGTCGGCCAGAGCACCTGGGCGATGCGCGGCCTCGATCCGATCTTCCAGGTCCTGCGCACCGTACCGCCGCTCGCCTGGTTGCCGCTGTCGCTGGCCGGCTTCCGCCATGCCGATCCGTCGGCGCTGTTCGTGATCTTCATCACATCGATCTGGCCGATCATCATCAACACGTCGGTGGGCGTGCGGAACATCCCGCAGGACTATCGCAACGTCGCGGCGGTGATCCGGCTTTCCTGGTGGGAGGTCTTTTACAAGATCACGCTGCCCGCGACCGTGCCCTACATCTTCACCGGCCTGCGCATCGGCGTCGGCCTGAGCTGGCTCGCCATCGTGGCGGCCGAGATGCTGATCGGCGGCGTCGGCATCGGCTTCTTCATCTGGGACGCGTGGAACAGCTCGCGCATCTCCGACATCATCGTGGCGCTCGTCTACATCGGCATCGTCGGCTTCCTGCTCGACAAGCTGATCGCGGTGATCGGCCATTTCGTCTCGCACGGCGTCTCGGCGCAATAGGGAGCACCTTCCATGACAACCCCCTATCTGAAGTTCGAACAGGTCGGCATGAGCTTCCGCCGAGGCCAGATGGCGACGGAAGTGCTGCGCGACGTCAACCTGCGCATCGAGCAGGGCGAGTTCGTCTCGCTGATCGGCCATTCCGGCTGCGGCAAGTCGACCCTGCTCAACATCCTGGGCGGTCTCCTGAAATCGACCAGCGGCGAGGTCTTCCTCGAAGGCAAGGTCGTCGACGATCCGGGTCCCGACCGCGCCATCGTGTTCCAGAACCATTCGCTGCTGCCGTGGCTGACCGTCTACGGCAACATCGCGATCGCCGTCGACAAGGTGTTCGGCGCGTCGAAGACCAAGGCCGAGCGCCACGACTGGGTGATGCACAATCTCGAACTGGTGCAGATGGCCCAGGCTAGGGACAAGCGCCCGCACGAAGTCTCGGGCGGCATGAAGCAGAGGGTCGGTATCGCCCGGGCGCTCGCCATGCAGCCCAAGGTGCTGCTGATGGACGAGCCGTTCGGCGCGCTCGACGCGCTGACCCGCGCGCACCTGCAGGACAGTGTCATGGAGATCCATGCGCGGCTGGGCAACACGGTGATGATGATCACCCACGACGTCGACGAGGCGGTGCTGCTGTCGGACCGTGTGGTGATGATGACCAACGGCCCGGCGGCGACGATCGGCGAGATCCTGCCGATCAAGCTCGCCCGGCCGCGCCGCCGCCTCGAACTCGCAACCGACGCCGAGTACGCAAGGTGCCGCGCTGCCGTGCTCGAATTCCTCTATGCGCGTCACAGGGTTCCGGCCCGTGCCGCGGCCTAGCAGGTTTCCTCCCCCGTCAACGGGGGAGGTGTCGCCGTCATACGGCGACGGAGGGGTCAGTCGTCTGTCGGTGATGACCCCTCCGTCGGCCTGTGAGGCCAACACCTCCCCATCTGAATGGGGAGGTGCATGAGCGAAGAGTTCGACGATGCTCAGAAGCAGTGGTTACAAGGTTTCGTCAGCGGCATCGAAGCGCGCAAGGCGGCCGACAAACTGACGGCTCGCCCGTCTGGGACGCCGGAGGGCCAGCCGATCGGTCCCGACGCCCTGCAGCATGCCGCGCAGGACCGTGCCGTGGCGTCGGGCGGCAAGCTGGTCGCCGAGGAGACCGCCAAGCGTGCACGCCATCCGCTCGATCGCTGGGACGAGGTGGTGGGCCGCGCCGAGGCCGGGCAATTCCCCAAGGGCATCGACGTCTTTCTCACGAAGTATCACGGACTTTTCTTCGTCGCGCCGGCGGAGAATTCCTTCATGTGCCGGCTGCGCATGCCCAACGGCATCCTGAACGCCTGGCAGATGCGCGGCCTGGCCGACGCGGCGGATGCCTTCGGGGGTGGCTATGCCGATGTGACGACGCGCGCCAACCTGCAGATTCGCGAGATTCCGGCGCGGCATGCCGTCGACCTGCTGCTCACCGTACAGGATCTCGGCCTCACGGCGCGCGGTTCGGGCGCCGACAATATCCGCAACGTCACCGGCAGCCCGACCGCCGGCATCGACCCGCAGGAACTCTACGACACGCGGCCGCTGTGCCGCGCCATGCATCACTACATCCTCAATCATCGCGAGATGTATGGCCTGCCGCGCAAGTTCAACATCGCCTTCGACGGCGGCGGGCGCGTGCCGGTGCTGGAAGACACCAACGACATCGGCTTCGTCGCGACCGAGGTGACGGGCGGCGCGGGCTTCGAGCCGGGCATCTATTTCCGCCTCCAGCTGGGCGGCATCACGGGTCATCTCGATTTCGCCTTCGAGACCGGGATCCTGCTGAAGCCCGAGGAGTGCGTGGCGGTGGGCGGCGCCGTGGTGCGTGCCTTCGCGATCCACGGCGACCGCACCAACCGCCAGAAGGCGCGCCTGAAGTACGTGATCGACCGCCTGGGTCGCGACGCCTTCGTGGCGGAGGTCGAGAAGGAATATGGCGGCAAGCTGCGTCGTGCCGCCGGCGCGCAGGCGGCGCCTCGCACGCTGGCCGACAGGCAGGGGCATATCGGCGTGCATCGCCAGAAGCAGGCCGGTCGTAACTATCTCGGCCTCGTCCTGCCGGTGGGCCGCATGACATCGGAGCAGATGCGCGGCATTGCCGGCATCGCGGAACGCTTCGGCAGCGGCACGATCCGCCTCACGGTCTGGCAGAACCTTCTGATCTCCGATATTGCCGACCGTGATGTCGGTGTCTGCATCGCCGCCATTGCCGCCCTCGGTCTTCGCGTCGAGGCCAGCGCGCTGCGGCGCGGCCTGGTGGCCTGCACCGGCAATGCCGGCTGCAAGTTCGCGGCCGCGAACACCAAGGGCCATGCGCTGAAGCTGGTGGACCATCTCGAGATGCGGCTGGCCATCGACACGCCGATCAACATCCATCTGACCGGCTGCCATCATTCCTGCGCCCAGCACTATGTCGGCGATATCGGCCTGATCGCCGCCAGGGTCGAGCGGGGCGAGGACAGCGTCGAGGGCTATCACGTCTTCATCGGTGGCGGTGCGGCCTCGACGGCCGAGCAGGCGATCGCGCGAGAGTATGCGACCTCCGTCGCCTTCGACGATCTGCCGGCGCTTCTCGAAAGGTTGCTGACCGCCTATCTGGCGCACCGGGAGTCCACCACGGAATCGTTCTTCGAATTCTGTCGCCGCCACGAGATCGCCGCCCTGCGCGACCTCGCCGAGCGCGCCCCGGTCCTGGCGCTCGCCGCATGAACGCCCTCGCGCCAATCCCGCAGATCGTCCCCGAGCATGCGCCCTTCTCGACCGAGCAGCGCGCCTGGCTGAACGGCTTCTTCGCCGCCTATCTCGGTGTCACCAACGGCGGCCAGGAAGGGGCGGCGACGGAGCCTGCCGAGCCGGAAGATTTCCCCTGGCACGATGCGGCGCTGTCGCTGGCCGAGCGGCTCGAGCTTGCAAAGGACACGAAGCCCGAGCGTCAGCTCATGGCGGCGATGGCGCAGCTCGATTGCGGCCAGTGCGGCTATCTCTGCCAGACCTATGCCGAAGCCGTGTGGTCCGGTGCCGAGGCCGACATGGGCCGCTGCGTGCCGGGCGGCAAGGAAACCCAGCGCAAGGTGAAGGAACTCGTCGCCGCGCTCGAACCGCTGCGCAACGGTTCGGCCGTCGCGGCGCCGGCGGTGAAGCCCGCGGGTCAGGTCGGCTTCTCGCGCGACCGGCCGGCGCTCGCAACTCTGGTCGATGCCCATCCGCTCAATCGCGCCGGGTCCGCGAAAGACGTGCGGCACGTCGTGCTCGATCTCTCGGCGAGCGACGTCACCTACGAGGCGGGCGACAGCCTGGGCGTCTTCGCCCGCAAGAACCCGCAGCTCGTGCAGGCTGTGCTCGATCGCCTCGGCGCCACGGGCGAGGAGATGGTCGGCGTCGATCACGAAGCGTTGCCGCTGCGGCAGGCCTTGCTGAGCAAGGTCGACATCGCCCGGCCGAGCGACGAGTGCATGCTGTTCCTGGCGAACAGGGCTTTCGACGGCGAGGAGGCGTTGAAGCTCCAGGCGCTGGCCGCGGGCGAGGGGCCGCCGGAACTGGCCGAGGCCGATCTGCTCGATCTCCTGCACGCGTTCCCGTCAGTCTCGCCGTCGTTGCCCGGCCTGCTGAAGTCGCTCGATCGGCTGCAGCCGCGACTCTACTCCATCGCCTCGTCGCCCAAGGCGCATCCGCGCGAAGTCCATCTCACCGTGTCGGCGGTGCGTTGGGATACCAAGGACAGAACCCGAACCGGAATCGGCTCCTGCTACCTTGCCGACTTCGCCAAGCCGGGTGACGTCATTCCCGTGTTCGTACAGAAAAGCCACGGCTTCGCGCCGCCGGTCGACGACACGGTGCCGGCCATCATGGTCGGCCCGGGCACCGGCATCGCGCCGTTCCGCGCCTTCCTCGAGGAGCGTGACGCGCGCGGGGCGAAAGGCCGGAACTGGCTGTTCTTCGGCGATCAGAAACGCAGCACCGATTTCCTCTACGAGGACCAGATCGTCGACTGGCAGCGGCGCGGCGTGCTGTCCCGGCTCGATCTCGCCTTCTCGCGGGACCAGGCCGAGAAGATCTATGTCCAGACGCGCATGCGCGAGAACGCGGCCGAACTCTGGGCGTGGTTCGAGCAGGGCGCACACTTCTATGTCTGCGGCGACGCCAAGCGCATGGCCAAGGATGTGGAGACGGCGCTGCTCGACGTCGCGACGGGGCCCGGTGGCAAGAGCGCCGCGGAAGCAAAAGCCTGGCTCGACGGGCTGGCGAAAGCCGGCCGGTATCAGCGCGATGTCTACTAGGGGCCCTACAGTGAGCGTAGACCTACCCGACCTCATCCTGAGGAGCCGTGCGCAGCACGGCGTCTCGAAGGATGGGCAACGGACGCGGTGCGCGTGCCCACCCTTCGAGACGCGCTCCTGCGGAGCGCTCCTCAGGGTGA
>LSKJ01000633.1 GCA_001557035.1 Rhodospirillaceae bacterium CCH5-H10 | reverse complement strand
GTACGACGCCGCCGGTGCCGTTGACGTCGTAGGTGCCTATGGACCGGTTGATCAGCGACCAGTCAACGGTCAGCGTGTCTGTGTTGGCGCCCATGGAGACGAGGTCGCGGCCGCCCGTGACCGTGACGGCATCGTTGCCATCGTTGGTGTAGATCTGGTCGTCGTGACCGTGCGTATTGGTGTTGGCCGTATCCGTGGCGAGGGTCAGGACCGTGTCGGCAGCCGCACCCGTCCTGAGAGACAGCATGTCGATGCCGCGTACCGTCGCGCCGCCGAGATAGGTGAGCTGAACGCCGGTTCGGTTGAGGTCGATATCGATGACCTGTGAAGCCGTTGCTAACGACTTGTCCGCCTCCCAGCGATCGTTTCCGGAACCGCCGTCGACGATGTCGATGCCCTTGCCGGTGATCAGGTGGTCGTTGCCGCCGGCGCTCGACACGATGTCGTCGCCGTCGCCGGTTCGGATGCCGTCGTTGCGATCGGCGCTCTTGATGTCGAAGCGCTCGATGCCGCTGAAGTCGACCCGGTTGTAGAAGCGCCAGTCGTCGCCAAAATAGATGCCCGAGTAACCCGCTTCCAGCGAACCGGTCAGCGCCACGCCGCCAGTGCCGTTGACGTCGTAGGTGCCCATGGCCCGGTCGATCTGCGACCAGTCGACGATCAGGAGATCGTCACCCGCGCCGGCGCTCAGCGTGTCGCGGCCGCCGATGGTCTTCAGCACGTCGTCGAGCGCTCCGCCGGCCAACGCGTCGTTGCCGGTGCCGCCGGTCAGCTCGAATCGTTCGACGTTGGTGAAGGTCGCCGTGTAGTAATAATTGGTGGTGACGTATTGGCCACCAACCAGGACCGTCACCGAATGCGAGAAACTCCGGTAGGTGTTGTCCTCGCCGGCATTGCGATACACATCCCGCTGCGAGGCCGACCAGTCCATGATCAGCGTATCGCGGTTCCCTGCTCCGCCATCAAAAGTCGCGCCGTAGGAGGTCGCGAAATCGACTGCCAGCGTGTCATTGCCTCCGAAGCCCGCGAAAGAGGTGTGGGTGCGGTTGTAATAGGGATCGTCGACCGAATTGACGATCGTACCGCGGACATCGAGGAAGTCGTCGCCGTCGCCAGCCTCCAGGGTGATTGCCTCGATGGAGATGAGCTGAGTGCCGTTACCGAGGGTGACGCTGCCCGAGCCCATCGCGTCGGCGAGCCGTATCGCATTGGTCCC
>LSKJ01000632.1 GCA_001557035.1 Rhodospirillaceae bacterium CCH5-H10 | reverse complement strand
CTCCAGTTGCGGCTCGGAACGCGATCCCGCAGGGTCGCGTTCGATGGGCACACAAACGTCTTCCACGGGCGAAAAGTTCTCATAAATGGCTGCTCTGCGGTGTGTTCTCCTCGTGACCATGATGCTGCTGGGCGGTCTGCAGGGTGCCCGTGCGCAGACCGTGGGCGGCGTCGACTATGCGCCGGAGTACGATTTCTCCGAGTTCTGGGCGGCGACCGACGGCCGCTTCTTCCGCGTGATCGTGGCGGGCAATCCCTTTCCGCAGATGCCGGTCGAGGAGGCCAAGCAGCGAATGCTGCCGGTCATGCAGGCCAACAAGCCGCGGCCGGCGCTCACCTTCACCTACCAGCAGCCGCCGGAGCCGCTGCGCCCTGACTATCGCCTTGTGCTGGTTTTCGACCCCGCGAACGATCTCACCGCCGCGCGGGTCTGCGCGGGCCAGATCTTCCTCAAGAGGCCGACCGAGCCGCGCACGCCGGGACGTGTCTATGTCTTCGGAATCTATTGCCGCAACGATCTTGCGCTGTCGCAGACCACGGCGTGGACGCAGGCCAACGGGCCGGAGGATCCAAGGCTGGGCCAGATGTTCGCACAGCTCTTCCTGACCCTGTTCGACGACCGGCGCTGGCACCGTTCGCCGTTCAATCCGTGGTTTGCCCGCTAGCCGATCCGGCCTAAGAGAGAGGCAACATCAGGGGGATCTCTTGGGTACCGACGTGGAAATCTGGATGCTGTTTGCGCCGTTCTGGCTGCTCGGCATTTTCGCGGCGCTGGGTGCGCTCTGGCATTTCGGCCACTTCAACCGGCGAATTCACGAACGCGAGATGACGGACCATCACCGCCATCACTTCAGGCGGGCGCAAATCGCGATGATGGCGTGTGTCGGCCTGTTGGTCCTGGGACTGGTGATCGGCGTCCTGGGGACGCTATCGCGGGGCTAGATCCCCGCGATCATTCGGCCACCAGCCCCACGACCTCGTAGTGGCCCGGATCCTGGGACGGAGCGGCAACCAGAACCTGCTGATCGCACGCAGTCAGAACCAGAACGAGAAGACCGAGGGACGCTAGAACCCTGCGGAACATGGCAAATTCCTCCAATTGCCAGAGGAACGCCCGTTCTGGGTTTTTGGTTGCCGCCTTCTGCATCTTGTCCGGCTAGGATTGGGGGAAACCGGAGGGCGGGGGCCCATGGCTGAGAGATGACCCGACATCGTATGCTGCGCCGCATCGCCTATGTGCGCCGCAACCGCTGCTGCGCCCTCGTGGCGGTTCTCTGCCTTTTCACGATGCTCAATCCGCTGCTTGCCGGCTCGGCGATCGGCGGTTCGGTGCTGGGCGTGGCTCTCTTCACGGTCCTCGTTCTGGCCGTCTGGGCGCTGCGGCTCGAACGTCCCTTTCTCTGGGCGCTGGGTGTTTTCGGCTTCATCACCGTCGATACGCTGATCGCCGATCGCATGGGCTATCGCGGGCTGCGTGCGATCGCGCTGGGATCGACGGCGGTCTTCGTGGGGGCCATCACCATCGCGCTGCTGCGTTATGTGCTCGACCGCCGGCCCATCACCACCGACAAGGTATTCGGCGCCGTCGCGGCCTACATCCTGATCGCCCTGTCCTTTGCCAGCCTGTTCGGTTTCCTGCAGGTGTTCCAGCCGCACGCCTTCACCGCTACGATCGCGCATGGACCGGACGGCAAGCTCAACTGGTCGGACCTGATGTACTTTTCCTTCACCGTCCTGACCTCGACGGGGTTCGGCGAGATCACGCCGGCGACGCCCATGGCCCGCTCGCTGATCGTGATCGAGCAGGTGCTGGGCGTCATGTACGTCGCCTTCCTGATCGCGCGGCTGGCCAACATGTACGGCTCGCCGAAGCATCTGCGTTAATGGCCTCCGGTCTCGCTCTGCGCATCGTCGCAATGGCGCCGGCCGCGCTATACTATCGGTCAAAGTCAGATGGGGAACGCCATGAGCATCGCGGCTGAAGCGAAACGCGCGCATGAAATCCAGGATGCGGCCGAGCACTGGGACGCCATCGTCATCGGCGCGGGCCTGTCGGGAATGTACCAGCTCCTGAAGCTGCGCCAGATGGGCTTCAAGGCGCGTGTCTATGAAGCCGGCGGTGGCGTCGGCGGCACCTGGTACTGGAACCGCTATCCCGGCGCCCGCTTCGATTCGGAAAGCTGGACCTACGGCTTCTCCTTCTCGCCCGAGGTGCTGAAGGAATGGGACTGGAAGGAGCATTTCTCCGGCCAGCCCGAGAACCTGCGCTACTGCGAGTTCCTGGCCGACAAGTTCGACCTGCGCCGCGACATCACGTTCAACACCCGCGTGAAGGCCGCGCACTGGGACGAGGCCGCCAACGAATGGGAGGTCACCTTCGAGAAGGGCGGCCGCGCCCGCGCGCGCTTCCTCATCACCGCGATCGGGCCCCTGTCGTCGCCGACCATGCCGACGATTCCCGGCATCGAGGACTTCAAGGGCGAGTCGTGGCACACCGGCCTGTGGCCGCATCATCCCGTCAGCTTCGCAGGCAAGCGCGTCGCGGTGATCGGCACCGGCGCCTCGGGCGTGCAGGCGATCACCGAGATCGCCAAGACCGTGGGGCATCTCACCGTGTTCCAGCGCACGCCCAACTGGTGCACGCCGTTGCGCAACAGCAAGATCGAGCCCGAGACGATGGCCGACATCCGCGCGCGCTATGACCAGATCTTCGCCCAGTGCCGCGATAACTGGGGCTGCTTCGTCCACACCGCCGATCCGCGCCATTCGACCGACGTGACGCCGGAGGAGCGCGAGGCCTTCTTCGAGAAACTCTACGCCATGCCGGGCTTCGCCTTCTGGCAGGGCAACTTCCGCGACGTGCTGATGGACCAGGCCGCCAACGATGCGCTGACCGCGTTCGTGATCAAGAAGATCCGCGCCCGCGTGAAGGACCAGAAGATCGCCGACAAGCTGATCCCGACCAACCACGGCTACGGCACGCGCCGCGTCCCGCTCGAGAGCGGCTATTTCGAGGTCTACAACCAGCCCAACGTGAAGCTGGTCGACATCCGCGAGACGCCGATCGAGCGGGTCACCGAGACGGGCCTGCGCGTCGGCGGCGAAGACTACGAGTTCGACATGATCATCTACGCGACCGGCTTCGACGCCATCACCGGCGCCTTCGACCGCATCGACTTCCAGGGTCGCGATGGCGCAAAGCTGCGCGAGAAGTGGGCCGACGGGCCGCACACCTATCTCGGCCTCAATGTCGCGGGCTTCCCCAACATGCTGACGCTGGTCGGTCCGCACAACGCGGCGACCTTCTGCAACCTGCCGCGCTGCATCGAGCAGAACGTCGAGTTCGTGTCCGACCTGCTGGGCTACATGCGCGACAAGGGCCTCACCCGCATCGAGGCGACGCCGGAGGCCGAGACGGCGTGGACCGCCCATGTCTACGACACGGGATCGCGCCTGCTGCTCACCAAGGTCGATTCCTGGATGACCGGCGTGAACAAGAACGTCCCCGGCCGCCTCAAGCGCACCTTCATGGCCTATGCCGGCGGCGCGCCGAAGTACCGCCAGAAGTGCGAGGAGATCG
This sequence comes from Rhodospirillaceae bacterium CCH5-H10, assembly GCA_001557035.1. GTDB lineage: Bacteria > Pseudomonadota > Alphaproteobacteria > Reyranellales > Reyranellaceae > Reyranella. The sequence continues at coordinate 3,809 of LSKJ01000632.1, read as the reverse complement.
CGGCGAACGGATACGAAGGGTTCAAATTGTCATCCTGAGGGAAGCGAAGGATCCTTCGGCTTCGCCTCAGGATGACAAGAACTTCTACCGAGCCCCGCGCACCAGGCGACCGGGTTTCGCGCCGGTGAATTCGCCGTCGCGATAGGTGACTTCGCCGCCCACGATCGTGGCGCGGTAGCCCTCGGCCTTCTGTTCGAGGCGACGGCCGCCACCCGGCAGATTGTGGACCGGATGCGGCGCGGAGACTTTCAGCCGGTCGAGATCGATCACGTTGAGGTCGGCCTTGTAACCGACCTGCAGCCGTCCGCGATCGCCGAGGCCAACGGCGCGCGCGGGCACGTCCGTGAGCTGATGGATCGCCCAGGGCAGCGGCCAGCGTTCGCCCTTGCGGTCGCGCGTCCAGTAGGTGAGGGCGTGCGTCGTATAGCTCGCGTCGCAGATCAGCCCGTAATGCGCGCCGCCGTCGCCCAGCGCCATCACCGTGTGGTCGTGGCGCAGCATGCTCGCCATGTTGGCGTCTGAGCAGTCGGTGTAGTTCGCGCCGGGATGGAACAGGATGGTGCGACCGTCGCCGCTCACCAGAAGATCGTAGGCGAGTTCGAGCGGCGTTATCCCGAGTGCGGCGGCGCGGGCGTCCAGTCGCTGGTCGGCCGGCGGCGTGTAGTCGGGCGGATCGCCCAGTACGAACATGTTGGCGACGCTGCGCATGAAGGCCAGCATCTGCGGATTGCGATAGGAGGGCTGCTCCTGGAGGAGCTTCGCCTTCATCGCCGGATCGCGCAGCTTCGCCAGCTTGGCCGCGAGCGGCAGGCCCTCGACCTCGCGATAGCCGGGGCAGGTCGAGAAGGGGTGGAACGAGAGTTCGAGCCCGTAGAGGACGGCCACCGGACGCGCCGCGACCTGGCCGCGGATCGTCAGCCCATCGCGATGGGCGCGCTCGATCTCCCGCAGCAGCGTCTGCCAGCGTCCGGGATAGAGCGAGATGTCGAGCAGGGTGAAGGAGAGGGGGCGTCCCGACAGTTCGACCAGCCGGCGCAGCATGGCGAACTCGGTGGCGCCTTCGGCCGTCGTGTCCGCGAAATCGTCGAGCAGCTGGATGACGCCCTTGCCGGCCCGGCGCATGCCGCGCGCGATCGCCGCGAGTTCTTCCTCGCCCGCGGTGATGGTCGGCGTCAGGGCGCCGTCGGGTGTGCGATGGAACAGCGAACGCGAAGTCGAGAAGCCCAGCGCACCGGCGTCGAGACCTTCCTCCACCAGCCTCGACATCTCGGCCATGTCCGCCGCATTGGCCGGCTCGCGATCGACGCCGCGCTTGCCCATCACGAAGACGCGCAGCGGCGCGTGCGGCACCTGGGTCGCGAAGTCGATGTCGCACTGTCGCTTCGACAACGCCTCGAGATAGTCGGGGAAGCTCTGCCAGTTCCACGGCACGCCCTCGCGCATGACCAGCTCGGGAATGTCCTCGACGCCTTCCATGACGTTCATCAGCGTGTCGCGGTCCTGCGGCCGGCAGGGCGCGAAGCCGACGCCGCAATTGCCCATCAGCACCGTCGTCACGCCGTGCCCCGACGAGGGCGAAAAGCGATCGTCCCAGGTCACCTGTCCGTCGTAGTGCGTGTGGATGTCGACGAAGCCCGGCGTCACCGTCAGCCCTCGGGCATCGATCTCCTCGCGGCCGCTGCCGTCGATACGCCCGATGGCGGCGATGCGCCCGTCCTGGATTGCGACATCCGCTTCGCGTGGCTCGGCGCCGGTTCCGTCGATCACGGTGCCGTTGCGCACGATCAGATCGTATGAGGCGGCCATGGCATCCTCCGGCGTGGCGTCGGTCGAAAATCGTCTTCGCTGCCTAGCATCGATCTGCCGTCAGGAAAACGTGACTTTGAACTTCGGCGTGCGCAGGGTGTTATGCAGAAAAGGATCACCCATTGCCTCCTGCCGTCGCCCTGCTGTCCGTTGCCCACGCGTTGCCGCCGCACCGGCTCCTGCAGACCGAGGCGGCCGAAGCGGCGCGCGGAATCTTTGCGCACCGCTATGCCGCCTTCGAGCGGATGGCGCCGGTCTTCACCACGTCGGGGATCGAAGCGCGGCACACGGTGATGCCGCTCGACTGGTATCTGTCGACACTGGGCTGGCCGGAGCGCAATGCGGCCTATCTCGAGGGCGCCCACGACTTGTTCGTCGAGGCCACGACTCGCGCGCTTGCGGCGGCGGGATGTACCGCGTCCGATGTCGACACGATCGTCACGATCTCCTCGACCGGTGTCGCCACGCCCAGTCTCGAAGCGCGCGCGGCGCGCCGCATGGGGTTCCGCCCCGATGTCGAGCGCGTACCGGTGTTCGGCCTGGGATGCGCGGGGGGCGTTTCCGGTCTGGCGCTCGCCGGTCGCCTGGCGTCCGCGCGGCCAGGCTCGACCGTCCTGTTCGTGGCGATCGAAATCTGTACCGCGGCATTCCGCATGGATCAGCTGACGCCGGCCAACATGGTCGCAACCGCCCTGTTCGGTGACGGTGCCGCGGCCTGCGTGGTGCGCGCCGGCGCGAAGGAAGCCGGTCTCGCGCGGATCGAAGGCGCGGGCGAGCATCTGTGGCCGGACACGCTCGACATCATGGGCTGGAAGGTCGACCCGACCGGGCTGGGCGTCGTGTTCGACCGCTCGATCCCGCCCTTCGCCGAGCAGCAGGTCGGGCCGGCGGTCGAGGGCATCCTGTCGCGTCTCGGCGTGGCGCGGGAATCGATCGACCGCTTCGCCTGCCATCCGGGGGGCGCCAAGGTGATCACGGCGCTGGAGACCACGTTGCGGCTCGCACCCGGCACGCTCGATCACGAGCGTGAGGTGCTGCGCCAGTATGGAAACATGTCGGCACCCACCGTGCTCTTCGTCCTGGAACGGCTGGTGGCCGCCGGGCTTCCCAAGCGCACGGTGCTGACGGCGCTGGGCCCCGGCTTCACCTGCAGTTGCCTGTCCCTGGTCCGCGCGGCGTGAGTGCGAGGCGATGAGCTGGGCGGCCGTCATCCTGGCATTGGTCACGGCGCAGCGTCTGGGTGAACTCGTGCTGGCGCGCCGCAATACCGAGCGGCTGCTGGCCCGCGGCGGGCACGAGGTCGGAGCGGCGCACTATCCGCTGATCGTGGCCATGCATGCCGCGTGGCTGCTGGGCCTCTGGTACTTCGCCGCCCTTCGGGCGCCCGCCGGGCAGGAGGTGAACCTCGCGTGGCTCGGAGTCTTCGTCGTCCTGCAGCTCGGGAGAGTCTGGGTGATCGCCTCGCTGGGCGGCCGCTGGACCACGCGCATCGTCGTCCTGCCGGGCGAACCCCTGGTGAGGCGCGGACCCTATCGCTTCATCTCGCATCCGAACTACTGGGTGGTGGTGGGCGAGATCCTCGTCCTGCCTCTTGTCTTCGGCCTTTCGGCCTTCGGTCTCGTCTTTACGGTTCTCAATGCGGCGATGATGTGGATCCGAATCCGGGCCGAGGCGGCGGCGCTGGCGCCTCGTCAGTAGGAGGCCAGCACTTCGATCTTGTTGTTGGCGACGATCAGGCGCTTGGCGAGCAGGCGGGCGAGGTTGGCCATGATCCTCTCGCCGGCGCGCGGATGGCAGGCGCGGAAGCGGGCAAAGGCGTCGAGCGCCAGTTCGAGGCAGACCACCCTGGTATCGGCCCAGACATCCGCCGATCGCGCCGTCTCGAGCAGGGCCATCTCGCCGACCGCCATGCCCGCGGACAGGGTGGCGAGGCGCACGCCGCTCTGCAGCCGGACGCTGACGATGCCGCTGGCCACGAACATCAGGGACGCGGCGGGTTCGCC
>LSKJ01000631.1 GCA_001557035.1 Rhodospirillaceae bacterium CCH5-H10 | reverse complement strand
GACGGGCCACGACTCGACCATCGGCCTCCTGCTGGCCCTCGTCGAACGCCGGATGAACCTGTCGTTCCAGGCGATCGAGGTGGCCGGCAGCACGGCGGCCATCGACATGCTGCTGACCCGGCGCGCCGATCTCGCGGCGATGGATACGCGGTCCGTGGTGCTGCACAACGCCCGTAACCGCACCAAACTGCGCGTTATCGCGACCTCCGGTGCCAGCCGCTCGCCGCAGCTCCCGGATGTGCCGACGCTGGCCGAACTGGTGGGCGATCCCAAGCTCGCCTACACGATCAGCTTCGGCTTGTTCGCACCCGCCAGGACCGCTCCGACGGTGGCGGGCCGCCTGACCTCCGCGCTCCTTGGATTGCGCAGCGACAAATCCCTGCAGACCCAGGCAAGGCTCGCCGGCATCCCCATTCAATTCGACGGCCCCCCAGCCGTCGCCGCGGCAATCGCGCGCGACAGGCGCGTGGCCTCCGACCTCGCCCGCTAGAGTACGCCATCGGCATGGGATTTTTCGCTGGGTAGTCGCATTCGCGGCTGGCCGATTGACGGACTGCCAATCCGGCCCAGTATGAGTGCAACAGGCATCGCCCGAGGACTTCCATGGACAGCGTTCAGCCGGCCCCTACCCTCAACGCTCCGACCCTCAGCGCCCCCGAGCGGGCTCGTGCCCTGCAGCCGCTGCTCGACCGCGATGGCACCGAGATCGACCGCCGCCGCGAGCTCACGCCGGACGTCGTGGAAGGCCTCATCGCCCAGGACATGCTGCGCCTGTTGCTGCCGCGCAGCCTCGGCGGACAGGAACTGCCGCTCATCGATTTCTGCGAGGCCGTGGAAGCCATCGCGTGGGCGGATGCCAGCACCGCCTGGTTCGTCAACCAGTCCAACGTCTCCTCCGCGACCTCGGCCGCCGCCATGCCGCACGAAGCGGCTCTCGCCACCTTCGGCAGCCCGGGCGTCGGCCTCGCCTGGGGCGCGCGCCACGGCGCCAGCACGGCAATCCGCGTCGACGGCGGCTATCGGCTGAGCGGCACCTGGAGCTTCGCCAGCGGCGGGCGCCACTCGACCTGGATGGGCGCGCACAGCGCCGTGCAGAATCCCGACGGCACGCCGCACATGCGCCATGGGCGCGCCGACGACCGCAGTTTCGTGTTCAGGCGCAGCGAGGCGAAGATCGTCGACGACTGGTTCGTGCTCGGCCTGCGCGGCACCGGCAGCGACACCTACACGGTCGAGGACCTGTTCATCCCCGACGCGATGGCGCCGGCGCGCGACGCGCTGCAGGAACGGCGCGAGACAGGGCCGATCTACACGATCGGCTCGACGCTCCTCTATGCCAGCGGCTTCTGCAGCGTCACCATCGGCCTCGCGCGCCGCCTGCTCGAAGCCTATATCGACCTGGCGCGCGGCAAGCACAGCCGTGCCTCGATCAATTCCATGGCGGCCAACAACGCCATCCAGCGCGAGATCGCCCTGCTCGACGCAAGGCTCTCGGCCGCCCGCGCCTTCCTGCATGCCGAGGTTCGCGCGACCTACGGTGCAGCCTCGACGGGCACGCTCGACGTCGACCGGCGCATGCGGCTGCGCCTGGCAACGACGCACGGCATGAACGAAGCGAGCGACGTCTCCATCGCCGCCTATCGCGCGGCGGGAACGACGGCCATCCTCGACAGTGCGCCGTTCGAGCGGCGCTTTCGCGACGCCATGAGCGCCAGCCAGCATCTGCAGGCCATGTTGGGCCATGTCGAGATGGTCGGGCGACACATCCTGGGCGTCGAGAACAAGCTCCAGAACCTCTGAGACGGCGCCGGGCGCCGGGCGACGGCTTTCCTCAGACGATGAGGAACTCGTGCGCGCTGAGGGTCGGGGCGCCCTGAAGCACGGCAAACCGAGCACAGGACCCCCTGCGGTACTTCCGCAATCCGAATGAAATAATTTAATCGCGGCTGGACCCCGAGGGGGTCACCGAGGGTCGGCTCAGGGCGCCGGCGCCGGGCTCGCGGCCGGGGGCGCCGCCTTTTCGACGACGACCTCCCACGGCGAACCGAGGGGGGCACCCGCGGCCGACAGGAACGCGAAGGAGAGCTTGCCGGCGGACGGGATGGAGAGGCCGTTCATCGCCGTCAGAACCCGGCTGCGCTGCCGGCCGCGGAAGGAGAAGTTGACCGGCGTGTCGAAGAGGACCGCCTCGCCCATTTCGACCTTCAGCCGGACCGACTGCTCGTCAGGCTCGCCGGCTTCCTTGGCAAACATGCCGACCAGGGTGAGCGACAGGGCCGTCGGGAATGACGGGGCCTGAACCTGCTCGAGCAGGTGGAACAGGCTCAACCGGCCGGTCTGGCTGTCAACCGCACTCGACTGCGCACACGTCATGAAAATCAGCTGCATGTCCCACCCCGATCGTTCGTCCCCGCCTTCCAGTAGCGCAACAGGGCGGGGTACGACCAGCAGAAGCTAGACGGTCCCCAGTCCCATGCCGCCGTCGACCCGCAGGATTTCGCCGGTCACGAACTGCGCTTCGTCCGACGCGAGGAACAGCGCGGCATAGGCCGTATCGAAGCCGGTGCCCATCCTGCGCCGCAGCGGCACCATGGCGTTCCGCTCGGCGCGCACGGCGTCGGTCGTGCGGCCGGTCGCCTGGGCGATGCCGGTGATGGCCATGGGCGTGTCCATGAAGCCCATCATGATGGCATTGGCGCGAATGCCGTAGCGCGCGTTCGACTGCGCGACATGGGTCGTCAGCCGGTTCACGGCGGCCTTGGAAATCTCGTAGGCGAGCTGCGTCGCGCCGCTGGTGGCGGCCAGCGAGGAGATATTGACGATGGCGCCGCCTTCCTGCTCCCGCATCAGGGGAATGGCGGCCTTGGTGGTCTGCCACATGCCCTTCAGGTTCACCGCGAGGATGCGGTCGAGCACCTTCTCCTCGAGCCGGTGGGCCGGCGCATCGCCGCCGCCGCCGATACCGACATTGTTGATCAGGATGTCGATCCGGCCATAGCGCGAGCGCGCCTCCTCGACGATGCGCGCGCAGTCGGCCGCCTTGGTGATGTCGGCCGCCATCGACGACAGGACCGGCGCGACGCCGGCCCCGCGCACGAGTTCGTCGGCCGCGACCTCCTGCACCGTCTTCTCGGCGCGCTCGCCGACCCGGTCGACACAGAGCACCGTCGCACCCTCCCGCGCCAGCAGGAGGGAGATGGCGGCGCCGTTGCCGATCGTCTCTCCCGGCGTCTGTCCGGCACCGACCACGACGGCGATCTTGCCGGCTACGCGCTTGCCCATGTCCCGTCCCCTCAGGCCGTCTTGGTCTTGAGGATTTCGAGCTCGCTCCGGGCGCCCGCGATCATGCAGGACAGGTCGGACGTCACCATCACCATGTCGAAGCCGCGCTTGATCGCGCCGGCCGCGAAGTCGGCGGTGGCGCAGTGCATGACGCACTTGATGCCGGCCTTGTGCGCCGCCGCGAGAATCTTGTCGCAGGTGGCGATGTGCAGCGGATCGGGATTGTCGCCGCGCGGCGGCAGGCCGAGCGCGAACGAGAGATCGGCCGGGCCGATATAGACGGCGTCGAGGCCGGGCGTGGCGCAGATCGCGTCGAGGTTGGCGATGCCTTCCTTGGTCTCGATCATCGCCATGACGACGATTTCGTCATTGGCCTTGGCGACATAGTCGGCGCCGCCATAGTGCACCGCGCGCACCGGACCGGAGGAGCGCATGCCGACCGGCGGATAGCGGCAGGCGGCGACGGCCTTCGCCGCTTCCTCGGCATTGTTCACCAGCGGCACGATGATGCCGTAGGCGCCGAGGTCGAGCGCCTTCATGATGGCGGCCGGCTCGTTCCAGGCCACGCGCACGACCGGCGTCGTGTCGGTCTGTGAGATCGCCTGCAGCATCGGCGCCACGTCGCTCATCTCGGACAGGCCGTGCTGCAGGTCGACGCACAGCGCATCGAAGCCCAGCCGCGCCATCACCTCGGCGGTGAAGGTATGGGACACCGAGAGCCAGCCCAGCGACACCCACTGCCCGGCCTTCCACTTCTGCTTGATCTTGTTCTGCCGCATGGTCTTTCCCCCGCCCGTTCCAGTGGTTCCGTTGAGCCGTAAAATGGCACCGGATGCAAGCGCGTGCATCCTGCCAATTTCGCCAGCGCCAGAGGAACCGCGTCAAACGGGCCGCTTCAGGACCGCGTTGAGGTTCGCGACCAGGTCGTCGGCGCTGTAGGGCTTGCGCACGATCGGAATATGCCGGTACGCCGCCGGGATGGCGATCTTGTCGCCGTAGCCCGTGGCGAACACGAACGGCACCTGCAGCGCCGTCAGCGCCGCCGCGACCTCGCTCGCGGTACCGTCCGCGAGACTGAAATCCAGGACGGCGGCATCGGGCCGGAAGTCCGTCAGGAGCCGGAGCGCGTCGCGGATCGACGGCACCACGCGCACGTCGGCGGCACCCCTCTCCAGCAACGCCTGTTCGGTATCCATGGCAATCAGGAACTGGTCTTCGGCCAGCAGGATGGATTTCGCGTCGAGCGACGCCTTCACTTCGGTATGATCCTCTCCTCGCATGGACGGAGAGTTCGGTAACATGGCTGACCGATCGCGTCGGTCTACAAGTCGACAGTCCTCGAGACTTCGTTCGGAGATAAAGAATCAATGACGGCTCCCACGGCGCAAGAGCTCCTCGGCAACGCTCTCCTGTCCATCCTGAGGGAGGAGGATCGCCAGCGGCTGGCGCCACACATGATGGTCATGGAGCTCGACGCGAAGGACGTCCTGCAGAAGGCCGGCGAGGACGTGGTGCAGACATGGTTCCCGTGCGGCAGCGCACTGGCGAGTTTCTGCGTGTGGGTCGAAGAAACCGGATCGAGCGTCGAGGTGGCGCTGGTGGGTCGCGAGGGCGCCATCGGCGGAGTCGTTTCCAACGGACGGCTTCCCGCCTTCGCCACGTCGGAGGTCCGCGCCGCCGGTCGCTTTCTGCGCATCAGGACGTCGGCGCTGGAAGCGGCGAAGCTCGAATCGCTGGCGCTGCGCCACTGGTTCGCCCGCTACTCCGACTGCATGCTGGCCCAGGTTTTCCAGACAGCCGCCTGCAACGCCTCGCACACGATCAGCCAGCGCACGGCGAAGTGGCTGCTGGCCGCAATGGCGCGCACCGGCGAGACCGAGTTCCAGATGACTCAGGACCAGCTCGCCGGGATGCTGGGCGTCGGCCGCACCTTCGTCACGCGCGTGGTGCGCCAGTTCCGCGAGCAGGGTGTCATCGAGACGCGCCGCGGCGTGTTCAGCGTGAAAGACGACGCCGCGCTGCGGGAAAAATCATGCAGCTGCACCACGGCGATCGAGGACCATTTCGACGCAGTCCTGCACGGGATCTATCCCGTCGAGTAGCGCACCACCGCTGGGAAATCGCCCTGCATACGAGTTGCAGTCGCGATGATATGCGCCACCGCCCGACTCCATTGCCAGCCGGCATTCATCTCCTTACCCTTGCCGGCGTGTGGGAGATTACCGGCGACGGCAAAGTCGTCCGGCCCGGCAAGATGGGATTAGCGGACCCTTGGGGAGGCCATCGTGACATCGCTGGTTGCTGATCTGGGCGGTACCGCCGGTTTCGGCGAGTTCTCGCTTTCCCGCAATGACGATGGATCGACCGGATTCATCGACCTCACGCCGATCTTCGGCGCGCAGGGCATCAACTTCTTCGGCCACTCCTACACGGGCTTCTATCTCAACAACAACGGCAGCGTTACCTTCAACACGGCTTCCAGCAGCTTCACGCCGAGCGCCATCACGGGATCGACCAGCAACCCCGTCATCGCCGCTTTCTGGGCCGACATCGACACGCGCGGCGGCACGGTCACGCCGACGCCCGGCGGCACGTCGACCGGCACGAATCTGCTCTGGTACGACCTCGACGCCGCCACCCACACCTTCACCGCCACCTGGGACGATGTCGGCTACTACAGCAGCCAGACCAACAAGCTGAACGCCTTCCAGCTCAGCATCCGACAGATCAATGCCGAGGGCGATTTCGACATCACCTTCCGCTACGAGAACATCGACTGGACGACCGGCAACGCATCCGGCGGCAGCAACGGCCTGGGCGGCACTCCGGCCCGGGCCGGCTACAGCGCCGGCAACGGCGTCGAGTATTTCGAGCTGACGCAATCGGGCAACCAGGCGGCCCTGCTCGCGCTGGAGAGCGCCAGCAATGTCGGCATGCCGGGTACCTTCGTGTTCGCGGTCCGCAACGGCGTGCCGACGGTCGGCGTCACCGCCGGCGACGGGGCGGTCGACGAGGGCGACGGCGGCGAGCCCAACTACGTCAGCATTCCGGTCTTCCTGACCGCGGCATCCACTTCGACCGTGACCGTCCACTACACGACCGCGAACGGCTCCGCGGTCGCCGGACAAGACTATGTGGCCCAGAGCGGCACCCTCACCTTCGCGCCCGGGGTGACGCAGCAGAACATCCTCATCGAGATCACCGGCGATACGATCGTCGAGGGCAACGAGACCTTCACCGTCACCCTGTCCGATCCGTCGGAGGGCGCGTCGATCCTCGACGGCAGTGCCACGGGCACGATCGCGAACGACGATGTCGTGACGACGTCGCTGTCGATCGCCGCCGCCAGCGCGGACAAGGCCGAAGGCGAATTGGGCGCCACGCCCTTCACCTTCACCGTCACCCGCGCCGGCGACCTGAGCGGCAGCACCAGCGTCGACTGGGCCGTTACAGGATCGGACGTGTTCGACGCCGATTTCATTCCCTTCGACGAACTCCTGGAGTCCGCCGAATTCCTGTCCCAGACCGCTTCCGACCTGGGCGCCTACTTTCCCCAGATCCCCTCCGAAGACGATACGGACCTTCCGGCATTCTCTCTCTTCGGCGGCGAGATGCCGTCCGGCACAGTGAACTTCTCCGCCGGGGAGACCTCCAAGACCATCACGGTCTGGGTTCTCGGCGAGACGCTGGTGGAACTGGACGAGAGCTTCGAGATCACCTTGTCCGACGCCAGTGCAGGCGCCGTCATCGACACCGCGTCGGCCGTCGGCATCATCCGCCACGACGAACGGCCCGATCTGATCCTGTCCAGCGCGAGCTACACGCTGCCGGACGATGTCCCGAACCTGATCCTGATCGGGACCGACAATGTCGACGGCACGGGCAACGACCTGAGCAACATCCTCATCGGCAATTCGGGCCACAACACGCTCAGCGGCCTTGGCGACACCGACTACCTGTATGGCCTGGAAGGGGACGACATCCTGATCGGCGGTGCCGCCGGCGGCGCGACGAACCAGCTCTGGGGCGGCGAGGGCACCGATACAGCGTCGTATGCCGGCACGACCGGAACCGTGTACGCCGACCTTGCGGCGCTGGCCGGCTACGTCGACGGCGTGCTGGTCGACAGCATGAACTCGATCG
>LSKJ01000630.1 GCA_001557035.1 Rhodospirillaceae bacterium CCH5-H10 | reverse complement strand
GCCGGCCAGCACGCCGCCCACCAGGGCGCGGGCGTGACGGGTCGAATGGATGTCGCTGTCGTCCAGCATCGTATGCCGCCGCCCGCGGATCTCGCCGGTCGGCGAGGCTTCGGCCTTGGCCAGCACCGCGACCGTCTCGCCACCCAGAGCCGCCAGCACGCGCCGCGCGGCCTCGGCATCGATGGCGTCCTTCATGACATCGTGGCCGATCACGAGATCGCCCGCCCAGCCCTTAGCATTGCCCAGCACCACGATCTCGTTGCGCAGCAGTTCCACGCCCGCCGATGTGCTGGCGACGCGTGAGAACAGGGACCAGTCCTTGCAGACCGCCTCTTCCGGCGCGTTCCCGATCTCGCCCAGCGCCAGCGCCACGCCCAGCGCCGAGGCACCGCGTGACAAGGCCATCGAATGATAGGTATCGGCAGTTGCCGTCACAGCGCCACGGCGGGCCGCTTCCTCGATCCGCTCCTTGGTCAGCAGCGGACACTTGATCTGGACGAAATGCACGTCGGAAGGCCCGGCGATACCCGCGTCTTTGAGGGCCAGCGTCACTGCCGCCGCCGTCTCCTCGATCTGCGCCGCCCGGCCGATCTCCTCGGGTTTGAAGGGCCGCGTGAGGCCGACGCCGATGGCGAGCCGCGGCCCCGCCGAAGCCGGCGACGACACCTCCTCGCGACAGAAGATCAGCAGATGCGGCGACAGCCCGCCTTCGGTGCCGCCCGACATCACGATGGCAACCCGCTTCTCGATATCTGCCAGCGGGCAGCCCAGCGACTCCGCCAGCACCAGCTTCAACGCCAGCGTGGCATAGCCCCGGGTGAAATCGTTGACGCAACCATTGCCCTCGGTCTTGCCGACGATGGCCACGATGCTCCGGGCGTCGACGTCGCCGGCCGCGATGGCGGCGGCGAGCGGCGCCGTGTCCTGCGGGCCGGCGGTCGGCAGGCGCAGCACTTTGGTCTGGCGGGTCATGTCAGGCGGCCTTTCCGGCGTCGCTGCCATGGCGCGTCCGGCGCCGTCGCAGCCAGGTGACCGACAGGAGCGACAGCGCGATCACGAGCACGGACACGCCCGTGGTGACCGTGCCCAGCGCATAGAGGACCGGCGTCGTGACGTTGGTCGTCATGCCGTAGATCTCCAGCGGCAGCGTGTTGAAGGTGCCCGCCGTGTAGAGGCTGCGCGCAAACTCGTCGTAGGACAAGGTGAAGCCGAACAGGCCGACGCCGATCAGGCTGGGCAGCAGGATCGGCACGACGACATGGCGGATCGTCTGCCACGAGGTCGCGCCGAGATCGCGCGCAGCCTCCTCGTAGCGACGGTCGAACCGGTTGAAGACCGCGAACATGATCAGCAGGCCGAACGGCAGCGTCCAGGTGAGATGGGCGCCGAAGGCCGAGCTGTACCAGGCTGGATCCCAGCCCAGCACGCGATACAGCAGGCCGATACCCAGGCTGATCAGAATCGACGGCACGATCAGGCTGGCGATGGCCAGATAGAAGAGGATACCCGAGCCGCGGAAGCGCGAGCGGAAGGCGAGGCCCGCCGAGAAGGACGCGACGACGGTCACCAGCATGACGGCGACGCCCAGCATCAGCGACCGCTGCAGCGAACCCGCGAAGTCGCCCACCATCTGCTTCTCGAACAGGTTCCTGAACCAGTGCAGCGACACGCCGTTCATCGGAAAGGTGAGCCCGCCCGACGGTCCCTGGAACGACAGGATCAGGATCGTCAGCGTCGGCCCGTAGAGGAACAGGACGAACAGGCAGAAGAAGGCGCCGAGGAGCCAGAAGGCGGGGCCGCGCTTGCCGTGCTGCACGTCACAGCTCCTTGCGGATGTCGACCATGCGCATCATGGCCGCGACGATACCGAGCACCAGCAGCAGCAGCACGACCGCATTGGCCGCGGCAGCGGGATACTGCAGCAGCGACATGGCGTTCGCCATCATCAGGCCGACCGAGGCGCTGAGCCCGCCGCTCATCATCCGCACGGTGACGAAGTCGCCCATGACGATGGTCACCACGAAGATCGAGCCGATGGCGATGCCGGGCTTGCACAGCGGCAGGATGACGTTGACCAGCGTCTGCCAGCCGGTCGCGCCGGCATCGCGCGCCGCCTCGAGCAGGCTGCGGTCGATGCGCATCATCGAGTTGAAGATCGGCACCACCATGAACAGCGTGTAGAGGTGGACGTAGGCCAGCACGACCGAGAAGTCGGAATAGAGCAGGAACTCCAGCGGCTGGTCGATCAGGCCGAGATTGATCAGCGTTGTATTGGCGAGCCCGTGACGGCCGAGGAACGGGATCCACGAAATCATGCGGATGACGTTCGAGGTCCAGAACGGGATGGTGCAGAGCAGGAACAGCACCGTCTGCATCGTGGACGAGCGCACGTGGAAGGCCACGAAGTAGGCGACGGTGAAGCCGATCAGCAGGGTGAGCGCCCAGGTGATGAGCGCGAACTGGATGGTCTGCTGGTAGGTGCGCCAGGTCACCGGCGAGAGCAGGAGCTCCTCGTAGTTCTGCAGCAGGAAGGCCGGGATGATCTGGGTCGTGTTGTAGTCGAAGAAGCTCACCACCACGATCGTGACGATCGGGACGATGAGGAACAGCAGGAACACCAGCGCGAGCGGCGCGACCTGCAGATAGGTGACCCAGGACTTTGCGCGGTTCATCAATTCATACCCCTCTCCCCCGTCAGGGGGAGAGGAACAGGAAGGGCAGGACGATCAAGCGGCGATGAACTGGTTCCACTTCTGGACCATGTAGCGGTCCTCATCCATCACCGCGTTCCAGCAGGCGACGGCGCCCATGCGATCGTAGAACGAGCCGCCGTCGCGTACAGCGCCGGCCTTCTCGACGACCTGGCCCTGAGGGTTCTTGATGTCGCCCTGGGCAGGCTTGCCTTCCATCCAGAAGCCCCATTCGTCGGCCGACATGTTGGCCTTGGCCGTCTCGAGCACCGCCGAGTAGTAGCCTTGGCGGTTGAGGAAGGCGCCGACCCAGCCGGACAGGTACCAGTTGATGTATTCGTAGGCCGCGTCGAGTTGCGCGCCCTGCAGATGCTTGGCCAGCGCCAGGCCGCCGCCCCAGGCGCGATAGCCTTCCTTGAGCGGCTGGTAGGTGCAGGGCACGCCCTTGCCGCGGACCGCCGAGACCGCCGGCGACCACATCGACTGGATCACGACCTCGCCCGAGGTCATGAGGTTCACCGATTCGTCGAAGGTCTTCCAGAAAGCACGGAACTGGCCGTCCTTCTTGGTCTTGATCAGGAAATCGATGGTCTTGTCGATCTCCGCCTTGGTCATGTTGCCCTTGTCGCCGTACTTCACGATGCCCGCGGCCTCGCAGATCATCGCGGCGTCCATGATGCCGATCGACGGGATGTTCAGGATCGATGTCTTGCCCTTGAACTTCGGATCGAGGATGTCCTTCCACGAATCGATCTTGCGGCCGACCAGGTCGGGACGGATGCCGAGCGTGTCGGCGTTGTAGATCGTGGGCACGATCGTGAACCACTGGGTCTGGCCCTTGGCGAACTTGGTCGAGCCCGCGCCCTCGACGAAGCTCACGGTGCTAGGCGCCGTGCCCTGGGCGATGACGCTGTCGGGCTTCAGCTTGCCGCTGGTGAAGATCGGCACGATCTTGTCGAACAGCTTGATCTTCTTGACGTCCATCGCCTGCAGCGTGTTGGCCGGGAAGACCTTCTTGATCATCCAGTATTCGATGTCGCCGATGTCGAAGGAATTGGGCTGCGTCACGACGCGCTGCACGACCGCGTCGGAGTCCAGCGCCGTCATCTGCAGCGTGATGCCGAGGTCGGCCTTGCACTTCTCCGCGATCTCGTTGATCGCCGACACGCCGGTACCGCATTGGCGCAGAACGATGTTCTTGTTGTTCTGGGCCCAGATCACCGGAAAGCCGGTGATCGCGCCGCTGCCGACGGCCGCGCCCGCGATGCCGGCCGCGCCCTTGAGCATCCTGCGACGGCCGATGCCGCCATTCGATTTCCGAGCCATCTCGTCTTCCTCCTTCAACAGCGACGGCGCGGGGCCGCCTCCCCTCAATCGCCCCTCAGCGTCCCAGCACGTGAACGTCCTCGGGCCTCCACGACAGAATGACGGGCTCGCCGGGCCGCACCGGCGACGCATCGAAGCGTGCCTCGGATAGCGTGGCCGACAGCGTCTCGAGTCCCGTGACGTCGATGCCGACCTGTACGGTCGAGCCGAGATACTCGACCGACCGGGTGACGCCCTGCAGCGACGTGACGCCGGCCTCCCCCGAAGTGCCCGCCTGCACGGACATCCGGTCGGCGCGGATGGCCACGAACGGCCCTTCGCCCGCACCGGCGCGCGCGACGGCGGCCGGAAGCACGTTGTGACCGCCGATGAATTTGGCGACGAAGGCCGAGGCCGGCCTGTTGAAGACTTCGCGGGGCGGCGCCGCCTGCTCGATCCTGCCGCCGTTCATCACCACGACGAGATCGGCCAGCGCCATCGCCTCGTCCTGGCTGTGCGTCACATGGATGAAGCTGATGCCCAGCCGCGTCTGCAGGGTCTTCAGTTCCTCCCGCATCCGGATGCGCAGGAAGGGATCGAGCGCCGACAGCGGCTCGTCGAGCAGCAGGACCTGCGGATCGGTAATGAGCGCCCGCGCCAGCGCCACGCGCTGCTGCTGACCGCCCGAGAGTTGCGACGGCAGGCGCCCGGCATAGGCGTCCATGTGCACGCGCTTCAGCAGGTCGAGCGCGCGGGACCGGCGCGTCTCCTTGTCGACGCCGCGCATCTTGAGGCTGAAGGCTACATTGTCGGTGCAATCGAGATGCGGAAAGAGCGCGTAACTCTGGAACATCATCGCGGTGCCGCGTGCGGCCGGCGGCAGGCCGGTGATGTTCTCGCTGCCGAGGATGATGTCGCCCTCGGAGACCTCCTCGTGGCCCGCGATCATGCGCAGGGTCGTGGTCTTGCCACAGCCGCTGGGGCCCAGCAGGCAGCAATACGAGCCGGCGGGGATGCGCAGGCCGATTGAATCGACCGCCACCGTCTCGCCGTAGCGCTTGGTCAGGGAAACGAGTTCAATGTCCGGCGGCTTGGCCATGCCGGGTGGCAAGCAAGCCCCATGCCAGCACTGTGGAATTCCCCGTGCGCAGAGGGCGGCGATGGCACAGCGTTGGCGCGGCTCTTGCTCGCCTGACGCCAACGCAGGCAAAGGGAGGCGGCGATGCGGTTGATCGGCGTGGACGTGGGCGGCACCTTCACGGATCTGGTCTTTGCCGACACCGAGGCCGGCCGCACCGGCGTGCACAAGATCTCGACAACGCCGGACGATCCCTCGCGCGGCGTCGTGCAGGGGCTGATGGCGCTCTGCGACAAGTATTCGATCCCGCGCGAGACGATCGACACGGTATTCCATGGCACCACAATCGCCACCAACGCGATTCTCGAGCATGACGGCGCGGTGACGGGAATGATCACCACCGGCGGGTATCGCGACATCCTGCACATCGGCCGCCACCAGCGGCCACAGCACTACTCGATCATGCAGGACATTCCCTGGCAGGACAGGCCGCTGGTGAAGCGGCGGCACCGCAAGACGGTGAAGGAACGGCTGGTCCCGCCGCGCGGCGAGGTGCTGGAGCCGCTCGACGAGGACGGCGTTCGCCAGGCCGTGCGGGAGTTGAAGGAGGCCGGCGTCCAGGCCATCGCGATCTGCTTCCTCTTCTCCTATCTCGACGCCAGCCACGAGGCGCGCGCCATGGAGATCGTGCGCGAGGAATATCCGGAATGCTTCGCCACCACCTCGTCTTCGGTCTCGCCGCAGTTCCGCGAGTTCGAGCGCTTCACGACGACGGCCATGAACGCCTTTGTCGGCCCCAAGGTGCGCAACTACGTGACGCGCCTCGAATCCGAGATCGAAGCCTCGGGCTTCAAGGCCGACCTGCGCATCATGGCCTCCAACGGCGGCGTCGCGACGCCCGGCATGGTGGCCGAGCGGCCGGTGCTCACCCTCCTCTCCGGTCCTGCCGCCGGCGTGATCGGCGGCGACTGGGCCGGCGCGCTGTCGGAGAGGCGCAATCTCATCACCTTCGATGTCGGCGGCACCTCGGCCGATATTGGCATCGTCACCGAGGGCGGCTTCGGCGAGGCCACGGCGCGCGACACCTGGATCGCGGGCTTCCCCGTGCTGGTGCCGATGATCGACGTGCACACGATCGGCGCTGGTGGCGGGTCGATAGCCTATGTGGACCAAGCCGGTGCCTTCAAGGTCGGCCCGCGCTCCGCTGGCGCCGTACCAGGCCCCGCCGCCTACGGGCGCGGCGGAACGCGCGCCACGGTCACCGACGCCAACGTCGTGCTGGGCCGACTCGACGGCGGCAACTTCCTGGGCGGCGGCATGTCGCTCGACGAGGTCGCGGCCCGTCGCGTCATCGGCGAACTGGCGCGCGAACTCGGCCTCTCCGACCGCGAAGCCGCCGAGGGGGTCATCACCCTGATCAACGCCAACATGGCCAACGCCATCC
The DNA here is from genome assembly GCA_001557035.1 of Rhodospirillaceae bacterium CCH5-H10. Lineage (GTDB taxonomy): Bacteria > Pseudomonadota > Alphaproteobacteria > Reyranellales > Reyranellaceae > Reyranella. The sequence goes on along the minus strand of LSKJ01000630.1, from coordinate 6,712 downwards.
GCTCGCGCACGGTCCAGAAGGGCATCGATCCGCGCAACTACACGCTGGTGGCGTTCGGGGGCGCCGGGCCGCTGCATGGCGCGGAAGTGGCCGACATGCTGGGCGTGACCGAGGTGATCGTACCGCCGCATCCCGGCATCACTTCCGCGGTCGGCCTGTTGATCAGCGACCTGCGCTACGACGCCATCCGGACCTCGTTCCAGGTGTCGGGCGCGGCGGACCTCGCCCGCATCAACGCCGACTTCGACGCCATGGCGAAGGAACTCGTCGGTCGCTTCACGGCCGACGGCATCGATCTCGCCAAGGTCAAGTTCGAGCGACGCGGCGACCTGCGTTATGTCGGCCAGGGCTACGAACTGCGGGTCACCTTTCCCGACGGCATTCTCGACGAGGCTGCCCTCGCAAGGGCCTTCGAGGCCTTCCACGAGGTCCACAAGCGGGAATACGGTCATCACTTCGCCGACTCCGCGATCGAGATCGTGAATCTGCGCCTTGTGGGTGCGGCCAGCGCCGCCACAATTGCCAAACCCGCCCTCGATGGCGCCCGCTCGCTCGCAGCAGCCACGGTCAGCTCCGGCAACGGCACCTTCCGCGTCGACGGCAGGCTCGCCGACTATCCGACCACTTTCTATCGCCGCGACCTCCTGCCTGTCGGCGAGCGCATCCCCGGACCCGCGATCGTGCTCCAGATGGACACCACGACTGTCGTGCCGCCGCACTTCAGCTTCGAGGCCGACACCGCCGGCAATCTCATGATCCGCAAGGAGGCCAAGCAATGAGCACCCAGCCGCTGCGTCAGCCCGCGACCAAGCCCGATCGCATCGATCCGATCACCAGCAGCGTGATCCAGGGCGCGCTCGAGAACATCGCCGTCGAGATGGGCTACAAGCTGATGCGCATGAGCTACTCCTCGATCATCCGCGAGTCGGAGGATTTCGGAGCGGCACTGGTCGACGCAGAAGGCAGGGGTCTTGCCGAATCGGCGCAGTCGACGCCGCTGCAGTCGGGTCCGATCCCGGGCTATGTGCGGGGCATCCAGCGTATCCTGAAGAAGCGCGGCGATACGATCCGGCCCGGCGACGTGATCATGCACAACGATGCCTACTCCGGCGCCAGCCACGGACCCGACGTCGCCTTCATCGTGCCTGTCTTCGTGCAGGGACGGCTCATCGCCTTCGCCGCAACGACGGCGCATCATCTCGACATCGGCGCGCTGTCGCCGGGCTCCTGCGGCATCGTCGAGGCGATCGACGCCTATGCCGAGGGCCTGCAGTTCAAGGCGATCAAGGTCTACGACCGCGGCGTGCGGAACGACGCGGTGTGGCAGATCGTGCGCGACAATATCCGCGCCTCCGACCTCGTGGTTGGCGACATGGATGCCCAGGTGGCCGCCGCCCGCATCGGCGCGGAGCGCATGGTCGAGCTGGTGGAACGCTACGGGCTCGAAACCTTCGAGCAGGCCTGCGACGCGCTGATGGATCATGCCGAGCGGCTGATGCGTCAGGCGATTGCCAAACTGCCCGACGGCATCTATCGCGCCGAGACCGCCATCGACGGTTATCTGGACAGCGACGATCCCTCCAAGAAGGAACTCCCGATCGTCGTCACCATCACCAAGAAGGACGAGCAGCTGGTGGTGGATCTGACCGGCACGGCGCCGCAGGTGCCCGACCGGCCGATCAACATGCCGCTCGAAGGCACCGCGGACATCGCGATCTGGCTCACCATCCGATCGGTGCTGCTCGACACCGAAGTCCACGGCCACATTCCCGTGAATGCGGGTCTCCTGCGGCCGATCACCATCGTGGCGCCCAAGGGATGCCTCGCCAATCCGACCTTTCCCGCCCCGACCATCGCGCGCTTCTGCCCCGGCAACCAGCTCGCCGACACGGTGATGAAGGCGCTGTCGCAGGCGATGCCCGGCAACGTCTCGGCGGGTATCGGCAACCTCAAGGTCATCGCCTTCTCCGGTCTCAGGGACGAGACCCACTGGGTGCACATGGAGATCTTCGAGGGCTCCTACGGCGGGCGGCTGGGCAAGGACGGCATGGATGCCGTCGACACGCTCTATGCCAACACGCGCAACAACCCGATCGAGGACATCGAGACCCACCTGCCGCTGCGCGTGCTACGCTACGAACTGCGCGAGGATGTGGCCGGCGCCGGCAAGTGGCGCGGCGGGCTGGGCTCGGTCCGCGAGTTCACTTTCCTCAGCGACGGCGGCGCCTCGGTCGAAGGCGAAGGTCATCGCTACCGGCCGTGGGGTTTCCTGGGCGGCAGCGAGGGCATGCCGGCCAGGCTCGACCTGATGGTTCCCGGCCAGGCTGACCGCGCCCTGCCCTCGAAGGTTCCGCACATGAACATCGGCAAGGATGGCCGCTTCGTCTGCTACGGCCCGGCGGGCGGCGGCTACGGCAACCCGCTGGAACGCGATCCGGCCAAGGTGGCCGACGACGTGCTCGACGGCATGATCACGGTGGAGACGGCGCTACGGGACTACGGCGTCGTGATCTCCGCCAAGGGCGTCGTCGATGTCGAGGCGACGCAGAAAGCGCGGGTACGTTGAAGTCTCAAAAGCTCGCGGCGCCGCCGTCGATGGCAAGCTCGACGCCCGTGATGTAGCTGGCTTCGGCCGACGCCAGAAAAAGGACGGCACGCGCCACTTCCCCGGGCATGCCGAACCGCTTCATGGGATTGCCGCTGGCCCACTCCCGCTTCGTTGCGGCAACCTCGTCGGCGCCCGTGGCCAAGGTCTCGAAGATCGGTGTGTCGATGGGACCGGGACTCACCACGTTGACCCGGATGCCGCGGTCGATGAGTTCGGCACCCAGACTGCGTCCCAGCGAGCGGGTTGCGGCCTTGCTTGCCGAGTAGACCGAAGCGGTCGCCACTCCCTTGCTCGCCGCCAGCGATGCGTTGAGCACGATGGCGCCGCCCCGCCGCATCAAGGGCAGGGCCTGCTGCACCGTGAAGTACAGGCCCTTCAGATTTGTCCCCATCAAACCGTCCCAGTCGGCCTCGGTCACCGCTTCGATCGGCGCGAAGCGCGCGATTCCGGCATTGGCGAACAGCACGTCGATGCGTCCCTTGCGACTCTCGATCTCGCGCATGAGCGCCACGATGTCCGGCACGCGCGAAACGTCGGCCACGATACCGATCGCTTTCGCACCGATCTCGGCAACCGCGGCATCCAGCTTCGCCCGGTCGCGGCCGGAGATCACGACTTCCGCGCCTTCGTCGGCGAAGGCCTTGGCCGATGCCAGCCCCAACCCGCTGTTGCCACCGGTGACGAGCACCACCTGCCCCTCGAATCTCGTCGCCATTGCGTGCTCCCCCAGATCCCGTGTCTCACGATGCGTCTATTGGCAGAATGCGACTTCTGCTCCATCAAGGCACGATGGATTACCAACTGGAAGGCCGGACCTGCCTCGTGTCCGGCGCGAGCTCGGGCATCGGTGCCGGCGTCGTCCGCCTGCTGGCACGGCAGGGCGCAAAGGTCGTCGCCACCGCGCGGCGGACCGAGAGGATCGAACGGCTCGACGGAGTCACGGTCGTCGCGGGCGACGTGACCGACACGGCCGACCTGGCGCGCATCGCCGCCGAAGCGGAAAGAGCCCTCGGCCCCATCGACATCCTGGTGAACTGCGCTGGCGGCTCGCGGCCGACCGGGCCGGATGCCGGCGAGGATGTCTGGGAGGAAGCCTTCGCTCTCAACTTCACCGCGGCGCGGCTTCTCACCAAGGCCCTGCTGCCGGCGATGCGGGCGCGCAAATGGGGCCGGATCGTCAACATCAGCGGCTCCATGGAGCCGCGCGGCCTCAACGCGGCGATCGCCGCCAAGGCCGCGTTGCATCTCTGGGCCAAGGGCCTGTCTTGCGACGTGGCCGCCGATGGCGTGACGGTGAACACGATTCAGCCAGGCCGGATCAACAGCGAACAGATCCTGCAGAAACTCCATCCGACAGAGGAAGCACGCCGCAGCTTCATCGAGCGAAACATCCCCATCGGGTATTTCGGCGAGCCGGAGGATGTGGCAAATCTCGTCGCCTTTCTCGCCTCCCCGGCGGCGCGCTACATCACGGGCGCGGTGGTTCCGGTGGATGGTGGCATGCACTATTTCGCGCACTAGGTGCGGCGGAGGATGGATTGCTGAAGTGGCTTCGTCGTTCTGAGCCAAAGGAAGTGCCGGCCGCAAGCCTGGGGCCGTTGCAGATCGTGAAGCCCTGGGCACGCTCGTCATCCCAGCATCCTGATCTCGCCGGGGCCTTCATGACGGTGGCCAACGAAGGCGATACCGACCGGCTCGTCTCGGCGTCCTGCCCCGCAGCCGCGTCCATCGAGATCCATGCCATCCGGGTCAAGGGTCCACGCCTGGAAATGCGGCAGGTCGAGGGAGGCCTTGTCATCCCGCCGGCCAATCGGCAGGTCCTGAAGCCGCGCGGCTACCACCTGCTGATGATGGGCCTCACGGCCCCCCTGGCTGCCGGGACCAGCCTGCCCGTCACCCTCGTCTTCGAGAAGGCCGGCAGCGTCACCGTGGGCTTTCCCGTTGAGGCGCCCGGCGCAGTGGGACAGGCGGCCCTCAGCGCCTGACGGCCATGGACCGATCATCGCGCCTTATGCGCCTCGGCGTCTTCGTCCAGACGCCCGGCCATCATGTCGGAGGCTGGCGCCACCCGGACGCCGATGCGCGCACGCCCAATCTCGCGCTGATGCAGCACATCGCCGCCACGGCCGAGACGGCGAAATTCGACATGTTCTTCCTGGGCGACGGTTTCGCGACGGGCTACGGCGAGCACCCCTCGACCATCGGCAAGTTCGAGCCGCTCGGCCTGCTCTCGGCGCTGGCCATGAGCACGACGCGGCTCGGCCTCGCCGCAACCGCCTCGACGACCTACGCCGAGCCCTATCACGTGGCCCGCGCCTTCGCTTCGCTGGATCATCTCTCGGGCGGCCGCGCGGCGTGGAACGTGGTGACGACGGCCTACTCGAAATCGAGCGCCGTGTTCGGCCGCCAGCATCCGCCGCATGCCGAGCGCTACGCCATGGCCGGGGAATTCGTCGAAGCCTGCCGCCTGCTCTGGGACAGCTGGGATGACGACGCCTTCATTGCCGACAAGCAGGCTGGCCTCTTCGTGCGCCCGGGCAGCCTCCATATGCCGGCCTTCGAGGGAAAGTACTTCTCGATCCAGGGCGGGCTCAACGTGCCGCGGCCGCCGCAGGGCCATCCCGTCCTGATCCAGGCGGGCTCCTCCGGTCCGGGCCAGGCGCTCGCGGCGCGAATCGCCGACGTGGTGTTCACGGCCCAGAACGACCTCACCGAGGCACAGGTTTTCTACCGCAGCGTGAAGGCGCAGCTTCAGGAGTGCGGGCGCCCCGCCGATGCCGCACTGGTCATGCCCGGTGTGATGCCCGTGGTCGGCCGGACCGAGAGCGAGGCGCGGGAAATCTTCGCCGAGTTGAACCGCAACATCGATACGGCACAGGCTTTCACCGTCCTGTCGGAACGGCTGGGCGCCGACATGTCGCTCCATCCGCTCGACGGGCCGGTACCTGCCGTGCCGGAGACCGAGCATCTCAAGAGCCGCGCGGCCCTGCTGATCCAGATGGCGCGACGGGAGAATCTCACCTTGCGCGAACTCTTCCATCGGGTCGCGGCGGCGCGCGGCCATCTGCTGCCGATCGGGACGCCAATCCAGATCGCCGACGTGCTGGAGCGGTGGTTCCGGGAGGGCGCTGCCGACGGGTTCAACGTCATGCCGCCCTTTTTTCCCGGCCAGTTCGACGCCTTCGCCCGGGGCGTCGTGCCGATCCTGCAGGAGCGCGGCCTGTTCCGGGCCGACTACACCGGCACCACGTTGCGCGACCATCTCGGACTGGGGCGCCCCGCCGACCGTCGCAATTGATAAAAAACCATTGTGAATCAATGGCGTATCTGAACTTATCCCAGCCACGCACTCGGCCCTTGCGCCGGACGGCCGGACTCCTGATATAACGGCCTCGAGGGGCCGATGTGGGCGGAGCAGTCGCCAACCCGGTCAGATCCGGAAGGAAGCAGCCGTAACGAATTCGCTTCGGGTCATGTCGGTCTCTCACCCGTTCCCCTGCGCGCGCCGCCGCGGAGGGCGGGCGGCCCGGGCGCGATGACCGCCGGGCCTGAATGGGGCCACGGCGCAGAATAGCGGGTGATCGCCATGGCGAAGGCCACCAAGGGCTCGGAAGACCCGGCAGTCCCCTATCGCGTCCTCGCCCGGAAATACCGTCCCGTCGATTTCACGACCCTGGTCGGCCAGGAAGCCATGGTGCGCACGCTGCGCAATGCCATCGCCACCGGCCGTATCGCTCATGCGTTCATGCTCACCGGGGTGCGCGGCGTTGGCAAGACGACGACCGCGCGCATCATCGCCCGGGCGCTGAACTGCGTGGGCGCCGACGGCACGGGCGGCCCGACCGTCGATCCCTGCGGCGTCTGCGACAACTGCAAGGCCATCACCGAGGATCGCCATGTCGACGTGATCGAGATGGACGCGGCGTCGCGCACCGGCATCGACGATGTGCGCGAGTTGATCGAGGGCGTGCGCTACCGCCCGGTCTCGGCACGCTACAAGGTCTACATCATCGACGAAGTGCACATGCTGTCGGAGAAGGCCTTCAATGCGTTGCTGAAGACGCTGGAAGAGCCGCCGCCGCACGTGAAGTTCCTGTTCGCGAC